>UQBJ01000003.1 GCA_900539255.1 uncultured Campylobacter sp. | reverse complement strand
TTAAATTCTGTGGATATTTCGCTAACGCTCAATATGACAATATGGATTTTTCGCTCGTTTCACTCACTCAAAATGACAAAATTTACAGAAGTATTGAAACGAAAATTGTAACAATTTAAAAAAATTGCAAATTTTTCTAAAACTTTTTTAAATTTTGTCTAAATTTTTCAAAATTTTTAAATTTGTTTTAAATTTTCCCAAATTCTTTGTCAAAATTTACTCAAACCATTTTTTAAATTTTGCCCAAATTTCGTTTTTAAAATTTTTGCTTAAATTTAAAGCAAAATTCATTTGAGCATTTTTTCACGCAGTTTGTAGTCTGGCATTAAGCGCGAAATTTCTTCGTAAAAATTCGCTTGATGATGGGCGAATTTTAGGTGCGTTAGCTCGTGCAAGATGACATACTCCACAGCCTTTAAGGGCTTGGCGATGAGCCTTAAATTCAAGTTTATGTAGCCTTTTTTGCCGTTGCACGACCCCCATCTTGTGTGCATTTTTTTCACGCTCACGCGCACTACGGGCTTGTCAAAATGCCCCTGCCATTTTTTCACATAAAAGGCGTAAATTTTACGCGCATTTGCCCGCAAAAAGGCTTCAAAATGCGCTTCATCGCGTGCGATGATGAGAGTGTTTGAGCTAAATTCAGCCCTTTTAAAACGCACTTTGTTTGCGTTTTCGTCAAATTTTAGCTCGTATTTTTTGCCTAAAAATTCGATTTTATCGTCTTTTTGGCTAGCTTTTTGCTGAAAATCCTTGAATTTTCGCTCTATCCACGCATTGTTTTTGTCTAAAAACTCAACCACAGCTTTTTGCGTGTAGCCAAAAGGCACGGTGAGCTTGAATTCTCCATTTGCGTTGAGTTTTAAACGCAAGTATTTCACTCTTTTAAACTCACAAGCAAAGGCAAAGTCCCTGTAAGTCAATGTCCCATTTACTTTACCCCAGCTCATAGAGCCTTTTTCTCTCGTTTGAGCTTGCTATGTTGAGCTGTTTTCGGTATTTGGCGATGGTGCGCCTGCCGATAGCCACTTCTTTAAACTCTTTTTGCACGAGTTCAAGCAGTTTTTCATCGCTGAGCGGCTTTTCGTGGCTTTCTTGTTTGATTAAATCCTGCATAAAGTCCTTTATAGCGGCGTTTGAAGTCTCGCCTTCCTCATCAACGGCGGCTGTAAAGAAACTTTTAAGCGGTATCACGCCGCGCTCACAGCTCAGGTATTTGTTGGCTATCGCCCTTGAAATCGTGCTAGAATTGCGCTCCAAATCCTGCGCTATGTCAGAAAGTTTCATCGGCTTAATATCTTTTCCCAAAAAAAAGTCGTATTGATATTCTATAATCATCAGCCCTACTTTGTAAAGCGTGGCACGGCGCATTTCAAGCGCATCGACAAGATTTTTGGCATCTCTTATGTAAGCGCTTAAAAATTCGTGCGTCATCTCGTCCGTTTCTATGGCGATTTCGGGGTAATAATCATCATTTACCTTGACTTTGATTTCGCCGCCCTCGCGGTAGATGAAAATGTCTGGCACTATGGGCGCGCTGTCTTCTAGATAATCGATAAATGGCGGGGTTTGGATTTTTTTGATGATTTTAAGCGCGTCTTTGTAAAGGGCTTCTTTGGCGTAGTTTTTGATATTTTCAAAATCCTTGATGAGCTGGGCGCAAAGTGCGTAAAGCTCGCTATCAAGCTCGTAATTTTCAAGCGAAAAAAGATAGGCTTCTTTAAAATCCTTTGCCCCAACGCCTGATGGCTCTAAAAATTTAAAGCGTTGCCTTATTTTTTCTATCTCATCGGCGTTTTCGCCGACAATTTTCGCGTCAAATTCAAAGTAACCCTCGCTGTTTAGGCATTGCACGATTTTGTGCGCTAGCTCTTGGGACTTTGGCGTGGGAAAAAGCGGTGGGGCGATTTGCTCGTCCAAAAGCTCATAAACGCTTTTTTTCGCCACGCTCAAAGCCTCAAAAGTATCGTAAAAAGAGCCTTTGCCCGCTTGCTCGAAGTAAGGCTTTTTGTTATTTGGGCTTTTGCTCTCTTTGATACTTACGAAAGGGTTGTCTTTGCTTAGCTCGGTGAGATTGTCCTTTAAATCCTCAATGCTTGATTGCAAGATAGGAAGCCACGAACGCAGGGTTTGGGACAATTTGCCTTTGAGAGTTTGCGAAAGTTTGGTTTTTAACATCACTCAAACAGCCTAAATTCAGCACCCAAATAGTATTTGCGCACATCTTTGTTATGTGAGATTTCGCTTGCCGTGCCGCTTGCGAGCAAGCTACCAGCCCTGATGACATAGGCTCTGTCGCAAATGGCTAGCGTTTCGCGCACATTGTGGTCTGTGATTAAAATGCCTATGCCAAGTGCTTTCAGCTCGTTAATGAGCTTTTGAATTTCAGCCACAGCAATAGGATCAACCCCCGCAAAAGGCTCATCAAGCAACAAAAATTTAGGCTCCATCATCAATGAACGCGCGATTTCACAACGCCTGCGCTCGCCTCCGCTTAAAGATAAACCCTTGCGAAGCCTTATCGGCTCGATACTTAAAAGTTCGAGCATTTTCTCAACCTTTTCGTTAAGGACTTTTTTGTCTTTAAAAACGATTTGAGCCGCTAAAAGTAGGTTATCCTCCACGCTCAAATCCTTGAAAACACTGCTTTCTTGGGGCAAGTAGCCTATGCCCTCGCGCGCCCGCTTGTTTAGGGGCATACTCGTAATGTCCTTGCCGTCAAGCACGACTTTACCGCTACTTGGCGAAATTAGCCCGCAAATCATATAAAAAGTAGTGGTTTTGCCAGCCCCGTTTGGACCCAGCAAGCCCACTACTTCGCCGCTTTGCACTTCTAATGAAATGCCGTGTATGATTTTGGCTTTTTTGATAATCTTTTCTAAATTCACAACTTCTAACTTACTCATACAGCCTATACTTTCTCTTGTTTTGATGATTTGAAATCTCTATTTTCACGCACTTTAAGCCCATTTTTTGCAAGTAACGCTCGGTGTTTTCATCGCCCCACTCTATCAAGTGCAAGCCCTGCTTGCTTAAATTCTCGCCCAAACCCCTTTGCAAAAGCCCCGCAAAGCCTACATTGTAAATGTCATAGTGATAAATCGCGCCCTCAGCACTCTCATAGCTTTGAAGTAGCGAAAAAGTCGGCGAATTCACGGCATCTTTGCTACCACGAAACCTTGCCAAAGCCCGCACAAGCGTGGTTTTGCCACTTGCTAAATCGCCCATCAGCAGCACCACGCCAGCCTTTGGCACGCTTGCACAAAGCTCATCAAGCTCGCATTCGGCTAAAACAAACTCTTTCATAGCTTTTCCACGAATTCGCTTTGCGCGTTTTTAGGGACATTTTTGCTTGTCGGCACGGCTAAAACCTTGTAGCTGTCGGTGTGCGTGGTGAATTTTATGCTGATAATGTCGCCCACGCGCACTTCTTTGCTAGCTTTGGCGACATTGTCGTTGATACTCACAACTCCGCTACGGCACATATCTTCGGCGATTGCGCGCCTTTTTGTGATACAAACGGCGTTTAAAAATTTATCTACTCTCATAGGCTGAATTTTAACAAAAAATTTTCACATTTTGGCTGAAAATTTCAAAAAATGGAACAAAAAATGCTTGCAAAAATCCTTATGCGAATTTTCGCCTTGTTTTTAAGGCGCAAAAGCTGAAATTTTGATTTTAAATTAAATTTTTTGTCGCAAGAGTAAATTTTTAGCGACAAAATGCAAAGTGAGATTTTTAGTTTTAAATTTTTACTCTTAAAAAAGCTAAAACGACAAAGCCCGTCGCGCCCTTTGCGAAAGCAAGGCATAGCATTTTGCCTTAAATTTATGCAATCCACTCAAATTTTCATCGCAAAATTCACAACTTTAAACGCAAACAAGCCACACGCCTCATTTGGGTAAAAGTTACAAAGCCCATTGTAGCGAAAATTTAAGTGTCATTCAAAGGCTAAGCCTTGTAGCGAAAGGTTATGCGTCCTTTGTCAAGGCTATATGGCGTAAGCTCCACGCGCACTCTGTCGCCGGGCATTATGCGTATGTAGTGCATTCGCATTTTGCCTGCTATGTGGCACAAAATCGTGTGCTTGTTGTCAAGTTCGACCTTGAAATTCGCATTTGGCAACGCCTCCACGACATTGCCGTCTATTTCGATAACATCATCTTTTGCCAAGATTTTTCCTTTTTATAAATTTTTATCTTTTGCCCAAATTTAGCCTGCGCTAAATTCCAAAACAAACTCGCCATTTTGACAAATTTTTCTTAATCAAACGCAAATTCGCGCCCTCATCTTTTAAGACTTTCATTTCGCAAAACTTTCTTTGTCAAAGGCTCTCACAAGAGCTTTCTTCTTTCAAGCTCTTCGCGCAGCGGCACGATATGCACTTTCATACTCGCTTCAAAGACTTCAAGCAAATCGATGAGTTCTTCCACCCACGCTTCGTGGGCGTAAAGCCACATTAAGAGTTTGTTTTGCCTGTCTGTTTCGTTTTCAAAATGCTTAGCATACAAGGGCGCAAGCGCGGCTTCTTGGTGAGTAAAAGGCGGGCTTAAAATCTCGTAGCAAAAAAGAGCCTTTCTGCTTTCTAGCCTTTTTTTGAGCTTGTCTATGCCTGAATTTATGGCATCAAGGGTGCAGTTTTGCTTGCCGTAAATAAGGCTGTTGAGCTGTCTTTGCACCTTTTTGCACGCTTTGAGATAGTTTGCCGTGTAGTTTTGCCCATCTTTGATGAGTTTATAGGCTTTAAGCATAAATTCGCCGCTTTGTTTGCGTGTAGGTTTGGCGGGCTTTGGCAAGGGTTTTTTGTCAGGCTGTTTGGCTAGAAATTCCTCGCAAAGCTCTTTAAAAGGCTTTTCTATGCTGCCCTCTATGCGCGCACCGCCCTCAGTGCAGTTGTAGCTTTTGACTCGCTTTTTGTTCGCAAAGATATAGCCCTCAAAGATTTCTCTAAAAAGTTTCCAAACAATGCTTGTTTTGACCTTGCCCACGCCGCCATAAGCCTGCGTTTCTATTTTGTCATACATATTGCTCTCAAAAAATTCATCGTGCTTGTAGTTTTTAGCGTGGCTTGCGCCGTTTTCAGCGTAGGCTAAATCCTGCCCGATGAAAACGATATTTTTAAAGCCTAGCATTTCGGCAAACTGATACGCCATATTCATCACGCTCATTCCGCCGCCTATCGCCCCATAGTTTAAAAAGCCCAAATACGCCGCAAAGGGCAAGGCTCTTTGTGTGATGATGAAATTTCTTTTGTTTTGCTCCAAATACTTCACCGTGTTTGGGTGCGTGAGCGTGTAGATTAAAAAGATAATGTCCTTATCAAATTCGCCAAAATCGTTGTTGAAAAATTCAGAAGTTTTACTCACGCGCTCTAAACTCAGCACATAATCTGGCTTAATGTCATTTTGTTGCAGTATGGTGTAAGAACTATCAGCGCAAAAAATAGTAGCCTTTTTAGCATACTTTTTAAGCAAGGGCAGTTGCTTGGTAAGGCTTGGTCCTGTGGCGACTAAGACGGCGAATTTACCCTTTTTCTTGCGCTTTTTGATAAGCTCGTTTAAGGTTGGGCGTGCAAGCATTTTGGGTAAATTTATCATATAATGTTCTATGCCCATTAAAGCATCGCGCGGGTCGTTGCCTGCCTTTAAATCAAGCGAGTGTATAGCATTTGCGTTGATGGTGTTTGTATCCATAAGGTCTTGGGCGAAATTTTCCTCATAATAAGCACTATGAATGTGGAGATTGTAAAGCCTGCTGAAAAGTTTTATCTCATTGATACCAAAAATCAACTCAGCCATAGCCGAGCGGTATTGCTTCGTATGGACGATGATGAGCCTACCCTTGTAAATCGCCTCGACAAAATCAACCAAATTCAAAGCCATATAAATCAGCTCTATATTTGGCTCAAAAACGACTATGCGCCTGTGCGTTTCATTTTGCAGCAGCACCTTATACAAAAGTCCATTGCCTATGCCGTAAAAGCAAAGGTAAGGATAGCGTTGATAGTCCTTTTCAAAGGGCTTTAAGCCCTCTTTAAGCTCTTTGAAAGGCTCTTTATAAAGCCTCTGTCCGCTTTTTTTGTCGATGATATTGACATTGAGCTGTTCAAAAGGGTCAAATTCAAACTCAAAATTCAGCTTTTTGAGCTTTTTTAAGTCCTTTTTCAGCTCAGCATAGCCCGTGTCGTTCATCGCTTTGAAGTTTTTGTCAAAATTGTCTGTTTTAAACATAGCTTTCACCACTTTCTTATGTATCTTTTGATTCGCTCATCTTGGGTGTAGAGGTATTCGCCCACTTCGATGAAAAAATTTCCCATCGTGCCAAGCCACTGCACCAAAGCTTCCTTTTTTTCTCTTTCGTTGCGAACGGGCAAGCAGTCAAGCCTCACTAGCTCGCAGTTGTTTTGAAAGTAAAGCACATCGGCTATTTCCGTGAAAATCACGCTTTTGGTAAATTTAGCGTGTAAATTCAGCAACCTTTTCTTGCTTTTCGCTAATGCCTTAAAGTCAAGCTTTTCAAGCTCATAACCCTTCGGCAAAAGCGTATGCAAAAGCTCTAATTCTTTTTTTACTTCCTCCAAATAATTATCGGACTTTTTGAAGGCATCTTCAAGGCGTTTTTGGGTTTTTTTCAGCAAATTTTGCTGTTCTTTTTCATCAAGGCAAGGCACAGCCGCAAAAGGCTTTTTCACCTCTTGTTTTAAAAAATTCTCGCAAAATTCCTTAAAAGGTAGCTCCACAGCACCCTCTATGCGCGCACCGCCTTCGGTGCAGTTGTAAGCCCTGCTTTGGTAGCGAACTTTTGCCATTACTATGTCATTTTCAAAGCCTTGCTTAAAAAGCATCCACACAGGTTTTGTTTTGACCTTGCCCACTCCGCCATAAGCGGTAGTTTGGAGCAAATTTGAAGCGTTTATATCCACTTCTTCATTAACGGCGAATTTATACTCTTGCGGGTGAGATTTGCCGCTTTCATTATAGGCTAAATCCTGCCCGATGAGAGCGATATTTTCGTGCCTTAAATACGCCGCAAGCTCGAAATTCATATTGCCTACGCTGTGATTGACACCTATGTAGCCAAACTCATCAAGTCCCAAAAATTTGGGAAAAAGCCCAGGTCGCAAGGCTATCATATATTTTCTGTCATTGCTTTCTAAAAATTTAGTCGTGTTAAAATCCGTTACCGCCGCCATTAAAAAAGTGATATTTTCATCATATTCTTTTTCAAAGTCATAGTTAAAAAGCTCGCTCGTCTCGCTGTATCGCTCTAAGCTTAGCACATAATCTGGCTTTATGCCGTGGTTGTGCAAAATGCTATACGCACTATCAGCGCAAAATATCGTAGCCTTGTTTGCATACTCTTTAAGCAGTGGCAACTGTTTGATAAGGCTTGGTCCTGTGGAGACGACAATGGCGTTTTTGCTCGCTTTTCCTCTGATTTTAAGCAGCTTTTGCAAGCTCGCTCGTGCAAGCATTTTAGGCAGGTTATACAAAATGCGCTCTATCCCGTCAAGGCTATCTTTGGGGTCGTTGCCCTTGCGGATAAAGGCAAAGCGCACATTTTCTATAAGCTCGGCATTTACTTTTTCTATATCTGCTTGATAATGCCTTTCATAAAAGGCGCAGTTGCTTGTGAAATTGTAGGTTTTTACGGACTCAGCTATGTTTTTGTAGCTAAAAAGCGTGCCAAGCTGAGCTGGGTTTAAATTCGGCACATAAAAAGGTATCAAACGCTCTTTTTTAAGCGCCTCACTACAATCAAAGCTGTGTAAAGTGTAAAAAATAGGCGCAAGCTCGCTTTCAAAAACGATGATTCTTTTGTGATTTGAATTTTCAAGCAAATGCCTTATAAGTTTGCCATTGCCAAAGCCAAAAAGAAAAAGCACGGGGTGTTTGGGAAAATTCTCATCAAAATACGCTTTTTTTTTGTTAAATTCAGCCTCCACGCTTTGATACATATACTCTTTATGCACGGCATCAAAGAGATTGTCATCATCTGTTTTGACAAAATGCAAAGGCGCATTTAAGCCCATACTTTCAAGCCTACTCATCGCCACAGCAAGCGGTTCATCGACCTTGTGGAGTGCTTCTGTGTTTTTAGCGAAAAATTCACTCATCTTAACTCACTTTTTAGGCAAACATTAGGCATTTTTTGTCCTTTGTATCTATCATTTTCATTTTAGCTTCTATGTCCTTGCCAGCCTTTTTGAGCGCATCTTGCAAGGGTTTTAGGCTGTTTTCAAGTATCGTTTTTTGGTTGCTTATCTGTATGATGAGCTGTTTGAGCCATTCAAGGTGTTTTTCTATCCACACAAACATTTTTGCGTTTTTTTCTTGCTCGTTTTGGGGATTGTAAGTATAAATATGACTCATAGCCATTTCAAACTGATTTACAATCGGCTCTAAAACCTCGTAGATATAGATATTTGTCTTTTTTTCTTCGATTTGCTTTTTGACTTTGTCGATGATTCTGTCGCATTCTTCAAAGTAAGGCTTGTTTTCCTCATAGCTTTGTGCTTCCATACTCGCCACTGCTTCAAAGGTGCTTTGTATGGCTTTAAAATCATCATTATACCCTTCTATGAAATCCTCGCATTTTATAATCTGCTTTTTGAGTTTCGCATACACACCAAGCAAGGCTTCATCTTGCTTTGCCTTTGGGCGAGCTTCTAAGGGTGCGAGGCTTTTTAAAGGCTCATTTTGGATAAATTTTTCTATGGCTTTTTTAAAGGGCATTTCTTTGGCGTTTTTAATTTGCGCCCCACCCTCAGTGCAGTTATAAACCTTGCTGTATGAAAGCCCTTCTATGTATTGCTCCATTTGCTTTTTAAAAAGTAGCCACATATAATGTGTCTGCACTACGCCCTTGCCGCCATAAGCTGTGGTTTCTTCTTTTTTAAACATATCGCTTTCATAAAATTCATCGTGCTGATAGCTTTTAGCGTGGCTTGCGCCGTCTTTGGCGTAGGCTAAATCCTGCCCGATGAGAATGATATTTTTGTAAGAAAGCATTGCTGCTAAATTTAGGGCATTGTGTGAGACGGACAAGCCTCCCAAGATAAAATAACGAGTCAAATCGATATAAGTTTGATATAAACTTCTTTTAAACATTATGAATTTTCTTTTGTATTTTTCAAGGTATTTAACTGCATTTGGATGCACCAAATCACAAAGCATAAAAAGCGTATCCTTGTCCCTACCCTTAAAATCGTGATTGAAAAATTCAGCCGTAAAATCCGTGCGTTCGAGCATAAAAACATAATCAGGCACAATGTCATTTCGCATTAAGATAGGATAAGCACTATCAGCGCAAAATATCGTTACCTTGTCCTGCACGGCTTTAAGCAAGGGCAGTTGCTTGCTAAGGCTTGGTCCTGTGGCGACACAAACTGCCGTTTGCCCTGCGCCTGCTCTTTTGCTCACAAGCTCCACTCCATCAGGGTGAGTAAGCTGGGCGGCGAAATTTAAGGCGCGATTTTCTATGCCTTGCAGGGCGTCTATGGACGAGTTTCCATTCTCTAAACTTGCGTGAAAGATGATTTGCGTGAGGGCTTTGTTTAGTTCTATCATCTCATCGCTAAAATGCTTTTCATAGTAAAGGCAAAGCGGCTCCAAAAAATAAGTCTTTGAGTAGCAATAAACGCTTTTTTGCCTCAAAAAAATTTCAAAAAAATCCATAGAGTCTTTTTTGACGAGCAAAAGTCTTCCGTCCTTTAACTCCTTATGAAAATCCACCAAATGAAGCACAAGCCAAAGCAGCTCCACACTCTCCTCAAAAACGATGAGAAATTTAAGCTGCTCGTTTTGCAGCAGCACCTTATACAAAAGCCCGTTGCCAAAGCCGTAAAAAAAGAGCATAGGATACAAAATGTATTTGTTTTGATACAAAGCCACCTTGTCTGTTAGCTCTTGCAAGGGGTTTTCGTAGATGAATTCTTTGTTTTTGAGGCTTTGTATGTTTATATCAAGGCTATCAGCGCCAAAATGCAGGGCGAATTCTTTGGGCTTTTTGATGAGCTTGAATTTCTTTTCCAACTCACTGCCCTTAATCGCTGCTAAATTCTTTTTAAAAATCTTCTTCTGCGAATCGCTAAAATTCATCACGCTACCTTTTTTCTTGTAAGTCGTCAAAATTTATCTTGTCTAAAACGCTAAATTCTACCGCACAATCCTTAATCTCTCGCAAATTCTTTTTAAATTTTTTTGCAAATCACTAAAATTTATTTACTGCTTTTTTATAAAACGCTAAATTTACCACGCTTTTTTCTTGCAAGTCATTAAATTTTATCGCACAACTTTCTCACAAGCCGTTAAATTTCATCTTTTTAAAACCGCTAAATTCATCAAACGACCCTTTATGCCTTTTATTAAGTTTTGATTTGAGTATATCGTCTTTGACAAACATTTCTTTACTTTCTTTGCTCGTTCTTTGCAAGCATTTTTCACTTTTTTTTTGCTAGTTTTTAAAAGTATTTTGTTGCTTTTTTACTCATTATAAAACAAAATTCAACGCTAAATAGCCAAACCTAACGCCAAGCAAGCCTGATTTTAGAGTTAATAGAGCTAGATAAACCCAAATTCAAAGCCCAAAAGCCCACAAAACCTAAATTTAAAGCCCAAAGCCTTAAATCCAAAGCCTAAAAAGCTCCAAAAAACCCTAAAATTCAAAATTCGCAGCGAAATTCAGCAAAAATTCACAGCAAATTTACTCTTGCAATGCCTTAAATTCACTCACAGCGTCAAGCTTTTCCCACGGATAGTCCTTTTGTCCTACCTGTCCGCGAGCAGCGACATTTGCATACATAAAGCTGTCTTTGCTCGGCTTATCTAGGGCGAATTTGTTTTTTATCCAATTTGGCGTGAGCGGGTAGGTTTTCATCACAAATTCACTGAGCTTGTCGTCATTTATGCCCGTGTTTGTCCCCATACAATCAACACTCACGGAGGTTGGTTCAGCCACACCTATGGCGTAGCTAAGCTGCACCACGCATTTTTTTGCAAGTCCTGCGGCTACTATGTTTTTTGCAAGCCATCTTGCAGCGTAAAGCCCGCTTCTATCGACTTTTGTGTAGTCCTTTGAGCTTTGCGCGCCCCCGCCTATGGGCGAATACCCACCAAAACTATCCACGATGAGCTTGCGTCCTGTTAGTCCGCTGTCGTGCAGTGAGCTGTGATTGACATATTTGCCTGTTGGGTTGATTAAAATCCTTGTTTTGTCGGGGTTAAACAACTCTTTTGGCAAATTTGTGTCCAAAATAAGCCCCATTATCAGCTTTCGCACCTCGTCTATGCCCAAACTTTCCACGCTTGGAGCGGATACAACTATGGTGTGAATGCTTACAGGCTTGCAGTTTTCAAAGTTGCTCTTTGTGCCATAGTCTATGGTTACTTGCGTTTTTATATCCACGCCAAGCTTGTCGGGGTGGGCTTTTGCGTAGTTATACACCTTGTCGCAAAGCTTTCTGGCGTAGCTTATCGCCGCTGGCATATACTCATCAGCCTCGCAGCTTGCAAAGCCAAACATTATGCCTTGGTCTCCCGCGCCCGTTTCGCCGCCTTGCTTATCCACGCCTTGATTTATATCAGGGCTTTGCTCGTTTAAAAAGACTAAAACTTCGACTTCATCGGGGTGCAGGCATTGAGCCTTTGTGAAATGCCCCTTGCCGTCATAGCCTATGTTTGCCAGAGCCGTTTTTACCACGCTTTCGTAGTCTTTTTGGCTCAACTTGTGTTTTGACTTGACTTCTCCGCCGATGACAACCTTGTTGCCCGCGACAAAGACTTCACTCGCCACCCTTGAATCTTTGTCCTGAGTCAAGAGTATATCCACTATTGTATCAGCGATGATGTCCGCACACTTGTCAGGGTGTCCAGCACTTACAACTTCGGAAGTGAATAGATACATTGTTTTCCTTTCGGTAAATTTTGTCAAAAGACGAGGCAATTTTACCATAAAAGGTTAATTTTTTTGCACTATAATTCTTAAAATTTTTTATGGACTAGGCAAATGAGAGCTTTTTTGATCGACAGCGAAAATGTGAATTTTGACAACTTTATCAAGCAAAAACGCTTTAAAAAGAGCGATAACTTCTTTATCGTAGGCAATGCCACGCTTAAATTTTCTTTAATGGTGCTTGAATTTTTGCAGGATAAAAAGGTGAAATTTTATGATTTTAACGAGCCAAGCAAGGATTATGCGGATAAAATCATACTCACGCTTTTAGGCTTCTTACTTGCGCAAAAAAGGTTTAAAAAATGCTTCATCGTAAGCAATGACAACATTTTTTCAAAGCTAAATTTCACGCGCGAAATCTTTGGCAAAAAGGTAAAAATTCTCAAAGTTACCAACGAACACCTGCCCAAAATCGCCCTAAAAAGCGACTATCACATACAGCTTTTTGAAAAAAATGCTGAATTTATAAGGGATTTGCGCGCACAAAGTGCAAATTTGGGCGATTTTCACCGCTCCTTGCAGCAGCACTTTAAGATACACGGAACACTTATTTACAAGTATCTTAAAGACTATCACAAGGACGAATTTTTTGCTAAATTTAAAAAAGAGCAAGCCCAAAAGCCAAAGCAGCTTACCCAAGCAAGCCCAAAACTCCTTACTCACGAGCGCAAAAGCACTTCAAAGGGCTTTAAAGACGGCACAGCACAAGGCGAAAACGATGAAAACGCCGACAACAAAGTAACGCAGTTTTTCGCAAAACTCTTTAAAAAGGACGAGACAAAGGGCAAAATGCCCTAAATTTACGCACAATGCGGGCGCAAAGATGAGCGCAGGCAAAAGAAAATGCGAAAAAATGGGGCGAAATTTAAATGGCAAAAAATAAATGCGATGAAAAAAAGCTGAATTTAAAAACAAAAAAAGAGCGAAATTTAAGGGCAAAAAAGATGAGCGCGACAAAAAAGGGCGAAAAATAAATGGCGCAGATGATGAAAAACGGGGCTTTTGGTGTTTGAAAACCTTTCTTATCTCACGCTTTTTGCGGTGAGCTTTATCTCCGCCACGCTTTATCCTATGGCGAGCGAAGCCTTTGTAGTGGGCTTTGTTTTGGGTGAGTTTTCGCCTTTGGCTGTCTTTGTCGTAGCGACTTGTGGCAACGCTTTGGGGGCTTTAAGCACCTATGCTTTGGCGTTTTTGGGTAAAAATTTGATTTTAAAACGCCATTTTACCGCTAGTTTAGCAAAAATTCAAAAATACGACTTGAATTTCAAACGCTTTGGAGCGGTTTTTGCCTTTTTGAGCTTTTTGCCCGTGTTTGGCGACCTTTTCGTGCTGGGTTTGGGGCTAAGCAAATATCCATTTTACAAGGCTTTGTTTTTTATCACGCTCGGCAAAGCCTTTCGTTACGGAGTTTTAATCTACGCCACGCTGCAAATGAGCGCGTGAATTTGCTTTGATTTCTTAAATTTTTCACAAAAGCGTGAAATTTTGCTGTTTTCAAGGCGTTTTGCTGTAAATCCGCCCTTAAATTCACTTCATCTGCACCAAAAGTTCAAGCACTAAATTCGCTTGATGAGCTGCGCAGATATTTACGCGCGGTGCCATCAGCCCGTTTCCCACCTTTGCGCCGCTTACCAAGTCCCCGCACATATAAAAATGTTCGGCGATTTTGCGCGTTTTTATCTCGTTTGAGTTGCCATACCCTGCAAGCCCAGACGCACAAATCAGCGTGGTTTGCGGAAAATGCTTGTGAAAATTTTGCGCAAGCATAGCCTTTGCAAGTGCGCTGTCAAAGGCTTCGCACACTATGTCGCACCCTTTGAAAAGCGTGGGTATGTTTTCGTGCGTGATTTTAAGGGCGTGCGTTTGTGTGCTGATGAAGGGGTTGATTTTAGCGATTTGCTCGCTCAAAGCCTTTGTTTTGAGCTTTCCTAAATCCTCGACAAAGTAGCTTTGGCGGTTTAAATTGCTCGGTTCTACCACATCAAAATCGATGAGAATCAGCCTGCCAACGCCTATGCGAGCGAGCATTATGGCGATATTTGAGCCAAGCCCGCCCAGCCCGCACACAGCCACGACACTTTTTTTGAGCTTGTTATGCACTTTTGGGGTGTGGCGCGAACTCATCATCGCTTCAAGCGCCTCGCGTGGGGGCATAATGCCGCGCGCTATGCAAAAAAGCTCATCGCCCTCACTTAACGGCACAGCCTCGCGCGTGCAAAAGCCGTTGATTATCCACACATCGTTTTCATCGCTGCTTTTGCTGCTTAAAAATTCTACGCTTGTTGTGGCGTTTGTTTCGCATTCTGTGTTGTTGAATTTTATTTTCATTTTTGTCCTTTTGTTTTAGTAGATTTTATGGATTGCCACACGGGTAACACTCACACCTAATGACACCTCAACCTTTCTAATAACTTTATCACACCGACTACTTGCCATACTGAGCGTGTGTCAAGTATCCATTTTGCTTTGTCATACTGATACCCCATTTTGTCATACTGAGCGTAGCGAAGTATCCATTAAATTTAAAGCTTATTTTAAATTTCTTTGGATTTTTTTGCTTCGGCTACGCGCCTTGCAACCCGTTGGGTCGCTATCGCTCAAAATGACAACGGATAAAGCTTTTACACACCATTTGACAAGTCGCACGCCCAAAGGCTTGCAAAGCATTTACCAAAGCGCAAGCCGCTTTCACACAGCTATCCCCCGCCCACAAAGCACACCACTTCGGCTTCATCGCCCCTTTGAAACACCACGCTCTCAAAGTCATCTTTGCTTATGATTTGCCCATTTAGCTCTAATGCCACAAATTTAGCGTCCAAGCCCCTTTGCGCAAGATAATCCATAAATTTCAGCTCATTTAGCTCTAAATTCTCGCCGTTGATTTTCATTTTTTGTCCTTTTTGGCTAGATTTTCAAGTTCGTTTTGAATTTTTATCGTCTCTTTGATGATACAAGCGACATTTACAAGGTGTTCAAGTTCAGCCTTGCTTAACGCTTTGCCTACTCGGTATTTGAGCCATTTATCAAGCACCTTATAGCCACCTATACTGAATTCAAAAATACTTTTTGCAACGCCAACTATCTCTAAGTCGTCATTAAGTATAATTTTATCATCAATGAAACGCGGTTTTTCAAGGGTGAAATTTGGTTTTTGCTTATCTGCCTTGTCGCTAAATTTAAGGGCTATACTTTCATCATTTGGGATATTTTTAAGCAAATGCAAATCAATGAGCCTTTGCCCGATTTTTGCAAAAGTTTCAAATTCGCTCTCGCTCACTTCAAAATTTACTCTTGGAAAGCCTATTTTAAGGTATTCTAAATACTTCTTGCGATATGTGGGGTTAAATAAATTCGCATAAATAAAGGCTAAAATTTGCTCAGCACTTTTATCTTTTAACACCTTGCTTTTAATAATAAATTCTTTAAATTCGGGCGTGAAATTTGGGATTTTAGAGATTTTACCTATTTCTTTTTCGCTGTCTTGGTAGAGATAAAGCGGAGCGATATAAGTTTCTGAGCCTGTTTTCGCACCACCCAAAGCTACATCAGCAAGAGTATCCACCACCAAACCATAATGAGAATTTGGACTTAAACGATTTTTAGGAAAACAAAGCCCTAAATTTTCACCTTGTAAAAAATGTTTCATCACTTCATAAGATGGACGAGCCGTAAAACCTATTTTATAATATATAAATCGTTTATCAAATGGACGATAATGGGCGAGATAAATGGAATTTTCATCAAATTTAAGCGTTTTTAATTTATCTGCAAAGGTGTAAGAACTTGAATTGTGAATATCATACTCTACTTTAAAAGTTTCATCAAAATCGCCCTTAAAAGCTGTTTTACATTTTTTAATTAAATTTTCTTTTTGTGTGTCGTAAATTAAATTATCTCTTTTAGTTTGAATTCCGCTATTGTGAATTTCAAAAATCACTCTTTGTTCGCTTAAAGCCTTATCCCTTGCCAAAGCCCAAAAGTTTTCATACTCATCATTTTCAAAGCTTTTTGGCACAAACCAAAAATAAGGCTCATCGAGCTTTAACTCTTGCCATTTTACTGAATTTAAGCCATTTTGAGCGATTGAGTTTAAAAGGGCGAATTTATCATTTCTTTTTAAAATGCCATTGTCATTTGTTGAGTAGTAAAAAACTTTGGCGTAAGGATACCTCTCCCCAACCCCTCCCGCAAGGGGTGGGGCTTTGATAGAATTCTTATCTTGTTCCCCCTCCCTTGCGGAGGGGGTTAGGGGGTGGGTAGAATTTGGGCTAGCAAAATTATCATCATTTAAAGCTTCTTTAATCACACTTAAAACGCCCTCTAAATTCTCTAAAATTTCATTATTCCAAAAGCGTAAAATTCTAAAATTTTGCGATTCTAAATAAAAATTCCGCTCAATGTCAGGGTGGTTTATATCATACCCACCCCCTTTGTCCCCCTCCGCAAGGGAGGGGGAATGAGTAGAGGTAAGCCCCTCCGCAAAGGAGGGGGAAGTAGAGTAAGCCCCTCCCCTTGCGGGAGGGGTTTGGGGTGGGGTATTTATAGTGGCGTGTTGTCCGCCATCACATTCTATGATAAGCCGTTTTTCTAGGCATACAAAATCAGCGATATATTTAGAGTCTATGACAAATTGCCGCCTAAATCCAAAGCCGAGTTTTTTACCTCTCAACTCTTGCCAAAGTTTATTTTCTGCTTGCGTAGGATTTTTTCGCATAGCTCGGCTAAATTCTTTCATATATGGGGCAAGTGGGCGGTGGCTTGGGTTGTTGCTCGTTTTTACCCACCCCCTAGCCCCCTCCGCAAGGGAGGGGGAATTTTTAGTTTGCTCTTTGCAAGGGAGGGGGCTTTTTGAATCTCCCGAAGCGTCTATTTCTTTGTATTTCACAAACAAACTTATACAAACACCTACTCTTATGTCAAAGACATTTTCATCGCCGCTATCGCCGTGTAAATTTAAGATATAAATCTCATCAAAGGCGCGAGCTAGGCTTTGTCTCATCTTGCGGTGCGTGCGCCCGTCTAAAAAAGAATTGTTGGTGATAAAGCCTAAAAGCCCTTTGTTTTGCGTGTCAAAAAGGCTATTTTGCGCATTTTGCTCTAAAAGTTTCCATTGTGCAAAGCGAATAAATTTAATATAATCATCATCAAGGGGCTGAATGTTTGTTTCATTTAGCCCTTGTTTGTAACTTTGCAAAAGCTCTAAAATCTCATCGCCTTTGTTTTTACTTTTGACATTGTAAGGCGGGTTGCCTAAAATCACTAACAAATCTTCTTGGCGTTTGAGCTTTAATGCCTCATCTCTTTGCCCTTTAAGGCTGTCAAATGGCACTTGCATTTGAATTTGTTTGTCGCCATCTAAATCAAGCGTGTTGGTAAGAAAAATTTGAAATTTATGCGTGAGATTTAAATCGCTAAAACCTTTTTGTCTCAAAATCGAACTTAATTTTAAATGTGCGACTATGTAAGGGACAAAAGAAAGCTCAAAGCCGTAAATGTCTTTAAGGCATTTGTTTATAATCAACTCTTTGGCAAAAACCTCGCTTTCATTTGCTAAAATCAGCTCAAACACTTTTGCTAAAAAGCTGCCCGTGCCTGTGGCAAAGTCAAGTACTTTTACGCTTTCATCATTAAAGCCTTTTTTGTCAAATTTGCTTTGCAAAAGCTCGTTTAGGCTTGAAACTATCATATTGACAACGGGTTGTGGCGTGTAAAAAACGCCGCCTTCTTTGCGTCTTTGCTCGCCACGCAAGGTATCATAAGCCTTTAAAAAGTCCTCATAAAGATATATAGAAAGGCTTTGAATTTCTTTTTCAAAGCTTGTGGCTAGGCTTGGCTTGTCTATTAGGGCTATGGTTTTTTTGACATTTTCAAGGGCGTATTTAATGTTTTCAGGCAGGGCAAAAAATGGCAAAGAATAATACACAAATTCTTGCAAGGTTAAAAAATGCTGTGGGAGAAGCTGGATAAAGCTTTGGATAGGGATTTTGTCTATCTCAAATTCATCATTTTCTATGTAAGCGACAAACATACCATACACCACGCTTTGAGCGAGTATATCGCAAAATTCTATCTTTGAAAATGGTGTATTTTCAAGGCTGGCAAAGGTAGCAAAGGCTTTTTCAAAGCTTTCTTTAAATTGTGTGTTAAGTAATCCTGCCTCATCGCTTTTAAAAATCGTCTCACTCAAATAAAAGCTTTGAGTGCTTAAAATAGCCACTAGCTCGTCTTTGTTTGTGATATTTGCCACGCTTTCAAAAAAGCTTTGCAAAAGCTGGATAAAGGCGTTTTGAATTTCTATGTCTTTGGCTTTTTCTTGTGTAAAAAGCGCGTTTTCAAGCCCAAAAGGAAAAAGCGTTATGTCAGCTATTACCTTACCAAAAGAAAGCAAAATAAAGCGGTTGTAGTCGGTTAAGATGATATTTGGGCAAACGGCAAGGTATTTTTCAATCTGCTTGCCTTTGACAAGCGCATCTAAATTTTCTTTGTAGTTTTTACACTCGATAAAACCTTGCAAGGCTTCATAATGTGGCGTTTGCTTGTAAATTTTAAAATCAGGGCGAACGCTGCCTTGCCCTTGCTCCGCTTTTGGCTCGTGAGTAAGCCTAATGTCCTTTGGCTTTAAGGCATTAAGCAAGTTTTCTAATGGCGTGCGAAAGGTGTGTTCGTTGAAATCACCTTTTTTTACAATGCTTACAAGCTCACTATGATAGGCTTTTAAATGCTCTTTAATCTCGTTCATTTTATCCCCTTGAATTTGCCTAAATTCTCGCCGTTGATTTTCATTTTGTCCCCTAAATTCAGCCTAAAAATTCTCTATCAAGTCCTTAAACACAAGGCAAAGTTTTTCAAAATCAGCCACGCTCACGCGCTCGTTTGCCGCGTGAATGCTCGCGTTTTTCACGCCAAATTCCACGACTTTGACGCCAAATTCAGCAAAATACCTTGCATCGCTCGTGCCGCCTTTGGTGTTGAGCTTTGGGGTGATGCCTGTGATTTTGTTTATGCTTTGGGCGAGCCTTTGGACGATTTTGCTGTCCTTGTCCGTGAGAAAGGGCTTGGAGCTTTGCCTTATGTCAAGCTCATAATCAAGCCCAGCGCAAAGCTTTTCTACATAGTCTTTCACGCTTTGAAAGCTTGTTTGTGGGGAGTTGCGGACATTAAACATTATGCAAAGCTCGTTTGGCGTTACATTGCAAAGCTCTATACCGCCGCGAATGTCCGTAATGACGATTTTTGACGGGCTAAAATCCTCATCGCCCTTGTCTAAATCAAAGCCCGACAAGTTCGCAAGTTTGCTAGCGAAGTTATGCACGGGATTTACGCACCGCTCTGGGTAAGCGGCGTGTCCTTGCTTGCCCTTGATGATGAGTTTTGCGTTGATAGAGCCACGCCTGCCGATTTTAAGGCTGTCGCCAAAGGCGTTTTCGCAAGTTGGCTCAGCCACCACCGCAAAATCAGGCAACATTTGCCTTTCCTGCATAAATTTCAGCACCTCAACCGTGCCAAATTTCGCCTCGCCCTCTTCATCGCTTGTGATGATGAGAGAAAGGCGAGAGCCTTTAAATTTAGCACTTTGACAAGCATTAAGAAAGGCAGCAAGCCCGCTTTTCATATCAGCCGCACCACGAGCATAGATAAAGCCGTCTTTTTCTAGGGGTTTGAAAGGATTGCTGTCCCAGCCTTCCCCCGCAGGCACGACATCAATATGCCCACCAAAGGCTAAATGCTCGCCGTTTTGGGCAAATTTCTTTGTCAGCAGCAAGTTTTTCACGCCCTCTTTTTCGATGAAAAAGGCTTCAAACTCATCAAGCTCCAAAGCTATGAAATTCAGCGCTCCGTCATCTTTTGGGGTGAGCGATTTAAAGCGCAAAAGCTCAAATAGTAAATTTTTCGCGTCCATTTTTTGTCCTTTTTTTATGACATTATACCAAAAAAACCTTATACACCAAAAGCAGTGCAAAATACTCTATGATAAGGGCTGAGATGAGATTTATGGCGCGCACTATGCGGGCGTTAAATTTGTGCGCGAATTTAGCCACAAAATAGCTGAGTGAAAAAACCCAAGCAAAAATCGCCACAAACAGCCCAAGCACCATAAACGCCTTGCTTTCATTTTGCGAAAAAATCAGCGACACGCTCGCCCAAAAAGCGATGATGAAAGGGTTGAGTAAATTCAGCACAAAGCCCTTAAAATAGCTTTTTGCAATGCTTTCATTTGCTGAATTTTGCTTGATTTGAAGTGCCTTTGCCTTGCTTTTAAGCAGCGAAAACGCCATAAAACTGAGAAACACAAAGCCAAAAAGGGCGATGATTTGCTGTAAAATGTGGCTGTTTAAAAAGCGCAAAAGCCCAAAAAGCAGCAAAAGCAAGTAAAAAATGTCAGCACTCATCGCGCCCAAGCCCAAAGCAAAGGCGTTTTTAAAGGAACGCAGGGCATAGCTTAAAATCAGCACATTTAAGGGTCCAAAAGGCACAGCCACGCCAAGCCCAAGCAAAACGCCTTGAAATAGGCTTTCAATCATCATCTTGCCCCTTTTTAGCCAAAATTTCGCTTTCAGCCTTTGAAAGCTCGCTTTTGTCGTTTTTGCCAGCCTTTGAGCCTTTTAAATTTGCGCTTGTGGCTGAAAATGCGCCATTTCGTAAAAAAGCGCGAATGTCAGCGGCGATTTTATCGATAGCCACGCTTGCTTTTTGCGTATAGCATTTTTCAAAATAGCGTTCTAAATTCTCATCAACTTCAAGATTGTTTAAAATGCTATGCTCGCAAGCCCTTGCAAAATGCCCCACAGGCAGCACAAAACCGCTCGTGCCTATGCAAACAAAAAGCGCACTCTCATCAAGTGCAGCATAAAGCGTGGCATACTCGGGCGCAAGCTCTTCAAACATCACTATGTTGTGGCGCAGGGCGTTTTTGTCGCATTTTGGGCAAAGTGTGCTTTTGAGTCTTTCATAGCCTATATTTTCCTTGTAGCCACACTTTGCGCAATAAATTTCGGGCAAAAAGCCGTGCAGATGAATGACATTTTCACAGCCCGCCCGCTCCAACAAATCATCGACATTTTGCGTGATGATGAAAATTTGCTCTTTAAATTCGCTCTTTAACTCGGCGATAACCTTGTGAGCGTGATTTGGCGCGACATTTTTAAGCTGCATTCGCCTTTCATCGTAAAATTCAAGCACCTTGCGCGGATTTTTAGCGTATCCTGTTGCCGAGCAAACTTCCATTACATCGTAGTTTTCCCAAAGCCCACCGCTATCTCTAAAAGTCTTTAAGCCACTTTCAGCTGATAATCCTGCCCCGCTTAAAATCATCACTTTTTTGGAATTTTTCATCATTTGCCTTAAAATTCAAATTCAACGCTGAATTTTAGCGCAAATTCAGTAAATTTTAGCGACAAAAAGCACAAATTCAGTTAAAAATGCTCTCATCTAAATTTTTAAGCTCTTTTGGGCTTAATCTCTTTATAAGGCAGCTTGGGTTGCTTGCCGAGCAAACATTATCATCGCCATCAATGCCACATTCATAATCATCAACACCGCTATCGCAATCCTTAGTAAAGTAGTGCTTTGCTTTGGCTAAATTTCGCCTTACTTCTTTATCGCTCACATATTCTCCCCAAAGATAAATTTGCGCTAAACGCATACAACCCACGCCCAAAGCACACGCCTTATCATAGTAATGCAAGGCTTGTTTTTGGTTGATAAATTTTTCATCAAGATGATATGGCTTTCGTCTATTAACAACTCCTTCATCATAATGCTCTGCAAGGGTTTGACACACCTTAACATCGCCCAGCTCATCACAACCCGTTTTAAGATAGAAAAGCATATTTTTCACCCGCTCATCATCATTTTCTTTAATATCCGTTTCAAACTCAGCAAGCCGCACGCATTTGCCCGCATCTTTTAACTCCGCGCACACTCTTTTGCCAAATTTTCTTGCTTCGCTTATGGCTAGCTCGTCTGTTTTGTTTTCTCTTATATTTATCAAATCCAAATACTTGTAGTAATACTTCGCCAAAAGATAGCAAGCATTAGAATTGCCCAAATCACAACCCTTTTGCGCCGTCTTTTTAAAAGGCTCTAAATATATTTTATCGTTGTATAGGTTTTTTGTTTTATTTGACATATAAAAACGAGCCAGCAAAACGCAGCTTTCGCCGTTTGCCTCGTCTGTTTGGCATTCTTTATCAAATTGAGCAAGAAAACTTTCCTTTGCCTCGCACGCGCTTTTTACTTTGAAATTTGCGCAATACTTATCAAAATTTGAGATGATATACTCCCTTTTATCAATTTCAACGCGGATATTTTTGATTCTATCAGCCACATATTTATCCACAGCCTTGTTGCGTTCAGCACAAGCGGGCAAAAATATATCCCTGCACATTCCAGCCATCTCTTTGATAGCGCTCGGTATGTCTCTATCGTTTTTTACATAAATCTTTTGCAGTTCAAGGCAGGCAGGATAATACTCTTTTTTGCGAAAATTTTCCCTGCACGCTTTAAACAAAGCATTTGCAGCGTTAAATTCAGGCTCTTTTGGCGCAAGTTCGCTTATTTTGGCACAAGCCTTTGGTTCTTGAAACTCACACGCAAGGGCGTAGTAAGTAAGAGCCGTGCTATACTCTTTTTGCGCTTCAAACAAAGCCCCAAGTGCCGAGCAGGCGTATTTTAACTCAGGCTCATTTAAATGCGTGTAAGCATTTGCCGAGCAAGCACCCGCATAATACTTTATGGCGTTGTCCGTGTCCTTTTCTTTTTCAAAAATCTTGCCAAGTTTAAGGCAGGCTATTTCATCGACTTCCTCAGCTTCTACCGAACACTTTGCTTGCAACTCTTGCTTTTGCGTGGTGTAATTGTCAAATTTCACCTCAAATCTAAGCCCAAGTGTTTGCGCGATAATCACGCCCACTACAACCACAACGACACAAGCCACTATGATAAGGGCTTTTGCGTTTAATGATGGCGACTTTTTCATTTGTTTGCTCCTTAATTTTGCTTTGAAAATTTAAAATTTGCGAAATTGTAGCACAAATTTGATAAAATTCACGGACTTATCTTGTGCTTGCTTTCAAAGCATTTGCTTTCAGACAAAGCAACTTCGCGGATACTTAGCACACGCTCAGTATGGCAAAGCAAAATGGATACTTATCACACTATCGGTATGGCAAACAAATCGTTGTCATTTTGAGCGTAGCGAAAAATCCAAAGAATTTTAAGGCACGCTTTAAATTTGTGGATACTTCGCTCACGCTCAGTATGACAAGAAATAACAAAGTATGACAAAAATAGCGAAGTATGACAAGATAAGTTAATTAGAGTTTAAAATTTAAAAAAATCAAAAAAGTTTAGAAATTTAAATAAAAATTTAGAAAATTAAAAATAGAGTTTAGAAAGTTAGAAAAAAGAGTTCAACAATTTACAAATGGAGTTTAAAATTTAGAAAAAGAGTTC
Source organism: uncultured Campylobacter sp. (assembly GCA_900539255.1). Lineage (GTDB taxonomy): Bacteria > Campylobacterota > Campylobacteria > Campylobacterales > Campylobacteraceae > Campylobacter_D. Next base: position 79,475 of record UQBJ01000003.1, on the reverse strand, counting down.
AAAAAAATTAGAAATTTAGAAAAAGAATTCAAAAAAGTTTAAAAATTTAGAAAAAGAGTTTAAAATTTAAAAGTAGAATTTAGAAAATTTAAAATGTGGCTAAAAATTTAAAGCAAAACAAAAAAGTGAGTAAAAAATTTATACAAGGGTATAAAATTTTTATGCTTGTTGTCGATTTATCGTTTGGATTTGAGTTCTCACAGGAAGGGAGAAAATAGATGTTAGATGCGATTGAAACGACCATAGTGTCGAGTGTCAGGGCAAATTCAGGCAAAACGGATGCTACTGCTTTATCAGCAGATAAAAGGGCGCAAAAGTCCAAAGGCGTGGGTGAAAGCCTAGTGCAAAATGCCCAAAAGCTCAGCGAGGAGCAGCAAGAGCAAGGCACGCAGCAGCTCAAAGAGCTTGCGAGCGAGCTTAACAAGCAAATGGACTTACTCAACACCAACATAGCCTTTGATTTCAGCGATGAGATAGACAGGCTGTATTTGCGCGTGCTTGAAAAAAACACAGGCAAACTCATCAGGGAGTTTCCAAGTGAAGAAGCTAGGGCGTTAGCGGGGTATTTTCGCAACGCCGTAGGGTTATTATTTGATAAGGAGAGTTGAAAATGGCAACGGGAACATTATCGAGTTTAGGACTTGGCTCAGAGGTTTTAAACCAAGAAACACTAGAAAAGCTCAAAAACGCCGACATAAGCGCGAGAGTAAAGCCTTATGAGACAAAGATAGAGACAAACACCACAAAGCAAAAGGCGCTCACAGAGCTTACCACAAAGCTTGCTGCCTTTCAAAGTGCGGTTAGCTCGCTAGGCGACTCCACAGCCTTTGGCAAAAGAAAGGTAACTCCAAGCGTAACAGGCGACAGCGCAGCGGCGACACTCACAGCAAGCAACGGCGTGAGCGTGCAAAATTTAAGCGTAAAGGTTGAGAAAATCGCCCAAAAAGATGTCTTTCAAAGTGGCGGTATCACCAAAGACACGGACAGAGTTTTAACAGGACAACAAAAAGCTGCAAGTTTTACCATAATGCAAAATGGCAAAGAATACACCATAAAAGTCGAGGCAAATACCACTTATGCGGATTTGGCGGACAAGATAAATTCAGCCACTGATGGCAAAGTCATCGCTAAAATCGTCTCCACAGGCGAAAAAGGCACGCCATATCGCTTTACCCTTTCGAGCAAGGAAACGGGAGCTGATAATGCCATAAGTTTTTTTGCTGGCACGAAAGACTCTCAAACGGGCGTTTATCAAGAAGACACAAATGCCGAAAAGATACTTGGAAATTTAGGCTGGACACTCAAAAAAGACAATATCGCTGAAGCTGATATGAAAGGCTTTGCGTTTAGCGGCGGCACAAAGGCGAGCAGTGTAAATAATTTAAATACAACAATAGACAAGGACATTAAATTCACGCTTTGGGCGGGGGAAGAGAAATTTGAAATTTCTGCAACAAACAAACAAACTTACAATGACCTTATCAATGAAGTTAAGACTAAAACAAGTGGTAAAATCGAACTCAAAGCCGTGAAAGACGGCTCGGGTAACTTTACTTTTAACTTTGTCGCGGGCGACAAGGCAAGCAGCTCGACAAAAATCAAAATTTTTGACGGCACGCTAGATAAAGGCACTAGCACTTATTCAAGCGATAAAGACACCACTGACTTTTTAGAACAAACCCTACAAATAGGCATTTCAAAAAGCTACTCGCTTGATGATGCAAAAGGCGAATATCACCTTAAAAAGGCGCAAAATGCTGAATTTACGCTTGATGGCGTAAAAATGTATCGCTCGACAAATGAGATAAAGGACATAGGCGCGGGTTTGACGCTGAATTTACTCAAAGCGGGCGAGATAAATTTCGACATAAAGCAAGACAGCGAGGGGCTTACAAGCACTATGGAAGAGCTTGTTGAGAAGTATAACGAGCTGGTAAATTACCTTAACGATGTAACCGCTTATGACAGCAAAACAAAGGTTTCAGGGGATTTAGCCGATGTCATTGAAATCAAAAATTTGCGTTCAACCATCAACAAAATGCTTTTTACTTCGCAATCCATAGAGGGCACGACAACCGATGACAAGGGCAACAAAACCAAAACAAATGTGCTTGTGTCGGTGCTGGACTTTGGGCTATCTTTAAATGATACTTCAAAATCAAATTCAAGCCAGCTTGCGCTTTTGAAATTTGACAGCGCGAAATTTGAGAAAAAATTTGCTGAGGACCCAGACTTTGCGGAGAGCTTTTTCTCAGGCACAAGTGGCTTTGAGGAAGTCAATGTCATCGGCAAGGCGCAGACTTTTGAGGGCGCGGAATTCCAAAATGGGCTTGAATTTAAAGGCAAGGAATTTAAGCTTACCTTTGGCGATGTGAGTTATGATTTAACCAAAACAGCCGATGGCAAAAGCGACTTTAAGTTAGAGGGCAAAGACGCAACAGAAAGTGCGCAAAAGCTGCTTGACCACATAAACAGCTTTGGCATAAATGGGCTAAAAGTTTCTATGCAAGAATTCACGCTCACCGAAGGCGGGCAGCAAAAGAAAGGCTACGCGCTTAAATTTAAAAGCGATGATGGCTCAGACTTTGAAATTTCAGGCGATAAAGACTTTTTGGCTAAATTTGGACTTGAAGCGCAAAAGATAAACCCAGAAACCAAAACAGGCACGGGCGTGTTTTCACAGCTCAAAAGCACACTGCAAAGCTACACGAAAGTAAGCACTGTGGATACGAAAAAAGGCACTTTGACGCTTTATAGTGATAAACTTAAAGCAGACGCCAAAGCGTTAGGTGATGAAAAAACCAAAGAGCAAACCCGCATAGACGCCTACTATGAAGCTATGTTTAGCAAGTGGGTGCAATATGATGCGATTATCGCCAGCATAAAAAATCAAGGCACCGCGATAACAAATATGATAAACGCGGCGAACAACCAAAACAACAAATAAGGAGCAACCGTGCAAGCAAACATAGCAAACACTGAAATTTACAACGCCTACTCGCAAAACCAAGTAGGTATCGAGTCTCCACAAAGGCTCATCGAAATGCTTTATGAAGGGCTTTTGCGCTTTTGCTCTCGTATGAAAGTCTTTATCAAAAAAGACGACATAGAGCAACGCCTTTACTACTGCAAGCGGGCTACGGCGATTTTCATCGAGCTGATAAATAGCCTTGATTACGAGCGCGGCGGCGATGTGGCTTACTATCTCAACGGGCTTTATCTTTACGAAATCAAGCTTTTATCGCAAGCGAATTTGCGCAACGATGAAGCCAAAGTCGATGAAGTCATCAATGTCGTGCGCTGCTTGCTTGAAGCGTGGCGTGAGATTCACCCTGACTTAAACCAAAAGGCGAATGTTTTGGATTTAAGAAAAGAAACCCAAAATAACGCCGAAGAAAGCCAAAAGGACGAGCTTGCAAGAGTGGCTCAATAAACTCAAAATCGCCATCGCAGAAGAAGACATAGAAAGCATAGGGCGGCTTTTTGAAAAGCAGCTGCCAGAGGCTACGCAAGATGAGCTAGTCCAAGCAGCGCACCTAGCAAGCGAAGCCCTAGCTCTCATCGAGCGCGAGAAAAACACCCTTGCAGGCACGATAAACAAAATCAAAACCGCAAGGGAATTTTTTAAGGCGTAAGATAAAAGGCTTTTAAAATCCTAAAAGCCTTTTGAAAGCTAAAATTCACAAAAATTTGCAGAAATTCATCAAAATTTAAAAATTTTGCAAAAAATTCACGCTCAAAACTCGTTTTAGTCCCAAAAAATCTTATTAAAAAATTTATTCTCTTTTTGAACAAATCCGCAAATTTTGTGTTATAATATGCACTTATGAAACAATTTCAAAACACAAGGAGAACACTATGCAAGGTTATTTTAGCAAGATTTTGCTTTCGCAAACGCTTTGTTTAGGCTTGCTTGCAAGCTGTGCTTTTGGTGAGAGTAACGCTACAAGTGAGCTGAATTCAAAGCTAAATTTAAGCACCACGCTTCCTACTTATGAACTTGGTGCTGTCGAAGTTACTGCCCCGCAGGAGATAGACTATAATCCTAGCATTCAAAGCACGACTTTTAGGGACATACAAGAGTTAAATGCTGACAATATAGCCCAAGCGGTGCGTTTTACGCCGGGCGTTTTGATGAGTGAAGCTACGGCAAGGCGTGGCGAGCCAAGCATTAGCATTCGTGGGTTTAATGGCACTCAAATCGGGCTGTTTTTAGACGGCATTCCTATGATGAGCGTTTATGACAAACAGACGGATTTTGGGCAGTATGTTACGCAAGGCATAGGGAGCATTCAAGTCAGCAAGGGCTTTGCCTCGCCTGTTTATGGTATGAACACGCTTGGCGGGGCGATAAATATCATCTCGCACCGCCCGCAAAAAGAGCTTGAAATCTCCGTGCGTCAAAATTTGCTTTTTGGCAGACATTCAAGCCCTGATGAAATTCGTCAAGGCTTTGGCATAGGCTCAAATGTCGGTAAATTCTACTTTCAAGCCGACATTTCGCACACAGACAGAAGCACTTACCCGCTTTCAAGCGATTTTAAGCCCACTATCATACAGCCAAAGGGCGATAAAATCAACGCTTATTATAGAAACAAAACCGCTAAACTCAAAGCGGGCATTATGCCAAATGAAAACCACGAATACTCTTTGAATTTCATCTATCAAAGGGGCGAAAAGGGCGGTTTATACAGCGATGATGGCGGCGGACCTTGGTGGGACTGGACAAACTACGACAAAAAGACACTTTATTTGCTAGGAAATTCATACTTTACGCCCGATTTGAGCCTAAACACAAGGCTTTATTATGATACCTTTTACAACACTCTCATTGGCGATAAAACAAAATGCCTAAACGCTGATGGCAGCGCGAGCAGTGCTGGGTTTTGCGGCGTAAGCTCTATTTATGATGATAACACTTTGGGGCTTATTTTGACGCTTGGCTATGACATTTATGAAAATGCAAACGCTAAATTTGGTATCAACACAAAAAAAGACACGCATTTGGAAAAGGACGCTAGCACAAAGGCTATCAACACCGAGCTTAAAGAGCTTAGCACAAGCATTTTCGCGCAATACTCCCAAAGGCTGGGCGTGTTTCGTGCTGTCGTGGCTGGAAGCTATGATTTTATAGAGCCTTTGAATATCGACTTTAAGGACGGACAAGGCAATGTCAAAGACAAACAGCCCGAACTTGATGATGGCTACTCTTTGCAGGGCGTGCTTTATTATGATATAAGCTCAGCGCAAAGCGTGCATTTCACGCTTGGCAAGAAAAACAACCTGCCAACCTTAAAGCAACGCTACTCATCACTATGGGGCGCGCAGGTTAAAAGCCCGGGGCTTGACATAGAAAATGCCATAAATTACGAGCTAGGGTATGATTTAGCACTTGGAAGCACGAATTTAAGCGTGGCGGTGTTTTACAACGATATGAAAAATATGTTTGTCCAAAAAACGCTTATTCAAACGGCAGATGAAAACGCAGCAAAAGCCGTTTGCGCCGTGCCTGAAAACAAAAGAGGCAAATACTCTTGCTACCAAAATGTCAATGCGGACAGCGGCTACACTTATGGCGGTGAAGTGGGCGTGGAGCAGGGCTTTTTCGCTGATGATATGCTGATTTTGGGGGCGAATTATAGTTTTATCCAAAAAAGAGCCAAAGGCGTGGAGCTTGAAGCTTACGGCAGCTCGGATGGCAAAAAAATCCTTGATTATCCAAACCACATAGCTAATGCTAAAATCATCATAAAGCCGATAAACAGCCTTAAATTCATCGCTCTTAGCACACTTGAAAGCGCAAGATACTATGAAGACGGCAACGGCGGCTATGACAAGGGTGCAAACTACTTTACTTTGGACTTGTCGGCAAACTACGAGCTTGGCAAGGGTTTGAGTGTCAATGCTGGCGTGCTGAATTTAACCGATAGAGATAACTACTCAGGCGTTATAGGGCAGAGCTATCATTTCGCTGGGCGACAATGGTTTGCAGGCTTTGAGTATAAATACTAGCGGGCGTTAGCAAACGCAAATGCTTGAAAAGACAATGCTTGCAAAGGCTGGATTAAGCAAAGCTTGCAAAAAAGCTTTGCTTGCGATGATTGATAAAATTCACTCACAATCAACGCTTTTTAGCTAAAAAATTTATAACTTTGTTTCAACGCTATAAATTTATAGTTTTGTTTCAATGCTGTAAATTTTTTGACTTTCGCAAGGTTTTGCCACGCAAAAAGCCGAATTTCGCCCAAAATTTTCATCTAAAATCAAGCAAAATTCAGCTTTTAAGTTGCTTGCTCGCGTTTTTAGTATTTTCCGCCCTCGATGACGACTTCATCAGCGTTTATGTCGCTGGTAAAAGCCTCTTTGAGTGTGCTTTCATAAGCTTTGTGGAAAAACTGCTCGTCTGCAAGTTTTACTATAAGCTCATCGATAAAGCTTTTTAGCTCTGTGTCGCCCTTTTTCACGGCAGCTGCGATAGTATCCTTGCTGCCAAGCTCACGCACTACGACTTTAAAGCCATCGTTATCTTTCGCCCAAGCGAAAAGTAGGGTGTTATCGTGTGATAAAGCGTCCCCTCGTCCGTCTTTAAAGGCGTTGAAAGTCTCTGTGTTTTGGTCAAAGCGCACTAGCTCAATGTCTGGGTGATTTTTGGTAAAATACGCATCGGCTGTTGTGCCTTTATTAACGATGAGTTTTTTGCCTTTTAAGTCCTCCACGCTGGCGATTGTAGAGCCATCAGGCACGACAATGCCTAGTGAAACTTTCATATAGGGCAGCGTGAAATCCACCTGCTCCGCTCTTTCGGGCGTTTGCGTGAAATTTGCAAGGATTATATCTACCTTGTCGGATTTCAAAAACTCCACGCGGTTTGCAGCCTCGACAGGCACGAACTGCACCTTGTTTTCATCGCCCAAAAGCTCGCTTGCGATGCGTTTAGCAAAGACTATGTCATAGCCTTGATTGACACCGCTGGCATCGATGAAGCCAAAGGGCGGCTTGTCGGCGAAAACGCCTATGCGCACCACGCCGTTTTCTTTTATCTTAGCAAGCGTGTTAGAGTCCCCGCTGCAAGCGCTCAAAAAGAGCGCAACTAAAATCGTAAGACTAGCAAATGCTATCTTTTTCATACTATGCCTTTCTGGTTTGGTAACCAAATGTTGATTTTCCAAAGCTTTGCGCTTGCTTTTATGCTCTTTTGCCCTACAAATAGGGCTTTTTAAGGCTTACAAAAAGGGCGTAAAAATTTGGATAGCAAAATTATATCTTATAAAATTTAATATAGAGTGAAAAAGTATGAATTTATACTCTTTTGTCGTTAAAATGAAATTTTGGAGCAGAAAATGCCATTTTGCAGGGCTTTCAAAAATATGCAAAAATTTAATAAAATAACATTCTAGCCTTTGATTAAAAACACTAAAAAAGTCGTATTTAAAATTATTTGCAAATTATTCTAAATTTTAGAAAAAATTTAAAATTTTTCTTGTATAATACAAAAATGAAAATCTTACACAAGGGAGGAAATGATGAATAGACGAGATTTCATCAAAAACACTGCCATCGCAAGTGCGGCAAGTGTGGCAGGTATGGCTGTGCCAAGCACGCTCAGCGCCCAAGAGCCTGAAAAATGGCGTTGGGACAAGGCAGCTTGTCGCTTTTGTGGAACGGGCTGTGGGATAATGGTAGCGACAAAGGACAACAAAATAGTCGCTGTCAAAGGCGACCCAGCAGCGCCTGTAAATCGCGGGCTTAACTGCATTAAGGGTTATTTTAACGCCAAAATTATGTATGGCGAGGACCGCCTTGTCGCTCCGCTTTTGCGCGTGAATTCAAAGGGCGAATTTGACAAAAAGGGCAAATTCCAGCAAATTTCGTGGCAACGCGCCTTTGACGAGATGGAAAAGCAGTTTCGCAAGGCTTACAGCGAAAAGGGTGTAACGGGCGTGGCTATCTTTGGTAGCGGGCAATACACCATTCAAGAAGGCTATGTCGCTGCGAAGCTGATGAAAGCGGGCTTTCGCTCAAACAACATAGACCCAAACGCAAGGCATTGTATGGCAAGTGCTGTTGTGGCGTTTATGCAAACCTTTGGTGTCGATGAGCCAGCGGGCTGTTATGATGACATAGAGCATACCGACACTATCATCACTTGGGGCGCAAATATGGCTGAAATGCACCCTGTTTTGTGGAGTCGCGTTTCTGACAGAAAGCTGAGCAACCCAAATGTCAAGGTTGTGAATTTAAGCACCTTTTCAAACCGCACTTCAAACATAGCTGATTATGAAATCATCTTCAAGCCAAGCACGGATTTAGCGATATGGAACTACATAGCACGCGAAATCGTCTATAACAACCCTAACGCTATGGACAAAAAATTCATCGACAACCACTGCGTTTTCGCCACAGGACCTATTGACATAGGCTATGGAATGCGTCCAAACCCAAATCACCCTAAATTCAAGGACAGCGAAAAAGACACTGTGGCAAAACAGCTTAAAATCACGCTTGATGATGAAGAAGCTATGGCGTTAAGCGCACTTGGCTACAAGGCAGGCGATGAAGTAGAGATGAAAAACGCTGGCAAAGCCGCAAACCACTGGGCTATCAGCTTTGAGGAATTCAAAAAAGCCCTTGCGCCTTATACGCTTGACTATGTCGCAAGCGTTTCAAAAGGCGATGAGAGCGAGAGCTTGGAGGATTACAAGAAAAAGTTGCAGAATTTAGCCAAACTCTATATGGAAAAAAACCGCAAGGTTGTGAGCTTTTGGACTATGGGCTTTAACCAACATGTGCGTGGCACTTGGGTAAATGAGCAAGCGTATATGGTGCATTTTTTAGTCGGCAAGCAAGCTCAACCGGGCAACGGAGCCTTTTCGCTCACAGGACAGCCAAGTGCTTGCGGCACGGCAAGAGAAGTCGGCACTTTCGCGCACCGCTTGCCTGCTGATATGGTAGTGGGAAATCCTGCACACAGAAAGCGCAGCGAAAAAATTTGGCGTTTGCCCGAAGGCACGCTTAATGGCGTTATCGGCGCGCCTTATATGAAGATAATGCGCGATTTGGAGGACGGCAACATTAAATTTGCGTGGGTGCAAGTGAATAATCCTTGGCACAACACCGCAAACGCTAACCACTGGATAGCCGCAGCGCGTGAGATGGACAATTTCATCGTGGTGAGCGATAGCTACCCCGGGATTTCAGCAAAGGTAGGGGATTTGATACTGCCAACGGCGATGATTTACGAAAAGTGGGGAGCGTATGGCAACGCCGAACGCCGCACACAACACTGGCGACAACAAGTTTTGCCTGTGGGACAAGCGATGAGCGATACTTGGATAATGATGGAATTTGCTAAACGCTTTAAACTCAAAGATGTCTGGGGCGAAAAGAAAGTCAATGACAAAGTAACCCTACCAAGCGTGCTTGACAAGGCAAAAGAGATGGGTTATAGCGAGGAAGATACGCTTTTTGATGTGCTTTTTGCTCACAAAGATATGACAAGATACGATGCGAGCGACCCTATGCTTAAAGACTATGACAACAGCGAGGTTTTTGGAGACGCGCGCAAGGTTGTAGGCTCTGATGGCAAGGAATTTAAAGGCTATGGCTTTTTCGTGCAAAAGGCACTTTGGGAAGAGTATAGGCAGTTTGGCGTGGGCGAGGGACACGATTTGGGTGAATTTGACACTTATCATCGTGTGCGTGGTTTGCGCTGGCCTGTGGTAAATGGCGAGGAGACAAAGTGGCGTTTCAACACTAAATTTGACTACTACGCTAAAAAAGCCGCCGATGAGGCTGGCACGCCAAATATGCCTTTTGCCTTTTATGGCAACAAGGGCGCGCTGCCAAAGGGCGATTTGAAAGCCGCTTTTGCCGCAGCTGAGGGCAAGGAGCAGGAAAAGGTTTCTTGTAAAAACAAGGTAAAAATCTTTTTCCGTCCGTTTATGAAAGCCGTTGAACGCCCTGATGATAACTATCCTTTCTGGCTTTGCACGGGACGGGTTTTGGAGCATTGGCATACTGGCACGATGACTATGCGTGTGCCTGAGCTTTATCGCGCTGTGCCTGAGGCTTTGTGCTACATAAACGAGCAAGATTGCGCGAAGATGAATTTAAAGCAAGGGGATTTTGTTTTCATCGAGTCAAGACGAGGCAAAATCAAAGCCAAAGTCGATATGCGCGGACGCAACAAACCGCCTGTGGGACTTGTCTATGTGCCTTTCTTTGATGAAAATGTCTATATCAACAAGCTTTGCCTTGACGCCACTTGTCCGCTGTCTGGCGAGACGGATTTTAAAAAGTGCGCTGTAAAGATAACAAAGGCGTAAAATGTCTGATAGACGAGAATTTTTTGCTTCATCACTGAAAATGCTCTGTCTTTGCGCTGGCGGGGGCTTTTTAGCCGCCCTTGCCGTGCAACGCAAGGACAAGTATTTTTTGCGCCCGCCGGGTGCTGAAAACGAGCAAAGGTTTTTAAGCCTTTGCATTCGCTGTGGGCTTTGCGTAGATGCTTGTCCTTATGACACGCTCAAACTTGCAAATTTAAGCGATTTAGCACAAAACGGCACGCCCTTTTTTGAAGCAAGAAAAACACCCTGTTTCCTTTGTGATGACATACCTTGCATAAGAGAATGCCCCACAAACGCCCTTGATAACAAATACCTTAAAAAAGAAAAGGGTATTTTCAAGGTAAAAATGGGAACGGCTGTTGTCGATACGGCAAACTGCATAGCCTACTGGGGTTTGCGCTGTGAGGCTTGCTACCGCGCTTGTCCTTTAATCGACAAGGCGTTAAAAATAGAGACAAAGCACAACGAACGCACGGGCAAGCACGCTTTGACCGTGCCTGTGGTGGATAATGATTATTGCGTAGGTTGTGGCAAGTGCGAACGCGCTTGCGTTACCGAAAAAGCTGCGATAACCGTGCTGCCACAAGGCTTTGTTTTAGGGCGAGGCGGCAGCAACTATGTGCGAGGCTGGGACAACAAAGGCGAGGAGCGTTTAAAAGACGCGCCAAAAGACTTGCCTTTGCCAAAGCAAAATCAACGAGCTTTGGACTATCTAAATGAGGAGGATTTGTGATGAATTTAATGTTAAAACACAAATATCTCATTTTAAGACGAGTGCTACAAATAGGCGTTTTAGCCTGCTTTGCCTTTGGTGCGAGCCTTTTCGTGCAAGGCAATCTCAGCTCATCGCTGTGGTTTAGTGCTGTGCCTTTGAGCGACCCTTATGCGGTGCTGCAACTCTTATGCGCTGGACTAGCCATAAGCGCAGGCGCATTAAGCGGCTCTGTGTTGCTTGGGGCTTTGCTGATACTCGCCTTTTATGGCTTGTTTGCGGGACGCGCGTTTTGCGCTTGGGTTTGCCCTGTGAATTTAATCGTGGATTTTGCCGCCTTTGTGCGTAAAAAGCTTGAAATTCAAGGTTCAACGCTCATTTTAAGCAAAAATATCCGCTATTATCTGCTCGCATTAAGCCTTTTGCTCTCGTTTGTCCTTGCTACACCAGCCTTTGAAAGCATCTCTTACATAGGCATTATCCAAAGGGGAGTCATCTTTGGCACGATTTCGTGGCTGATGGTGGCTTTTATCATCTTTGTCGTGGATACATTTTTAAGCCCAAAAGCACTTTGTTCGCACCTTTGTCCTTTGGGCGCATTTTACGCGCTAGCTGGGCATTTTGCGCTTTTAAAAGTCAAATACGACTCCGCTAAATGCTCCAAATGCTTTAACTGCGTCAGCATTTGCCCCGAAAAGCAAGTGCTGTCGATGATAGGCAAGCAAAGCGGGCGCGTGAATTCAGGCGAATGTATCCGCTGTGGGCGTTGCGTTGAAGTTTGCAACGATGACGCTTTGAATTTCAGTATCTTAAATTTACAAGGAGAAAAAAATGACAAATAAAATCGTGTTGGCTTTTGCCCTAGCTTTGAGCCTTTGTTTTGTCGCTTGCGATAAAAAAGAAAAAGAGCTGAGCGACAGCGAAATAGGACTTCGTAAAAGTAGTGTGGAAAATGAAAATTCAGTTGCTTTGCTTGGCGATGTGAATTACACGGGCGTGCAAGCGGGCGAGTCTGTCGTGTTGGAACGCTCTTTTGAAAACGCCCCGCCGCTTGTGTCGCACACTATGGAGGAAATGCTGCCCATCACAAAGGACAACAATATATGCCTAACCTGCCACACCAAAGAGCTTGCAGCGGATATGAACACCAAACCAGCCCCAGCGAGTCATTATTTTGACTTTCAGGCGAACAAACCAAGCGGCGATACCGTGAGCAACGAGCGCTTTAACTGCGACCAGTGCCACATAGCACAAACCGATGCTAAACCGCTTGTAGGCAACAAATTCCAAGCCGTTTTCACTAGCGAAGCCCTAAAAAAAGGCTCTGACTTTATGGAAAGCGCGCGTGATGGTGTCGTGGAGGAAAAAATCAAAACCTACGGGGAAGGCAAATGATAAGGGCTTTTGTCCTTTTTTTAGCGTTGTTTTCTTGCGCGAGTGCGCTTGAATTCAACGCTAATATCATCGCCTTTAAACACGAGCAAAACGCCTTGCTTTTTGGCACGGACAAGGGCGAGCTGATAAGGCTTGACTTGCAAAGCAAGAAGCCCCAGCTTTTATGGCACTTGCCCGACATACAAAACCACTACGAAAAGGGGCTTAAAGCTCGAATTTTTAGCGTTGATAGCCTAAAAAACACCTTTTTGCTTGTAAGCGAGGGGGATTTTGGCTCGCAAAATGTGTCTTTGTGCCAGAATTTAACGCTCAAAGCAAAGGCAAACTGCGCTACCATAAAATCACCCTTTGCAAATATCAAAAAAGCCTTTTTGCTTGATGAGCGCACCGCGCTTTTTGTGCTGTTAAGCTCTGAGATAAAACTTGTGGATTTAAGCGGCTTTGCAAGCGGGCAAAATTCACAAAACGTCACGCAAAAGGAATTTCAGTTTTCTACTACTAGCCTAAATGACGCTGCTTTGAGCGAAGATAGGCAAAATTTGCTTGTGGCGAGCGAAAGTGGCGAACTGCAAGTTTTTGACACAAAGGCGTGGCGGCTTTTAGCAAACTACGACAAAATCAACAAAGACACGCTAGACCAAGTGGATTTTAAAGGCGGCGTGGTGCTAAGCTGTGGCAAGGAAAAGCGTATCGGCATAGTGCGAAAGGGCGAGCAAAAATTCTTGCAAAAAGACTTTCTTACTTACAGCTGCGCTTTAAGCCCAAGTGGCGACACAGCAGCCTTTGCGAGCTTTGCGGCAAATTCACAAAACGCGCTTGAATTTATCAGCACAAAGGACTTGAAAACCCTTGCTTTGCTGAATGAGGGCGATTTTTTCGCTAAATTCATCATCTTTTTAGACGAGCAAAATTACGCGCTTATCAGCGGAAAAAGCGTTGTTTTTAAGAGTTTATCGAAAGGAAAATGATGAACATATCAAGCGTTTTAATCATCGCCAAAGAGGCGCACCATCAGGCTTTGCGCGAGGACATAGCGAAAATAGAGCATTGCTCTGTGGAGCTTGTGGAGGGCGAAAAACTCATCGTGCTGATAGAAAGCGAGAATTTAAACGATGAACTTAAAGCCTACAAAGCCCTTGAAGCCCTTAAAAACACGAGTGCTGTGAGTATGGTGTTTTCGTATCAGGATTTAGATGAGGACATAAAAAATATCAAGGGCGAAGTGCCAAAAAGCCTGCAAGATAACATAAAAGCCGAAGATATCAAATACCACGCCAGCATTGTTGATGAGCATTAAATTCACGCTAAATTCACAACGACAGCGCATTTTATCATTTTGAGCAAAGTGCGTTAGCACAAAGCGAAAATCCACGCGCTGTCATTTTGAGCCTTTGCAAAAAGGCGAAAAATCTCTTTTTTAAATTTGAGATACTTCGCCAAAGGCTCAGTATGACAAGATTGAGAGTTTTTAATAGTTTAAAACGCTTGTCATTTCAAGTTTTTGTGAGTAAAATTTGCACTCGCCATCAACGCTTTTTGAAAAAAGCGAAAATTCAACAAAACGCATTTTGCCCCAAAAATTTACAAATCAAAGATAAATTTAAGATATAATGACACTTTAAAAGCAAAAGCGCTTATCATCAAACGCCCAAAAGGACACAGCGAAATGGACTTTAACTTCATCATCACTTACGCCCCAGCCTTTGCAAAAGCGGGCTTGCTCACCTTGCAAGTCTTTGCGCTAGGGCTTTTGTTTTCGCTGCTTATCGGCATAGCTTGCGTGCTGGCTGCTTATTTTAAATTTAACGCCCTAAACAAGCTCTGCAAGGCTTACATAGAGCTTTCGCGCAACACGCCCTTGCTGATACAACTTTTTTTCCTTTACTATGGCTTGGGGCGGCTTGGCGTGAATTTAAGCTCTTTTGAGTGCGCTGTTGTGGGACTTTCGTTCTTGGGCGGCTCGTATATGGCTGAGAGTTTGCGCGCAGGCATTGAAGCGGTGAAAAAACAGCAATTTGAAGCGGGCTTGTCGCTAGGACTTAACGAGTGGCAAAACTTTCGCTTTGTCATCTTGCCACAAGCTTTGGGCGTGGCGATGCCTAGCATTAGCGCAAATGCGATTTTTTTGTTTAAAGAAACTTCTGTGGTGAGCATCATCGCCCTGCCTGACTTGGTGCAAACGATGACGAGCATAAATTCACTCACTTACAAAACGGACGAGCTGCTTTTTATGCTTTTTATGAGCTATCTTATCATCATCTTACCGTTGTCTCTTTTTTTGAGTCGCCTTGAAAAAAGGTTTGCCTATGGTTGAGATTTTTGCAGAGCCTAATACTTGGCTACGGCTTTTAAACGGACTTTACATAAGCCTTGAAATTTCGGTTGTCGCCATAGTTGTGTCATCTTTTGGAGGGCTTTTTATGGGCGTTTTGATGAGCCTTAAAAATCCGCTCACTTACGCCTTTTGTCGCTTTTGCCTTGAATTTGTCCGCGTTATGCCTTTGATAGTGTGGCTTTTTGTTATGTATTTTGGCTTATCGCGGTGGTTTGGGCTAAATTTGTCAGCTGTGAGCGCGTCTATCGTGGTGTTTAGCATTTGGGGTGTGTTTGAGATGATGGATTTAGTGCGTGGCGCGCTTGCTAGCATACCAAAGCACCAGTTTGAGACCGCTGCGAGCTTGGGGCTGGAATGGTGGCAAGTTTATCTTTATGTCATCATTCCACAAGCCGCACGCCGTCTCACGCCAGCGAGCATAAATTTACTCACAAGAATGATAAAAAGCACCACTTTCGCCTTTCTCATCGGCGCTGTGGAGCTTGTCAAGGTAGGACAGCAAATCATCGAGCTGCACCACAAAGAAACGCTTGCGCCCTTTGCGGTGTATGGGCTTATCTTTTTTGTGTATTTTATCTTGTGCTATCCGCTGTCGGTAATCTCAAAGAAATTAGAGCTAAAATGGGGGTAAAATGAGTATCTTAAAGCTAGAACACTTACGCAAATTCTACGGCACGCACGAGGTGCTAAAAGACATAAATTTGGAGGTTGCAAAAAGCGAGGTTGTGGTGATTTTAGGACCAAGCGGGTGCGGTAAATCCACGCTTTTGCGTTGCATAAACGGGCTTGAAAGCATTGCAAGTGGGGCTATTTACATAGACGGCACGAAAATTGACAAGGACTTTAAAGAGTGGATAAAAATTCGTCAAAAAGTGGGTATGGTGTTTCAATCCTACGAGCTTTTTGAGCATTTAAGTGTCGAGGAAAACATACTTTTAGCCCC
The DNA here is from genome assembly GCA_900539255.1 of uncultured Campylobacter sp. GTDB lineage: Bacteria > Campylobacterota > Campylobacteria > Campylobacterales > Campylobacteraceae > Campylobacter_D. Next base: position 63,744 of record UQBJ01000003.1, on the reverse strand, counting down.
GATGAAAGCGCAAGCGCGCCCAAAAGATGAGGTTTTAAAAGAGGCGAAATTTTGGCTTGAAAAGGTTGGTTTAGCGCACAAAATTCACGCTTATCCCAAAGAGTTAAGCGGTGGGCAAAAGCAACGCATAGCCATAGTGCGAAGCCTTTGTATGAACCCTGATTTAATGCTTTTTGATGAAGTAACGGCTGCGCTTGACCCTGAAATCGTGCGTGAAGTGCTTGATGTGATGCTGAATTTAGCGCGCGAGGGTATGACTATGCTCATCGTTACGCACGAAATGGGCTTTGCGCGCTCAGTTGCGGACAGAGTTGTCTTTATGGACGATGGGCAAATCGTGGAGATTTCAAAGCCTGATGAGTTTTTTAGCTCACCCAAAACCGACAGAGCAAAGAAATTTTTAAATATGTTTGATTTTTCTTAAAATTGATTTTTAAAATTTGTCTTGCTGAATTTAAATTTCTTGCGCTTTTTGCCGTTTTTTGCGTGCTTTAAAAAATTTGTTTGATTTGAGTTGCTTGAATTTATGCTTTTTGTTCGCTGAAAAATGAGCGTAGTTAAATTTATGATTTTTTGTTTGCCGAAAATTGAGTGTGGCTGAATTTGCGCTTTTGCTAGCTGAAAATTTTTAGTGCGTTTTTTTAAATTTTGTTTGATTGTGTTTTTGCTGAATTTTAACTAAATTTTTGCAAGGGCGAGTAAAATTTGCGTAAATTTAAAGCGCTCACAAAACGCTTGCAAGCCTTAAATGCCGAGCAAATTTAGCTTTGCACGGCATTTACTTGCCCAACTTTAAGCCAAAACGCAGCTTAAATCCTTAAATTCAGCTCAAAATTTAGCGTTTGAGTTGATTGACGATAGAAAGCATATCATCGCTTGTTGTGATAGCCTTTGAGCCTGCTTCATAAGCCCTTTGCCCTGTGATTAAGTCCGTCATTTCCTCGACAAGCTGGACATTGCTTGTCTCCACAAAGCCGTGCCTTATGTCGCCCAAGCCGTCTTGCCCTGCTATGCCCGCCACAGGTGCGCCGCTTGCGCCTGTTTCTAAAAACAAGTTATCGCCAAAAGAGTGCAAGCCTGCGGGGTTGATGAAATTCACAAGCTCGATTTGCCCGATTTGCGTTTCGTTTGTCTCGCCCGCAAGCTGCACGCTCACCGTGCCGTCATAAGCTATGCTGATAGCCACTGTGCCTTCTGGGATAGTGATTTGGGGCAAAAGATAGTAGCCATCAGCATTGACGACATTGCCCTCGCTGTCTTTGGTGAATTCGCCATTTCTCGTGTAGGCTGTCGTGCCATCGGGCATTTGGATTTGGAAAAAGCCCTTGCCACGAATGGCTACATCGAAGTTGTCCGTGCTTGTGTATTTGTAAGAACCCTCGTCAAATATCTTTGTTACCGCTGTTGGGCGCACGCCAAGCCCTACCTCGATGCCTGTGGGGTGCGTGGTAGTGGCTGATGTCGAAGTGCCTGCGTATTTCATCACTTGATAAAACAAATCCGCAAATTCAACGCGAGATTTCTTAAAGCCCACGGTATTGACATTTGATATGTTATTTGAAACCGTATCGACTTGCTTTTGCTGGGCTATCATTCCCGTAGCTGCGGTGTGAAGCGAACGAATCATCGTTTATCCTTTATGCGTTAATGCTGGCGAGCTTGTTAATCGCCTCTTGATTTAAGTCGTCCATATGCGAAGTCATCACTTTTTGATACATTTCAAGCATTCTGTGCGTTTCGATGAGCGAAGTCATCTCCACGACAGGATTGACATTTGAAAGTTGAGTAAAGCCTTGACGGACGGCATTTGAGCTGTCTAAATCCCTGATTTTCGTCAAATCGTTAATGCGATAAGTGTTATCGCCGTCTTTTTCTAAAAACCTTATATCATCGACTTGCGCGATGAAAAGTCTTGCTATGGGGTTGTTGTCTGCTTGTATGTTGCCGTCTCTATCGACATTGATGAAAACAGAGCCTTCTGGCACAAGTATCGCGTCTGCTTCTGGGTTGTCAAAGTAAGCACTGCTTAGCACTTGGTAGCCTTGTTTATTGACAAGCACGCCCTCATCGTTAAGCTGAAAGTTGCCGTCCTTTGTGAGCCTTATCTCGCCGTCTTTTGTGCGCACCAAATAAAAGGTATCATCTCGCACCATAGCTAAATCTAGCGGATTTTCAGTGGTTTTTATCACACCCGTGCCAAAGTGCGTAAAGGTTTGACTCACTTGTGGCACTCTGTCAATGCTCGAATTTACGAACCTTGACGCCGCTCTTGTGTGGTTTTCTATGGGCAAAATGTCCTGCACTTCGCGATACACGCGCTTAAAGTCGCCTATGACGACATCATCGCGCTTAAAGCCGCTTGTATTGACATTAGCAAGGTTGTTGGTGATAACTTCAAGTCGGTTAAACTGCGTAACCATACCACCTGTGGCTTGATAATATCCGTTTTGCATACTTGCTTTCCCCTTAATTTTTGGTAATTATACACAAGCAAAGAGTGTTCCAACTTTTTGAAATTTGAGATTTTTTCAAAAATTTTGCCTAAAATGGCGTTGAATTTTAAATTTGTGCTATACTTTTGGCTTTAAATTTAAAACGGAGTTTCATTTTGGCGAAAAAATTTGATGAGAATTCAGCTGGACAAAGCCTTGCTTTTTGCTCAATGAGCGAAAATTTTCACTGCTATAAAAATTTCATTGTTTTAGGCTTGGTGCTTGGACTTTTGGGCGAAATTTGTTATTTTTTGCAACGATTTTTACTCGCTTATACAAATTTTGATGAGTTTGCACCGCTCAAAAAAGAGCTTTTGGCTATGTTTATAATGGGCTTTCGCCTTGATATGCGCGCCGTGTGCGTTGTGATAGCCTTGATAATGCTGCTTGGCTACCTTGCGCTTTTTAGCAAAATGCTTTTTAAGGTAAGGCTCAAAATGACGGCAGGGGGGGGGGCATTTGATAAAAAGAATTTAGGCAAAAATGATTTTTTCTTAAATTTTTGTCTCAAATTTGACAAATTTATCTACAAATTCACGCTCTTTTTCGCCACTTTATCAAGCTTTGTTTTTGCTTTAAGTGCCTTTGTGAATTTTTATTATTTTCGCACTTATCACACCAAAATCGACATTTTTATCTTTGGCTTAAAGGACGATGACACCGCAGCTATCTTAAAGATAATGTGGCAAGATTACCCTGTCTTAATCATCTTGCTAGCTAGCACTTGCTTTGCGTGGCTTTATTTGCAGCTTTCAAAGAGAATTTTAAATTCTCATTTTATGGGCAAAAACTCCGCTCAATTTAAGCTAAATTCAAGCAAGCCACGCGCAAATCAAGCTAAAACAAAATTCGACCCTTTGGTGTCCTTTGTGCTGAATTTAACCCTTATCGCGCTCGTTTTTATAGGCATTCGTGGTAGTGTTGGCACTTTTCCTTTGCGTGAAGATGAGCATCACATAGCCGCAAATGCCTTGATAAACCATATCAGCACAAATCCTATCATCGCTTTTTCGTGGGCTTTAAGCCATTACAAAGAGCAAGACAGCTTTCAAGCCGTGAATTTAGATGAATTTGAAGCCTTACAAAGCGAACTTTTCCCTGTATTTCAGCACAACAGCCAAAAAAGTATAAGCAAAAGCCCAAATGTCGTTGTCGTGCTTATGGAAAGTCTTGGCACAAATATGCTTTCCCTTGACAATGCCTTAAATTTTGACTTGCTTATGGGCTTTCGGGCACATTTTGAAGCGGGCAAAGTGGTGCAAAACTCATCAAAACCCCAAAATGACTTTGTTTTTATGAATTTTTTATCATCAACTAACGGCACAGCAGGCAGTTTCGCCTCACTTTTCTTTTTAAGCCCTAATGCTAACATATCTCTTGGTTTAGCAAAGGACAAAAAGCTCGCACTCACGCCCTTTGCGGTGTATAAAAATGCTGGATATGAAGTGATTTACATTACTTCTGGCAATCGCTCGTGGCAAAATTTCGGCGATTACGCTACTACGCTAGGTGCTGATGCGGTATATGATAGCAATTTCCTTATGTCGCGCTATCCACAAAGCAAGCAAAACGCTAATATCTACGGCGTGCTTGATGAATTTGCCTATAAATTCGCTTTTGAATTGCTGCAAAAGGCGACAAAGCCCACATTTATAGCTATTCTTACGACTTCAAATCACCCGCCTTACCCAAGTTTGCCCGAGCATTTTAGCGCGCCAAAATTTGACTTTAAGGACAAAATGCACTTTTTTAAGCACAACAATGCCCAAAAAACTCGCGCAAGTGCTGAAATTTTCGCTTATTCTAACAATGCCTTTGGCGAATTTATCGGCTCTATTAAGCACAGCGAGCTTAAAAACTCTACCATTATCGCTGCTAGCGGCGACCACAAAAATAGAGATTTGATAGCCTTTGAAAACACGCCATTAAATCACGCCGTGCCGTTTTACTTGTATGTGCCAAGTGCTTACACAAAGGACTTTGACAAAAACGGCTTTGCCTTTAATCCTGCTACAATAGGCTCTCACAAGGACATTTTTCCAACCCTTTACGCACTGAGTTTAAACGAGTATGATTTTCTCACGCTTGGCGGGCGCAACCTTTTTGATAAAAATGCGCTAAAAGGTTATAATTTTGCGGTAAATTCAGAGCTTTGGCTTGATGAGAGTGGAATTTACCCTGCAAATTCAGCATTTGGCTACAAATACACGCTTAAAAATGGCTTTATAACGCAATTAAACGAAACCTTTGAACTCCCCAAAAACAAGGCTGAATTCTTGCAAAAATACCAAAAACTTGACAATTTGCAGCTTAACTACCGCGTTTTACAGCCATAACTTTGCGAAATTTATCTTTGAAAATGTGAATTTTTAAATTTTTAGCCCAAAATTTGCAAATTTTTATAAATTTTCTTTAAAATTAACAAACTTTCAAACAAAAAGTGCTACAATGTCAAATTCAAAACTCATTACAAGGACGCAAAGATGATAAGTAAAAAATCCGAAAAAGAGCTTGAAGAATACTTTAAAACCAACGCCAAAGGCTACGCTACTCACGAGAAAATCGTTAAATTTTTATCCAAAGTGCCCGGCGTTAATGTCGCTAAAAAAATCGAATCCCTAGCCAAAAGGCATAAAGTAGAGATTTGCTCGTCAGCAGAAATAGCTAAAATGAAAAATTTCGCCGAAGCTAAACAGCGCGAGCAAGAAAAGCAAAAGCTGCAAGATACGGGCTTAGAGAAGGATTTTGATTTAGCAAATGAGAGTGAGATTTTAGAATGGGGGCGTTCTGACTCGCCCGTGCGTATGTATCTGCGCGAAATGGGGCAAATTTCGCTACTCAACAAAGATGAAGAAGTAACCATCTCCCGTCAAATCGAGCTTGGCGAGGACATTATGATAGATGCGTTTTGCTCCGTGCCTTATCTCATCGACTTTATACTTGATTACCGCGAGCCGCTCATCAACCGCGAACGCCGAGTAAAAGAGCTTTTCAAAAGTTTTGATGATGAGGAAAAAAGCGATGAAAAATTTGACGAGATAGAAATCGCCCTTGATGAAGAAGAAAACGAAGAAGAACTAGAACTAAACGAGGACGGCGATGGCGTTAAGGCTGAAAAGCCCAAAAAACTCCCACGCAGAAGAAATGACGAGCGCACCAAAAAGGTTATCGAAAAATTTAAGGCGCTTGAAAAAGCCAAAAAAGAGTGGCTACGCACCACAGAAAACTACAAAGAAATCGAAAACAACGAGCTTTTAAACAAACTCATCATCGCCTTTAAGAAAAACATACTCAAAGGCAAGCTGATGGACCTTGGACCCACTTCAAAGCTCATCACAGAGATAGTTAAATCAATGGAAACAGCCTTAAAAAGCGATGATGAGTTTGCAAAAGAGCTTAAACGCCTAGAATACCGCTTGCCTATGTTTAGCGATGAGCTAAAATCCCGCCACAAGCAGATTTTGGAAAACATAACAAAGCTCAGCAAAGAAGAAATCACAGAGCTATGCCTTGAAACCACTATGGTAAGCACTTATATGGACATCAAAAAACTTTTTCAAACCAAAGAGGCGAGCAAAACGGGCTTTGATTTGGAAAAAGACAGGCTAAAAGAAATTTTAGAGCAGATAAAACGGGGCAAGAGAATTTCAGATGCGGCAAAAAGCCGAATGGCAAAGTCAAATTTGCGCCTTGTGGTGAGTATCGCCAAACGCTACACCAACCGCGGCTTGCCTTTTTTGGACTTAATCCAAGAGGGCAACATAGGGCTGATGAAAGCTGTGGATAAATTTGAGTATAAAAGGGGTTATAAATTCTCCACTTACGCGACTTGGTGGATTCGCCAAGCCATAAGCCGCGCCATAGCTGACCAAGCGCGCACCATACGCATACCGATTCATATGATAGAAACGATAAACCAAATCAACAAAATCGTGCGCGAACACATACAAAAATACGGCAAAGAACCCGATGTAGCCTACATAGCGCGCGAAGTAGGGTTGAGCGTGGATAAGATAAAACAAGTGATAAAGATTACCAAAGAGCCGATTTCACTTGAAGCGCCCATAGGCAGCGAAGATGATGGTAAATTCGGGGATTTTGTCGAGGACAGAGGCTCACTCTCGCCTATGGACCATATCTTGCGAGAGGACTTAAAAGACCAAATTAGCGAGGTTTTAGACCAGCTCAGCGACAGAGAAAAAGCCGTCATAGAAATGCGCTTTGGGCTTATGCCCGATGAAAGCGACAGAACGCTTGAAGAAATCGGCAAAGAGTTAAATGTAACCCGCGAACGCGTCCGTCAAATCGAAAGCTCAGCGATAAAAAAGCTCAAACACCCAAAAGTAGGACGCAAGCTCAAAAGCTATATCGAGGGTAAGTATTAGGCGTAAAGGCTGAATTTTGGGCTTAAATTTGCTAAATTTTACGGCGAAATTTAGCTTTTTTAGGGTTTGGGCAAATTACAAGGTGTTTAAATTCTCATTTAGCCTTTGTTTGCGCTCTTTTTCTCTTTGCTTTTGCTCTTTGGAGTAGTTTTCCTGCCTTTTAATCTCATCTTTTGAGATATAATCAAGCCCCGTGATATAAGCACCTGCTATCATATGTTTGAGCGTTTCCAAGCGGATAATGCAGTTGCCGTCCTCGAATTCAACGAGCGTTGCGCCCGATTTGCTTGCTGTTTTTTTGATGAGCTTGTATTTTTTCGACAAGGACGAGTAAAGTTCTTTGAATTTTCTTTTCTCAAATCTCAGCGAAATGGACACGAGTTTGTATTGTTCGTCAAAGTCAAAAAAGGCGTTGTAGCCAACCAAATCGTCAAGCTCGATTTTATTCACACCCACGACAATGCGAATGCCGCCCGTGTCGGTTTGAAAGGACGAAGTCGGGCGGTATTTTGCCACTACTTCATCATAAGTGGCTTTGTCTATCTCAAAGCCCAGCGGTGCGGGGTTAGCAAGGGCAAAAGTCGCAAAAGCAAAAAGCATTATCAAAACTCGCATTTTTTTCCTTTACAAAAATCTTGTGGCATTATAATCATCTTTGGCAAACCATTCGCACGCAAAGCAAATTCAAGCACCTTTTAGCGGCAAATTTATGCGCGAAATTTGCCTTGCAAAAGCCTAAATTTAAGAGCGTTTGGCGTAAAATTCCTTTTTAAATCCGCTAAATTTATGCGCCTTTATCGCTGAGCGGATTTGCGCCATCAGCGTGAGATAATAATGCAAGTTATGCAGGCTCGCAAGGCGAAAAAATGTCAGCTCGCCAGCGCGAAAGAGATGATTTAAATAGCCTTTTGAGTAGCGTTTGCAGGTGTAGCACTCACAATCTTTCTCAATAGGCTCGTCATCTTTGATAAATTCAGCGCGTTTAATGTTGAATTTCCCGTGCTTTGTGAAAAGTGTGCCGTTGCGAGCGTTGCGCGTAGGCATTACGCAGTCAAACATATCTACTCCGCGCTCGACATTTTCGACTAAATCCTCAGGCGTTCCAACGCCCATCAAGTATCTTGGGCGATTTGTGTCCATAAAAGGCATCATAGCCTCGACTGTATCATACATTGCTTGATTTTCTTCCCCAACGCTCAGTCCGCCGATAGCTAATCCGTCAAATTCTAGCTCGCAAAGTGCGCTCGCACAAGCCTTTCGCGCCTCAAAATCAGTCCCGCCCTGCACGATACCAAAGATATTTTGATGAAGTCCAACGCCCAAATTTTGCTTGCTTTTGTGGTATTTTATAGCCTCTTTCGCCCATTTTATCGTCCTTTGCACGCTTAAATCAACGCGCTTTTTCTCCGCTGGCAAGGCAACTAAATCATCTAAAATCATCATTATATCGGAGTTTAGCTCATACTGCGTATCAAGCACACTTTGGGGCGTAAAAAAGTGCAAACTCCCATCAATGTGGCTTTTAAAGGCAATGCCCCTTTCATCTGGATTTGAATTTTTGCTTAAAGAAAAGGCTTGAAAGCCGCCGCTGTCGGTTAAAAACGAGCCATTGTAGCGCGTAAAGCCGTGCAAACCGCCCAAACTCGCCACCACCTGCGAAGTAGGGCGCAAGTAAAGATGATAGGTGTTTGCTAAGATGATTTTTGCGCCTAAAATTTCGCTCATATCGTTAGCGTCAAGGCTTTTCACCGCACCAGCCGTGCCAACAGGCATAAAAATAGGCGTTTCAAAGCTGCTGTGTGCGGTTTGTATCTCGCACACGCGAGCGTTGCCGTCTTGGTGTTTTATGTCAAATCGCATTTTTGTCCTTTTTTGCGTGAATTTTAGCAAAGTTTTGCTATAATGCGTTAAATTTTAGGCGAAAGGACGATGATGAATTCAGCCACAATCACGCTAGAAAATGTCAGCGATGAATTTTTAAAGGTATTTAAAGAACTTGCCAAAGTCGCTAATGCGAAATTTAAGGTCGATAAAAGCAAAAAAACAAAAGCACCCAAAAACCTTAAAGAAATCCCAAATAAAGAGACTTTAAAGGCGATGAAAGAATGCGAGAGCGGAAAAAATGGCAAAAGTTATGAGAAATTTAGCGATTTTTGGGACGAAATGAAGCGAGAGATTGACGATGAAGTTAAAGCTCAAAGTCGAAAATAGCTTTAAAGGCGACATTAAAAAAATCTACAAGCAAGGCATTATCACGCAAGATGAGATTGAAAGTGTCGTTGAGAGCTTGCTTTGTCAAATTCCACTTGCACCAAAATACCAAGACCACAAGCTTACGGGCGATTTAAAGGCTTACAAAGAGTGTCATATAAAGCCAAATTTACTTTTGGTGTATAAAATTACCAAAGACGAATTGCACCTTGTGCGACTTGGTTCGCACAGCGAACTTTTTAAAAAATAAAATAAGGCAAAACGATGAAAATACTCGTAAATTTAGAAAACAATTCCTACAAAGTCTCCATCAATGAGCTTTCAAAGCTCGAATTTGAGGGCAAAGTGGCGGTGCTTACCAACGCCAAAGTCGCGGGCTTGCACCTTAAAAATCTGCTTGCTAAAATTTCGTGTGATGAGCTTTTCATCATCACCATAAAGGACGGCGAGCAGTATAAAAACCTTGCCACGCTTGAAGAGGTGTTCAATCAAATGTTTGTAAGCCAGCTTGACAGAAAAAGCACGCTGATTGCCTTTGGCGGCGGGGTTGTTACGGATATAGGTGGCTTTGCGGCGAGCATTTATCAGCGCGGGATTGATTTCATCAGCGTGCCGACTACGCTTTTAGCTATGGTTGATGCGGCTGTGGGTGGCAAGACAGGAGTAAATAACGCCTTTGGCAAAAATCTCATCGGCTCATTTTACCAGCCAAAAGCCGTTTATTGTGAGAGTGAGTTTCTCGAAACGCTTGGTAGCCGAGAACTTGCCGCAGGTATGGCTGAATTTATCAAAATGGCGGCGTGTTTTGACACGGACGCGCTCGAACTCATCGAGAGTTTAGACACAAATGCCTTTTTAAAAGCCGATTTACCAAGCGAGCAGTTTAGCCAAATCATCAGCAAAAGCGTGCAGCTCAAAGCTAGCATAGTGAGTGTCGATGAGCGCGAAAACCAGCTGAGAATGCTTCTAAATTTCGGGCATTCGTTCGCGCATATCATCGAAAAACAAACGGATTACAAGCTGTATCTACACGGCGAGGCTGTCGCCATAGGCATAGTGATGGCAAACGCCCTTTCACTCGCGCTTGGACTTATCACGCAGAGTGAAAACGACCGCATAAAGGCATTGTTTGAAAAATTTAGCTTGCCAACGCACTATAAAATCAGCAACGCAGAGGAATTTTACAACGCCTTTTTCCTTGATAAAAAAAGCGCAAATTCCAAAATCAACTTTGTCCTTTTGCAAGGGCTTGGCAAGGCTATCATCAAAAACGACATCAGCAAAGAAAGCGTTATAAAGGTGCTTGAAAGCTTTGCAGGCTGAATTTAGCGTGAAAATTTGGACTTTTTACGCCATTTTTGTCATTTTGAGCTTTCACTAGAAAGCGAAAAATCCACAAAGAAGTATTTAAGATATACTTTGAATTTATGGATACTTCGCTGCGCTCAGTATGACAAGACGCAAGTTAGTATGACAAGGGTTTTGTCATTGCGAGCTTTGCGAAAGCAAAGCGTGGCAATCCATAGAACTGAATTTGCATTTAAATTACGCTTGCAAAACTCGCTCGCAATGACGAAGCATATCGTGCTATTTTGGTAGTTTGCAACGGCAACACGGCACGCAATTTTTTGCAAAAAAACAATCTAACACAAGCCAAACCTAAAATGCTTAAAAACAAAAAAGCAAGTCTGCAACGCCTAAAAATAACTAAGCTTATAACGCCTAAAAAAACTCGCAATGTCTAAAAGTAAGCAAGCTCACAATGCCTAAAAACAAACAAACAAAGCTTAAAAGCAAAACAAAAACCAAACCTAGTTTTAAATCAAACAAAATAAAGCTCAAAAGCCAAAAAAATCAAAAAAGCCAAACAAAATCCGCATTTCAAACAAAATTCAGCCGTTTTAGCCTAAATCTTTGTCGATTTCTTTGATTTTTTCGACAACTTGGGCGATTATCCACTCAGGCGTGCTAGCCCCAGCGCTCACACCGCAATGCTTTTTGCCCGCGAACCACTCGGGCTTTAACTCGCTTTTTGTTTCGATTAAATAGCTATCCTTGCAGTTTCCTTGCGCGATGAGAAAGAGCTGCTTGGTGTTTGCTGAGTTTTTACCGCCAACAATTACCATCACATCGCTTTTTAATGAGAGTTTTTCGATGGCATCTTGGTTTTTGAAAGTCGCATCGCAAATCGTGTTAAACACGCGCACTTCCTTGCACTTAGCCACTAAAAAGCTCACTATTTTGGCAAAAAGCTCGGGTTTTTTTGTCGTTTGGCTTACCACGGCGATTTTTGCGGGCAGTCGCACCCCTAAAAGCTCGCTCTCATCAAGCACGACATAGGCTTTGGTGCTGACATAGCTTTTCACACCCTTAACTTCTGGGTGGTTTTCATCGCCAAAAATCACGACTTCATAGCCTTCCGCGCTCATCTTTTCGCAAATTTGCTGGGGTTTGGTTACAAAGGGGCAAGTCGCATCGTAAATTTCAATGTCTTTTTTGCGAAGCTCGCTCAAATCGCCCCTTGTGATGCCGTGCGTGCGTATAATCGCCTTTTTTTCGTCCTTTAACTCGCTTATGTTTTGCAGGGTTTTGACATTAAAATTCGCCTGCAAGCGCGAAATTTCAGCAGGGTTGTGGATAAGCTCGCCTATGGTAGCGGCGTTTCCTACCTGCTCGGCTTTTTTAATCGCCCTTTTTACGCCAAAACAAAAGCCATAATTTTCCGCTAACTCGATAATCACAATGTTTCCTTTTTGTCGTTTGAAATTTTGCTGTTTTAAATTTGTTTTAACTTCCTTGAAATTTTACGCAAAATTTGTGAATTTTTGCGAAATTTTACACGAAAATTCAGTAGTTTTTAAACAAATCTTGGTGTCTGCCTATCCTGTAAAGTGTCAAAATTTCTTTATCTCGCTTATAGATGACAACCAAATCCCCAAAGATATGGCATTCTCTAAACCCTTTAAAATCGCCTTTTAATGAGTGGTCGTTAAGTTTTTCGTCTAAAATTTCGCAAGTTTGGAGCTGTAAAATCGTGTTTTTGATTTTTTCTAAATTCCAACCCTGTTTTTTGACAAGTTTAAAGTCCTTTATGTAGGTGTTTTCAAAGTGAATTTCGCGCATTATTGCTCATCATCTTCGCTTGCAAGCATTTTTTCAAAATCCGTATAATCCTTTGTTTTAAGCACGGTGTAAGAATTTCTCAAAGCATTAGCCGTTTCATCAGTGGGTATGCTTTGCAACGCTTGCTCGATTTGGCTTTTTTTACTTTCTAGCTCAGCGATTTGCTCTTTGGTGCTGTTAAGCTCCATAAACAAGGCTTCTTCGTTATAAACGCTGTAATCAATAGCCTTTGCGCCCATTTTAGTCCTTTCTTTTGGCTTTATACTTGCATTATAACACAAAATTTATGAATTTTATACGAAAAATTTAAGAAAAAATTTATAAAATCAAGCTTAAAAATTTAGCTAAAATAACAAAATTTAAATCCTAAATTTTAAATTTATCTTTCAACCACAGCTCCCAAATTTTCAAGCAGTGAAAGAAAATTTGGAAAAGAAGTGTTGATACATTCGCATTCATCTATGTCCATACCGCATTTAAGCCCCAAGATAGCAAAGCTCATCGCTATGCGGTGGTCGCCAAAACTTTGAATTTTCGCCCTTTTCGCCACGCCACCTTGTATCTCAAAGCCATCATCAAGCTCTTTTGCCACGATGCCACATTTTTGCAAATTTTGCACCACAGCGCTTATGCGGTCGCTTTCTTTGACGCGCAGTTCTTTGGCATTAGTAAGCCTTGAAACGCCCTCAGCGCAGGCAAAGGCTATGGCAAGTGCTGGGGCTTCATCAATCAACCACGAGATATTTTCACTCACGCTCACAGCCCTTAAATGCGAGCTTTCAACGCAAATTTCACCCACGCTTTCAAAGTCGTTGTGAATTTGCTTAAATTCAATCCTTGCGCCCATTTTTTCAAGCACCTTAAAGGCTTCAATGCGGGTTTTGTTTAAAAGCACATTTTTCAGCACCACGCGTGAATTTGGCAAAAGCGCGCCCGCAAGCGCAAAATAAAACGCCGATGATGGGTCGTTTGGAATGACGATATTAAGCGGTTTTAAAGGCTTTGTGAGTGGCGAAATTTCGATTTTTAGTCCATTTTCGCTTAAATTTATAGGCGCATTCATCGCTAAAAGCATATTTTCGCTGTGGTCGCGGCTGAGTTTTGTTTCGCTAAAATGCGACACGCCCTTTGCGCGAAAGCCCGCTAAAATGAGCGCGGTTTTTACCTGCGCCGATGAGATAGGGCTTTGATACTCAAAGGCTTTAAGCTCGCCGCCCTCTATGCAAAGCGGGGCTAAATTTGCGCCCTCGCGCCCGTAAATTTTCGCCCCAACGCTTTGCAAAGGCTCGCTGATTCGCTTCATCGGGCGAGAATTTAGGTATTTGTCGCCGCTTAAAACAAAAAAGCCATTCACCCCAGCTAAAAAGCCCATAAAAAGGCGCATAGCCGTGCCAGAGTTGCCACACTCTAAAATTTTGTTTGGAGAATTTAGGCTTTTTGGGGCTTTGATACGCACTTCATCGCCATTTCTTTGCACGAGTGCGCCTAAATTTCGCACTATTTCAAGGGTGTTAAGTGTATCTTCTGCAAGTAAATAGTTCTTTGCCACGCACTCACTCTCACAAAGCATTGAAAAAATGGCAAAGCGATGAGATATGCTCTTATCAGCGGCGATTTTTTCAAACTCTTTGTCAAAACCCTGCGTTAAAGCGTGAATTTTCATCGCAGTTTCAGCCCTAAATTCTCATCAAGTGAGCGGACAATCAGCTCCATTTGCTCGCTCACTTCGCTATCGGCTAGGGTTTTTTCATCGTTTTGGAAAACAAAGGCTATGGTAAGGCTGTATTTGCCTTGCAAGGACGCGTCCTCGTATAAATCCACAACGCGAAAACTTTTTAAAATGCCGATTTTAAGGGCTTTTATGCAGTCTTTTATCTTTTCATACTCGTAATCTTTGGGGATAATCACGCTCAAATCGCGGCTCATCTGTGGAAATTTGGAGTATGGCTTGGCTTTTTTTGGCTCATTTCGCAAGGCGGACAAGTCAAGCTCGCAAAGATAAGTCTTTTGCAAGTCCTTGTCGCGCTCTATGCCTAAATGCACGCGCCCTACAAAGCCTATGCAAAGCCCGTTTTTATGGACACTTGCTTGCTCGTAAGGGTTTAAAAAGCCGTAATGAGCGCGGTTTAGCGTAAAGTCGCCGATGATGGTTTTCATTTCAAGCAAAAAGCTGTAAAAGTCGATAAATTCAGGCTTTGCTTTGTTTGCTATCTTTGGCTCGTCCTTAAAGCCGCTAAACACGAAAGCGATTTTGTTTTTTTCGTTTAAATTCTCATCAAAAACCGCTCCGCTAGTGAAAAGTTTGATGATTTTTTTTGAATTTTTGGTGTTAAAGCTCACGGCGTTTAAAAGATGATTGATAAGTGTTGGGCGTAAGGCGTTTAGCTCGGTGCTGATGGGGTTGATGAGCTTTGTTTTGCTCGCTTTAAAGCCAAGTGCGCCAAGCTCTTCCTCGCTGTCAAGCACATAATGCACGCTCTCAAAGTAGCCATTTGCCACTGCTTTGTGGCGAAGTGCGGACAAGTCTTTATACTCGTAATAACACTCATTCAAGCGGGTTTGCTCGGTAAGCTGCAAGGGCTTTGCGGGGATATTGTCGATGCCGATAACGCGTGTGATTTCCTCGCAAACATCGGCGAAATTGTTTATATCGCTGCGAAAAATCGGAGCTTTGACACTAAACAAATCCTTTTCTACCACATCGACTTCAAAATTCAGCCTTTTTAAAATCCGCGCCACTTCGCTAGCCTTGACACTCACGCCGATGAGCTTTTCCACCTCGCTTAAATCAAGCCTTATGTTCGCGCTCTTGCATTTGAGCGAAATTTGCTGTGAATTTTGGTAGATATGAATGTGCGGTCTTGATATAATGCGGCTCATCAAATACTGCATTCCTAGCTTTAACTGCGGTTCGCTGCCCCGAAAGGCGCGGTAAATGCTGTCCTCGTCAAGTTTTTTGTAGCTGTCTTTTGCGGCGGCGATGACGCTTGGCGTGGTGTAGTTTGCTTCGATGATGATAAAACGGCTGTTTTCATCAACCTTACCAAAATCCTGCGTGTAAATTCCGCTCGTGCTTAATAGCTTGTCTTCGTGATACACCTTGCTTTCGCCTTGCGCGCCCTTACGCACTTGCAAAAGGATTTCATCATCTTTGTCGCTCAAAGCCTTTAAATCATAGGCGTTAAATAGCACGCCTGTGGCGTGAGTGGCGTATTGAAGTATGTTTGAGACTACGCAAGGCGTGAGCTTGCCGATAGTAGCAAGTCTTAACTCCGCCACGATACTAAAAACACTCACGGGCTGGGCTTTTTCAACCACTCTATAATCAAAACAGCTGTTGAGATTTTTGTCCGCTTGCACGCGCAAAATTCGCCCAACGGTTGGGGTTTCTTTGGACTCTTCATAAGCGTCAAGGGCTTTCAAATCTTTATCATAAGCCACGCTTAACTCGCGTGCTATGCCATACACGCTTAGACAATCCCCACGATTTGGCGTTATATCCACTTCTATAACTTCATCGTTAAAGATTTCATAGGCGTTTAAGGCTCGCCCAAGCACGAGTTTGCCCATAGTATCGTCAAGCACCATTATGCCGTCTCTTGTTTTTTCAAAGCCAAGTTCGCTTGATGAGCAAATCATACCCTCGCTTTCAACCCCACGAAGCTTTGCTTTGGCGATTTTAGTGCCATTTGGCAAAACCGCGCCCACAAGCGCCACAGCCACAAACTGCCCAGCGGCGACATTTTTCGCCCCGCAAACGATTTGCAACAAATCCTTTTCGCCTATATCAACCTTGCAAAGACTGAGTTTGTCGGAGTTTTCTACCTTGCTTTTTTCTTTGACAAAGCCTACTACGACTTTATCTGGTGCGCGTAAGGCGTGAGAGCTTTCTACTTCGATGCCCACAGCATTGAGTGTGGCGCAAATTTCGCTTAAACTTTTGTCGCTTATGTCGATAAACTGACTAATCCAACTTCGTGTAAATATCATCTAAACTGCTCCAAAAGTCTTAAATCTCCCTCAAAAAGCGAACGCAAGTCTGGTATTTGATGATAAAGCATTGCAAAACGCTCCACACCAAGCCCAAAAGCATAACCGCTGACATTTTTATAATCCACAAAATTATAAACATTTGGGTCTACAACCCCACACCCTAGCACTTCAAGCCAGCCCGTTTGCTTGCAAACACGACAGCCCGCACCCTTGCAAAACACACAAGATATATCAACCTCTGCGGACGGCTCCGTGAAAGGAAAGAAACTTGGGCGAAAGCGCACCTTGACATCGCCAAAAAAGTAGTGTAAAAACTCCACCAAAACGCTTTTTAAATTCGCAAAACTCACCTTTTGTCCGTTTTCTACCACAAGCCCTTCAACCTGATGAAACATAGGCGTGTGCGTTAAGTCAAAATCCCGCCTAAACACTGCACCAGGGGCTATCATACGAATGGGTGGCTTTTGAGCGAGCATTGTGCGGATTTGCACGGGCGAAGTTTGAGTGCGTAAAAGTTTGCCATCATCAAAATAAAAGGTATCTTGCATATCGCGCGCGGGGTGAGATTTGGGTAAATTTAGGGCTTCAAAATTATGAAAGTCATCTTCTATCAAAGGTCCCTTTTCAACGCTGAAATTTAGGCTCACAAAATAATCGATGATTTTATCCATAGTTGAATTTACAGGGTGAAATGCGCCTGCTTTGGTGTTTTCGTCAAAATAACTGAAATTCTGTGCGCCCTTACGCATATCGCCGTCTAAAAAAAGCGTTTCAAGCTCTTTTTTACGGGCTTCGTAGGCTTCGTTAAATGTGTTTTTGTCTGTGTTTAGGGTGCTGGCGAACTTTTTCTTTGCTTCGCCGTCCAAATCTTTGAGCTTGCCAAACTGCAAAGTCAAGCTTCCCTTTTTGCCAAGCACGCTTATGCGGATTTTTTCAAGCTCGTCTAAACTCTGACAAGCGTGTATCTCGTCAATAATTTTTTGCAAATTTACCCTTTCGATGATAAAGTGATAAGCTGTTATTTTACCTAAATTTTTCAACAATATCTACAAAAATAAGGTATAATTTTAAAAATTTTTCTTTTCAAAGGACACAAAATGAGAGAAAAAACGATTTTTGAGCGTATCGTGGCGGGCGAAATTCCAAGCAACAAAAGGCTTGAAAGTGATGAATTTCTGGCGTTTGATGATATAAATCCAAAAGCGCCCGTGCATATTTTGGTGATTCCAAAGGCTTATTGTAGGGACTTTCAAGAGTTTAGCCCCGAGCAAATGGCGAAGATGACGAGCTTTATCCAAGAACTTGCCCTTTTAACGGGAGCTGACAAAACGGGCTATAAACTCGTTACAAACTGCGGTGTGGGCGCTGGACAAGAAGTCTTTCACTTGCATTTTCACTTTTTAGCTGGCTTTAAGGAAAAGCCTGAAATTTAAAGCTGAGCTTGAAATTTAAGGGCAAGCTTAAATTTCTTTGAAATAAAACTTGATTTTAAGGCAAGTTTTAAACGGCTTTGGCAAGTATCTTAAAAGGCACAGAGTTATCTTTCATACCGCTTGATGATTTTATAGTGTAGCCACAATGAAAAAAACATTATCAGCGTGCCAAGCGTGATTTTCACACATTCTGCGGTGCTAAATTCCACGCTTTTTTCGGGGAAGAAAAGGGCGACTAAAAGGGCGTTAGCGATGATGGCTGCTGGGATTAGGGCGTTGTTCATTATGGCTAAAATGCCGCTATCCACAAGTGTCGCGCCCTTGTTCCACATAAAGTATCCAAGCCCGCTTGCCACAAGCCCTAGATAAAACAGCACTATCCAAGATGAAGCATTTTTGGGGAGATTTTGCGTGTCGCCGATAGTAAAAAAGGCTAGTGCGGTGATGAGCGCCGCACCTAAGTGGAAATACCCAAAAATGCTGCGTTGGCTAGGGATACGGTGGTATTCAAGCACGATTTTATAAAGGCTTTGCCCCGTGCCAAAGGCTAAATTTGCCATTTGTATGAGCAAAAAGCCTGTCAAAAAGTGCGAATTTATCGCGCCAAATTTGATGATAAACGCTCCAAACACGCACAGGCTAATGCTTATGAGATAAAGCGGACGAAAACGGCGCGCGAAAAAATCATAAACAAGGCTCACATAAAAGGGCGTGAAAATGGTAAAAAGGGCAACCTCGCTCACGGTTAAATACAAAAATGAGTGATAATAAAAAAGATACATTATGCCTATTTGTAGTGCGCCGATGCTCATCAGCTGGACTTTTAAGGCGTTTGACACACGCCAATTCAAAAACACCAAAAACACCAAAAACGCCAAAAACACGCGGAAAAACGCCGCAAAAAAGCTGTCCATTTGTCCGCTAATGAAATAGCCGATTAAGGGAAACGAAAACGCCCACAAAAAAGTAACGAAAACAAGATATGGCATAGTTTGTCCTTTAAATTTGCTTTAAAATGCCTTTTAAAAAGGCTTTTAGCTCGTCTTTGCTCATCTTATCGCTTGCCACATCGACAACGACATTTTCAAGCCTTTGATAAAAATCATCAGGCAGAATTTCAGGCGCATTGAGTTCTATAAAAGCGTGAGCTAGGTAAATGGCGCTGCGTTTGTTGCCGTCTAAAAAAGGGTGAAATTTCACGCAAGCAAAGACTAAATGGGTAAGTTTATCCAAAAATTCAGGGTAAAATTCATCATTTTGTATATGTTCTAGCGCAGATTGCAAGTAGCTAACTTGTGCCTTGTTAAACCCCACAAGCCCTTGCATTTGCTTCATTATGTCATTATGCAAGATGATGGCTTCATCAAACGAAAGGTAGTTCATTTGTCTTTAAGCCTTTCAAATACGGCGTAATTTTCAGGCTTTTGCAAATTCGCTTTTAAATTTTCGCGCACTTTTTCAAAGCTCGGTTTTTCGGCGTTGATTTGAAATTCAGCGTTGATTGACTTGCTAAATTCCTTGACATTTGGCAAAAATTCTTCTTTGACATTTGTTAGGGTTATTGTCATTTTGTGTCCTTTGCAAAATTTTAAGTGTCATTATACCTTAAATTTTTTATCTTTTTTAAATTTTACTTATGCAAAAAACCATACTCATAAATTTTTGGCGTGATTTTTGCGGCTAGTTCTTTTAGAGCAAGGCGCAAGCCGCAGCAAAAAATTTCCTTTTGTCATTTTGAGCGTAGCGAAAAATCCACAGAATTCAAAACACTTTAAAATTATGGATACTTCGCTTTCTTGCGAAAGCTCAGTATGACAAGTAGTGCCTTTGAGAAAATAGTCTTTAAATTTACACAAACACAAATTTTCCCTAAAAATTTATAAAGCATAAATTCCACTTTAAATTTACAAAGCACAAATTCCACTTTGAATTTGTAAAGCAAAATTTTCACTTTAAATTTATAAAGCAAAAATTTTATTTAAAATTTGCAAAGCACAAATTTCGCTTGAAATTTAGAGTTTTTTGATGACAAGCTCGATGCTATCAGCCTTTTCTTTGAATTTATACTCTAAATTCTCGCTTTTGTAGGTGATTTCGTGTTTCTCACTCTTTTTATGTGTGAATTTTCGGGCAAGCAAGGGCGGCAGCTCTTTTTTGATGAGCGTTTTTAAGGACATATCCATTCCGTGCTTTAAATTTTTGATGAATTTGCCATCAACTTCGCCTTCATCTTTTATCAAGTGCAAAGTGGCGTCAAAGTCAAGTTTAGCAAGCATTTGATAAAGCCTTTGTTTTGGCTCTGGGCGGGCTATGTCAAAGTCTCTTGCGCTGTGGTAAGACACGAAAACGGCTTTGTGGCAAGCAGCTTGCGTTTGCAGGTGGTCGAGTTCTGGCAAAGAGCGGATTTTGTCGTGCGCTTCGGTGTAGCACTTTGGCGAGCTTTGAACGCTTGTGAAAAAGGTTTTGGTAAAGACAAAGATGGCAAGATGGTCAAACATACTTGCCGTGCTGCTTTCAAAGCAAGCCTTATAATCAAATTCCTTGCCAAAGCCCAAAAATCTCAACGGCGCATTTGCATAGCCTGAATTTTCCACTACTGCATCTATGAGCCACGGAGCAAATTTAGCGCACAAAAAGCCAAGATAGCCTCCGTGCGAAGTGCCAAAGAGCAAGGTTTTGGGCGTTTTAGCGAGCTTAAATTCAGCGTGGTGCTTTCGCACAAAATAAATGGCGTTGATTATGTCAAGGGCTTGCATAAGTCCAAAGTTTTGATACTCGTTTTTGGTAGGCTGCAAACTTATGGATAGCGGCGAGCGGTAGTCTTGTGGAATTTTGTGGGCGTTTTTAAGCTCTAAAATAATGTCGTTAAGGCTGGTTAAAAGGGCGTAGCTTTCATTTTGCCCTAAATTTTCATCATTTGACAAGTCATCGGGCAAATTCAGCTCTATGTCGCAATGCTGAGCGATTTCGCTGCATTGTGCCTTGAAAATTTCCTTGTCTCTTTTGTCCATATAAAAAGTCGCCCCCGTTTGCGGGCGAAAGCCTATGCAGTGATAATCTACTCGAAGCACTGCCACGCCATAAGTTTGCACCACAAATTCAGCCAAATGTTCCTCATAGCCCGCATAATCCTCATCTCTAATGCCGTTGATAAAGACAAACAAGGCTTTCATCGGCTTTGTATCATCAAAACTCACCTTAA
Source organism: uncultured Campylobacter sp. (assembly GCA_900539255.1). Lineage (GTDB taxonomy): Bacteria > Campylobacterota > Campylobacteria > Campylobacterales > Campylobacteraceae > Campylobacter_D. The sequence goes on along the minus strand of UQBJ01000003.1, from coordinate 42,905 downwards.
ATTCGAGCTTTGAGTAACGCCTTATGCCAAGTTCTATGTCGTCTGTGGAGCTGATTTCATAAGTCTTGCTTTGAAACATTTGCTTTTGCTAAATTCAGGCTAAATCCAGCGACACCTTGCCGTTTTTCACTTCTCGCACGCAAACGCGCACCTCATCGCCCTCGCTGAGCGCGCCTTTGATTTTGGACGCGTGCAGCAAGCCATCAACGCCGTCTCGCAGCTCCACAAACGCCCCAAAAGGCACTATGCTTTTCACGCGCCCGTTGAATTCCTCGCCCACTTCAAAAGGCGGATAGTCCTTGCGAAACTCGCGTTTTTTGCCGAATTTGCTTTCTTTGGAGGTGATTTGTATGATATAATCTTTCGCCGCTTTTACCTGCTCGCCGCCAGCTCCTGCGATTTTCACTTCGCCCTTTTCGCGGTCTAAATCAATCGAAACGCCGAATTTTTCGATGATTTCTTTTATAGTTTTGCCCGCTTGCCCGATGATATCGACTATTTTGGAAGGATCTACGCTAAAAAGTTCAAGTTTTGGCAAAATCTCTTCATTTACCACAATTTCTTGCTCTGCTTGCTCCATAATGCCTAAAATGTGCATTCTCGCTTCTTTTGCTTGATACAAAGCCCTTTTGAGCGTGTCTTGGTCGATACCGCCTAGCTTTATATCCATTTGAAGTGCGGTTACGCCGTCTTTTGAGCCAGCTACTTTAAAATCCATATCGCCATCGTGGTCTTCAAGCCCCATTATATCGGTAAGCACGGCTGATTTGCCCTCTTCAAAGATAAGCCCCATAGCCACTCCCGCCACAAGTTTTATGCTTGGCACGCCAGCAGCTCGCAACGCAAGCGCACCGCCGCACACCGTAGCCATTGAACTACTGCCGTTGCTTTCTAAAATTTCGCTCACAAGGCGGATAACATAGGGATAAGCCTCATCGACACTTGGATACAACGCCCTTTTTGCAAGGTTTCCGTGTCCTAGCTCACGCCTGCCCGGTGCTTTTATCGGGCTTGCCTCGCCTACTGAAAAGCCGGGAAAATTATAATTTACCATAAATCTTTCAGCGTGTGCGCCCGTTTCGGTAAGCAAATCGGACATTTGAGCGTCATTTTCACTGCCTAATGTCGCTACGACAAGGGCTTGCGTTTGTCCGCGCGTGAAAAGACACGAGCCGTGAGCGTTTGGCAAGATATTTGTTTCTATGCTGATGGGGCGCACTTCGTTTAAGGCGCGTCCGTCCGCGCGAACGCCCTCGTTGATGATGAGTGAGCGCACGATGGTGCGTTTAACCTTGTTTAAAGCCTTGCTCACCGCTTCCTCGTCCCATTCGTTTTGCTCGGCAAGCTCTAAATTTACGATTTCTTTGGCGATTTTGTTTAACTCGCTCGCTCGCTCGCTTTTTGCCATTTGCGTGATAGCCTCACGCATCTTTGCAAGGTAGTTTTGCTCGATAAATTTGATGATTTGTTCGTTTTCGTTTTCTTCTTTTAGCTCGAATTCGCCATTTTTTCTGTGTTTGCTAAATGCTTCTTCGTAAGCGTTTGAGCCGTTTTCTATGGCTTTTTGGGCTAAATTTAGGGCATTTACTATCTCGTCCTCGCTCAACTCGTTCATATTTTGAATGCTCTGCCCGTCAATGCCCGCAAAAGGCGCAACCACAGGGATAAACTCGCCCTCACTTGGCAGGGCGCGCATTTCTATCATCAAAAGCTCATCTTTCACGCCAGAGACAAACAAATCAAGGGTTGATTTTTTAAGCTCCGTGTTTGTGGGATTGAGCTTAAATTCATCGTTGATTCTTGCGATGCGCACGCCACAAACAGGGTCTTTCATCGGTATGTCGCTAAGATACAGCGCGACACTTGCGGCATTTAGGCTCATCACTTGCAAATCCACTTCACTATCGCACGAAAGCACCAGCACCACGATTTGAGTAGGATAAGCATAGCCCTTTGGGAAAAGCGGGCGCAAACTTCTGTCGATGATACGCGCTGTGAGCGTTTCGCTGTCGCTTGGCTTGGTTTCGCGCTTTATGTAGCCGCCGGGGATTCGCCCCGCTGCGTAGGCTTTTTCGATATATTGCACCGTTAAGGGCAAAAAATCCTCCTCCACAGGCTTGTCCTCGTGAGCGACTGTGGCTAAAACCACGCTTTTGCCTTGCCTTAACAAAACAGCACCAGCTGCTTGCTTAGCGACCTTATCCACATCGAAAATTTCGCTGTGATTGTTGAGTTCGATAGTGTATTGCATAAATTTTCCTTTAAATTTTTATGAATTTTACTATAAATTTGCTAAAATTGTGCTTTAAATTTAACTTTAAAGGAAAAACTATGGAAATCAAAGATTTAAAGCTAGCCAGAAACCTAGCAAACGGCAAGCCAAAGACTATCAGCCTAGCTAAAATCGAAGAAAAGCTCGCCCAAGAAGGACAAAGCTTTTTTTATTTTGACAAGGAAAACACGCACAAACAAATGCTAGCACTCGTGCAAAACTTTGAAAAAAAAGGGTTTAGCGTATATCATCGCCCCGTTAAATACGGACTTGATGAGAGTGATTATATGTATGAGGTGCATATTCTTTGAGTAAAAAGCTCTATATACAGACACTTGGCTGTGCGATGAATGTGCGAGATAGCGAGCATATCATCGCTGAGCTGAGCCAAAAAGAAGATTATGCCCTAACAAACGAGCCTGAAACTGCGGACTTAATACTCATCAACACCTGCTCCGTGCGTGAAAGACCCGTGCATAAGCTTTTTTCTGAAATCGGTGGCTTTGAAAAGCTCAAAAAAAAGGGCGCGAAAATCGGCGTGTGCGGTTGCACGGCTTCGCATTTGGGGGCTGAGATTTTTAAAAAAGCTCCAAATGTTGATTTTGTGCTGGGTGCGCGCAATGTCTCTCAAATCACACGCGCTGTTAAAACGCCAAAATTTCTTGGCACGGACATAAACTACGATGAGAGCGAGTTTGCCTTTGCTGAATTTCGTTCAAGCCCTTATAAAAGCTTTATCAACATAATGATAGGCTGCGACAAACACTGCACTTACTGCATAGTGCCACACACGCGTGGGGAGGAAATCTCCATACCTTTTTCGTTGATTTTTGATGAGGCGCAAAAGGCTGTGGATAAGGGCGCAAAAGAGCTTTTTTTGCTGGGGCAAAATGTCAATAATTATGGCAAGTATTTTTCAAAAGCACACGAAAAAATGGACTTTGCCGACTTGCTTACAAGGCTTAGTGAAATTCCAAATTTGAAGCGAATTCGCTTTACAAGCCCGCACCCTTTACACATTGATGATAAATTTTTAGAAGTTTTTACGCACAATGAAAAAATTTGCAAAGCCTTGCACCTGCCCTTGCAAAGTGGCTCAAATGCCGTATTAAAGGCGATGAAACGCGGTTATACGCGTGAGTGGTATTTAGAAAAAGCCTTAAAGGTGCGAAAAATGTGCGAAAACGCCAGCATTTCAACAGATATAATTGTCGCCTTTCCAAATGAGAGCGAAAAGGACTTTGAGGATACGCTTGAAGTGATGAATGAGGTGCGTTTTGAGCAAATTTTTTCCTTTAAATACTCGCCGCGTCCGCTTACAAAGGCGGCTTTAATGAGCGGGCAAATCGAGCCAGAGCTTGCCACAAGGCGTTTGAGTAAGCTACAAGGGCGACAAAATGAGATTTTAGATGAGATTGTGGCGCGTCAAAGGCTTAAAGAATTTGAGGTGCTGTTTGAAGAACAGCGCGAAAATGGCGTAGCGGGCAGAAGTGATAATAACTTTTTAGTCCAAACACAAGGAGGAGCTGAATTTTTGGGGCAAATGAAAAGGGTTAAAATCACAAATCCGCGTAGAATGGTGCTTTACGGCGAAGTGCTGTGAGTGCTAAATTTGCTTTTACACCTTAAAAACTCGAATTTATCAATGTGAGTGCAAATTTTATGTCTTAAAAAAGCTCGAATTTATCAAAAAGTGTGCTGTCTTTGTCAATGAGTTTTCGTTTGATTAAATCTTCGATAACCTTTTGAGTGCAATCAACCTGCAAAGCCCATTTTCTTGGGTGCTTTTCAAGCTCGCCCTTTGCTGTGGCGTCTATGCCTATGCAATCAGCTAAATTTTCATTTAAATTTACACTTTTTTCGCTAGAATTTACTGAATTTTGCTTTAAATTTTCGCTTATAAAATCCTTGCCAAAGAAAATGTCTCTTTTTGCATCGATATTATTTACCACGCGCCAAACAAGCATATAAGGGTTTTGCAAGCGGTTGTGGCTGTCTAAAAAAACAACGATTTTAAAATGTTTAGCAAATTTTAAAAGCCTTTCAAAGCTCTTTTTAACAAGCTCTTTTTTATCAAGTAGCACGCAAACTATGGGCGCGCTTGTATCCGCATAAAACTGCCTTAAAGCAAGAAGTGGAATTTCGCTTGAAAAAAGCTCATTTAACGCCTCATCGCTTAAAATTTCAAGCTTTTCGCCGCATTCTTTTTCGCTTGTCGCATCAAGTGCCGCCTTTCCCCCAAAACAAGCATTTGGCGAAGCGTGGTCTAGCTGGTCGCAAATGCCCTCGCTTATGTAAAGTTTGCTTGCCTCAAAGCGGTTTAAGATATAAGGCACAAGAGCGCCGTAATCATCAAGCTTTGGCGCATTTTGCCCTACAAAAATAGCGTGTTTGACAAAGCTCATTTGCCCCACACCCCAAAAAGCGTGCATTATCTGCGTGGCGTGCGCTGGGTAATGAGAGTGAATTTTAGCTAAGATGAGATTGTGAAAAACGCCATTTTCAGGCATTTTATAGTCTATGACATCAGGCGTTGTGGCTTGAAAGAGCGGTAAAAACACCCTTTCAGTGCCAAGCCCCATTACCTTGTCTTCAAGCGGGGGCTTTCCCACAACGGTGGCTTGATAAATGGCGTCTTTTTTGGCTAAAATTCGGCTCACTTTCATCACAGGAAAAGGCTCAGCAGGCGTGTAAAAGCCCGTGTGGTCGCCAAAAGGTCCCTCAATCTTAAACTCATCTAAATCCACAAAGCCCTCAATCACAATGTCAGCATCGTGTGGCACGAAAATGCCATTTTGACACGGCGCAAGCCTTGCAGGGCTTTTTTTGATAAAGCCATAAAGCAAAAGCTCAAAAATGCCCTTTGGCAACGGAGCTTGTGCGCACCAAATGTAAAGCGGGTCGCCGCCTATGGCAACGCTCACGGGCATTTGCTTTAAGCCAGCTTTTTTATACTCGTGGAAAAAGTGCGCGCCGTCTTTGTGGATTTGCCAGTGTATTAAAAGCTCGCGCTCACCGCTTACTTGCAAGCGATACATACCCAAGTTGTTTTGCTTTTTATCGACACTTTGCGTGTAAATTTGCCCCATAGTGATGAATTTACCAGCATCTTTTTCCCAAGTTTTTAAGATAGGCAGTTCATTTAGGCTTTTTAGCTCTTTAAATTCAAACTCGCCCTTTGTTTTTAGGCGTTTGGGCGGGACATTTTTAAGGCTTAAAAGCCTTTTGAAAAAGTCGATTTTCGCCCCAAAAGTCTTTGGTATATGAAGCTTTAAAAGGCTTGCTATTTGGGTTGCTACTTCATCATAAGGGCGCGTAAAGGCTAAATTTAGGGCTTTTTCGTTGCAAAAGGTGTTCATCAGCACAGGAAATTCAAACTCTTGCCCCTTATGCGTGGGCTTTGTAAAAAGCAAAGCCTTGCCCTTGTCGCCCTTTTTCGCCTCCACATAAGCAATGTGCGCTATTTCAAGCTCGGTATCCACGCTTTCATCGATGATTTTAAGCAAATCATTTTCTTGGAGCAATTTTATAAATTCTTTCATCAAAAAGCCTTAAATCATCATTTCAGCGCGTTTTAAAAGCTCTTTTGCGCCTTTGCCTATAAATTCTTTTGCGAGTAAAATGCCTGCATTTTGGCTTTCGTTTAAGGGTAAATTCAGGCTTTTTTGCAAGATTTCACTGCCATCTGGCAAGCCTAAAATAGCGCGGATTTGCACGCTTGTGCCTAAAATTTCAGCATTTACGCCGATAGGCACTTGACAGCCGCCCTCCAACTCTTTGATAAAATCGCGCTCAATCCTGCTTGCCACAACGGCTTGCTCGTCATTTAGCACGGCAAGGGTTTGCAAAAGCTCAGGCTCATCAAGGCTTTCTATGCCTAAAATGCCTTGCGAAGCCGCTGGTATCATCTCATCAAGGCTAAATTTATACAAAAATTTCACCGCATTTTGCAAATTTAGCCGTTTAAGCCCCGCATAAGCTAAAACGATAGCATCAAATTCGCCCTTTTTGAGCTTTTCAAGGCGTGAGTTTATGTTGCCACGAAGTGAGATTATGTTTAAATCAGGGCGTTTGAGCAAAAGCTGCATTTTGCGCCTAAGACTTGTCGTGCCAACCTTTGCGCCTTGTGGCAAGCTGGCTAAATCCTTAAATTTTTCGCTCAAAAGGGCGTCATTTGGCTCTTCTCTTTTGCAAACCGCCGCCAAAGTAAGCCCTTGTGGGAAAAAGCTTGGCACATCTTTTAAGCTATGCACGGCTAAATGAGCCTTGCCTGCGAGCATAGACTCTTCAAGTTCCTTTGTGAAAAGCCCCTTGCCGCCGATTTTAGCAAGCGGAGTGTCTAAAAGCACATCGCCCTTTGTTTTAAAGCCTTGCAAATTTACGCGTAAATCTGGGTATCTTTCTTGCAAAAAAGCCTTGATGAATTCGCTTTGCCAAAGGGCTAGCTGACTTTTGCGCGTGGCGATGATGAGTTCGTTCATTGTTTATCCTTTTTTTCATCGATGATTTCTACATCGATAATTTCATCGTTTTGGGGCGAGCTTTGAGTGAATTTACCAGCATTTTGTCTGCTAAATCCAAAAACCAGCCCAAAAACAAGCACAAAAAGCCCACACACCGAGCTTAAAAGCCCGGGGACTAAAAACAAAAAGCCTGAGATAACAAAGGCAAAGTTTTTCAGCATTTCAAGCGGAGAGCAAAGCCTAAATTCAAGCATATTGCGCCAAAAAATCGCAAGCAAAACAACGCCTATGAGCATTGAGCCAAACAAAACAAGCAAAAAATTTCCAAAACCAAAGCTCATCACAAACAGCACGCTTGCCAGCACTTCAAGTAAGATAAAAGGAAAGATTGAGAAAGTATAGTAGTTCATAACAGCACCTTTTTCAGTGTTTCAAGCACTTCATCTTTTTTTAGCACACTTTTTTCAAGATTTTCGCGCTTTACAAGCTCCACTTCGCCCTTTTCAAGTCCCTTGCCGATGATTAAGCCGTAATAAAAGCCCATTAGCTCGAAATCGTTGATTTTCACACCAAAGCGTTCATTTCTATCATCAAGCAAAACGCTGATATTTAAGGCTTGCAAGGCTTCATAAAGCTCATTTGCAAACTCACAAGCGGCTTCGTCTTTGGTGTTTGAGATGATGATATGTAGCGCAAATGGCGACAAAGCCTTGCTCCATACTATGCCTTTTTCATCAAAGCTTGATTCTACCGCCACAGCAACCAAGCGGCTCACGCCTATGCCATAACAGCCCATATAAAAAGGCACAGCCTTGCCGTTTTCGTCCAAAAATGTCGCGCTCATCGCCTTGCTATACTTTTGCCCCAGCTTAAAAATGTGTCCCACTTCTATGCCCTTGCTGAATTTAAGCTGCCCGCCACAGCAAGCACAAGTGTCATTTTCGCGCACTTGCACCAAGTCTTTATAGCGGTTTTCGTTTAAATTTACCACGCTAACGCCGATGAAATGGTAGTTTTCCTCATTTGCGCCCAAAAGCATATTTGTCTCATTTTTTAACTCATTATCCACAAAAAATTCAACATTTAGCCCGATAAAGCCGATAAATCCAGCCTTTAAACCAGCCTTTTTTAGCTCATCTTCGCTAGCTTCGACAAGCTCTAACGCCCCACAAGCATTAAGTGCCTTTGTTTCTTGCAAATCATCGCACCCACGCACGAAAAAGACTACGATTTTTTCGCCCTTGTCAAAGAGTGCTTTTTTCACCACAGCCTTTATGGTGTAAAACTCATCAACCTTGAAAAATTCAGCTAAATCCTTGATAGTCTTTATGTTTGGCGTGTGAAATTTGCTCGCCATATTTGCTTGTGGGCGTTCTTTCTCGCAGGTTTTTGGCGCACGCTTTGCTACCTCGACATTTGCGGCGTATTCGCATTTATCACACACCACTATGTCATCTTCGCCATTTTGCGCTAGCACCATAAATTCCTTGCTTCCGCTACCGCCTATGGCTCCGCTATCAGCCTCCACAGCTCTAAAATTTAGCCCCAAACGCGTGAAAATCTTGCTGTAAGTTTCAAACATTAGCTCAAATTCACGCCCCAAGTCCTTTTCATCGGCGTGAAAGCTGTATCCGTCTTTCATCAAAAATTCACGGCAACGCAAAAGCCCAAATCTAGGACGCGCCTCGTCCCTAAATTTCAGCCCGATTTGATACAAATGCAAGGGCAGTTGCTTATAGCTGGTGATTTTGCCTTTAACGGCGTTAAGCATAGCCTCTTCGTGCGTTGGTCCTAGCACAAACTCATTTTCTTTTCTGTCCTTAAAACGCAGTAGTTCCTTGCCATAAGCCTTATATCTTCCGCTTTCTTCCCACAAAACAGCACTTGTTACAAAGCTTAAACTCGTTTGCAAAGCTCCCGCCTTGTCCATCTCGTCTTTAACAACAGCATAAATCTTGTCAAGCACCATTTTGCCAAGTGGCAAAAAGTTGTAAAGCCCACTACCGCATTGCTGGATAAAGCCAGCCCTTAACAAAAGTATGTGGCTAGGTAGCACGGCGTCCTTTGGAGCTTCTTTTGTGCTTGGTGCGTAGAGTTTGCTAAATTTCATCATCGTCCTTTTGGCTTATTTTAGAGATATTTTCTAAGGTTTTAAATTCATCATTTAAGGCGTTTTCGCTCTCATCTTGCAAATCAAACACATAACGCATAGCATTCACAACGCTTTGGCTTTGAATTCCGCTTTGTAAATGCTTTAAATTTAGCGTTGGGCTATGCAAAAAGGCTTTGAAAACTTGGTGTATGAGCTTTCTAGCCTCTTCTTTGTCGCTGTGTTTGAGATAGCCTTTTTTTAGGGCTTTGGCTAGTTCTACTTCGGCGCAGTGCTTTGCTTGTAGGCGCACGGCTTTGATGATAGGCGTTAGAGCTAAATCGTTTAGGTATTTGAAAAACTCGTTCGTCATCGCAGCGATGATAGAGTAGGCAATTTGCGCTTGGTGTTCGCGCAGGGCTAAATTCTTGCGCACAACCTCTTCTAAATCATCGACAGCAAAGACTTGCACGCGCTCGCTTTGGCTCAAATCAATATCGCGCGGCACGGCTATGTCGAAAAAATAGCGCGTAAAATCGCGCCTTTGCAACAAATCATCGTTGATTATCGCTTCTTTGGCGTTCGTGGCGGAAAAAAACAGCTCGTAGCGGTTAAGATACTCGCTCAAACGCTCAAATTCCCCACAGCTTGCGCCCTCTCCCAAATTTTCGCAAAGTTCTTTTGCCTTGTCTTTGCTTCGGTTTAAGATGATGATTTTTGCGCCATTTGCAAGCAAGTGTTTGGCGGCAAGCTCGCTCATCTCGCCTGCGCCGATGATGATGGCTTCTTTTTCGCTTAAATTTACAAGCTCTTTTGCCTTTGCTACGGCTACTGATGCCACTGAAATGGGGTTTTTAGAAATCTCTGTTTCGTTGCGAATGCGTGCAGCGCACTTAAAGGCAAAATGCACGGCTCGTTCTAAATTCAAGCTGCAAAAGCAGTGTTTGAGCGCGAAATTTAGGGCATCTTTAAGCTGTCCAGCAATTTGCGTTTCGCCTATGACAAGGCTATCAAGTGAGCTTGCTACGGAAAAAAGATGATGAATCGCACCGCTATCCTCGAAAATATCGGCTTGTTGGAGCAAAATTTCCTTATCAACCTCGCACAGCACAGCCATACAAGAGATGATATACTCGCAAATTTCATCGATTTGCTCCACAAAGGCAAAAATTTCAACGCGGTTGCAAGTGCTTATCAGCAAGCTTTCTTCTATGTAAGCGTTTGCGTTGATAAGGCGCAACAGCTCTTTGCGGCGACTTTCATCAAGGCTGAGCCGTTCTCTTAATGCTATGCCTGTGTTTTTGTGAGTGAAACTCACGCAAAAATAATTCATCAAAATTCCCTATCTATCATCTTTAAAACTATGTCTTTCAAAGCACTATTTTCAAAGCCTTCAACGGCTTTTATCGCTTTTAAACCAAAGTCTTTTGCTTGTTTGCTCGTTTTTTCGATGATTTTATGTTCTTTAAATTTATCTTTGAGCCACTCCAACTCGCTTTGGCTTAAATCTTTTTTAAATAAATCTTGCAAAATTTGCTTTTCATTATAGTTTAATTCTTTAAACAATGAAATATAACAAATCGTGCTTTTACCCTCTTTAAAGTCGCTCATAGCGGGCTTTCCAAGCGTTTTTTCATCATTTTTTATATCCAAAATATCATCGATGATTTGAAAGGCTAAACCCAAATTCTTGCCGTATTCGCCAAATTTTTGCGCATCTAATCCCACTAAATGTGCCGCACTAAACGCACTCGCCTCAATCAAAGCCGCAGTTTTAAGCTCTATCATCGTAAGATACGCCTTTTCATCGGCATTAAAGCTCTTTGAAAGCTCTATATCCATTAACTCGCCTTTTGCAAGGCGTGTAACGGCGTTTGAAATGCTGTAAGCTACTTCTTTTGGAAATTTTGTCAGCTCACAAAAGGCGTAAGAGTAGAGTATATCGCCCATCATCAGTGCATTTTTCGCGCCAAATTCAGCATTTACGGACTTTGCTCCGCGCCGAAGTTCAGCCTCATCGATAATATCATCGTGCAACAAGCTTGCAAGGTGTATGAATTCAACTATCGCGCAGAGTTTGTAAAACTCATCGTTTTTGCTTGCGCTTTCTTTGTCGCTTTGTGTGGCGCATTTGCTAGCATTTGCGCCTGAATTTAAGGCTTGTGTGCCACTTTGCGCTATGGCTAAAATCAGCTTTGAGCGCAACCTTTTGCCTTGCTTTATGCTTTCAAACATTGTTTTTATGGGCTTGTAATCAAGCTCTTTGATGAAATGCGCTAAAAATTCATCTATGCGTTGCATTTTTGTCCTTTATCTGCCGTCATTAGCGTTGTTTGAGTGTTCTGGCAGTCCAAGCTGCCTTTCTATGCTGGGTTCTTTGCCAAAAGAGTCGTTGCGCTCCACGCCAAAGACAATGGCAGGCACGAATTTGTTATTTTGTGGCGCAAAGGGTGGTTTTAGCGGTGTTTTGTTAGGGTCTAAAAACGCCACATTGAGCCTTGCGCCCTTGTCTTCAATGTAAATTTTAAATTTAGCCTCGCCCTTGTCAAAGTCGTTAAATTCGATGATGAGTCTTGCTCTGTCAAGGTGCGGGTTCGTAAAATCAGGGATAAGCGTTTGTGTAAGCCAATTAAGATTGCGGCGCATCGACAGCACAAATTGACGCGGAAAACGCCTAAATTTCGTGTGTATGACGATTTTGTTCGTGTCAAAAAGTGTCCAATAAAAGTCAAAATTTTGCTTTTCGTTTTCAAAGCCTATCTCGGTGATTTCGATACTTGCGCGCTCGTCCTTTTCAAGCCAAAGTTCATAAGTGTGCTCAAAAGTCGGCGGCACAGCACTTGCAAAATGCGCACAAAGCAAAAAACCCACGATAAATTTCATTTTAGCCTGCATTTTTAGCCTTTGAGCGTTTCAGCTTGCTTATTTTGAGCCTTTTTTGCACTTATTTTAACCCTCCACGCCTAAAATTTCAGCCGTCAGCCCGATGAAATAATCATTCAACCGCTCTTCAACCAAATCCGCATTTTCCACGCTAAAAAGCGCGATTTGCTTGTCAAGCACGCTTAAATCAGCATTTATTTCATCAGCACCCACAAATTCGCTTGAATTTTCGCCACTTTGCCCTAAATTTACATTATTTTGTCCCAAATTTTCGCCACATTTTTGCTCCAAAAGCTCGCGCAGTGCGATATGCTCTTTAAGCAATTTTTCCATAACGCTTTCCACAGCCGATGGGCTAGCGTTTTGCAGCATTTGCAAAAACTTCTCTTTTGGGCTGTGGCTGAGCATTTCGTCTAAAAAATCCATATTTATCCTTAAAAATTTAATATTATAGGATTTTATTGTTTAAAAGCTTATTAAATTTGAGTTAAAATTCAAATTTTTGCCACAAGAGTGGATTTTTAGGACAAAATTTGCACTTAAAAAGGCGTTTAAATTCACAAAAACATTGACAAAGCAAACAAAAATCGCTAAAATTGAGTAGTTTAAGGGAGTGAGTGTGAAAGGTATCGCAAAGATTTTGCTGCTTGGTTTTAGTGTTTGCCAACTCTTTGGAGCGAGTTTTTGGGCGAGCGGAGTGAGCGAGCAAAAAGGCTGGGGACCTTCGCTTTTTCAAGGCTACACGAATTATTGCTGGCTTTACACGGCTTCTGCCTTGCTTGACCACTGGCAAAGTCAAAGTCAAGCACTCACTAAAAACACCAACGCCCCGCAAACAAGGCAAGATATAATAGCAAACCTTAAAAGTGAATTTGCAAATCACACCAACGGCAACTTCGTCAAGCGCGGGCTTGCTAACTTTTTTATAAATTATTATCCAAGCGTTGATTATTACGGCAAAATTCACACTGAAATCAAGTTACCAAACGACGCAGGTTATGCAGAAATTTCTAAAAACGCCTTTGATATTTTAAAATCAGGTAGCCCAGTGGGGATAAGCTATGTGATAGAAGGTGGCGGTGCGCACGCCATTACGATTTGGGGTGCTGAATTTGACGAAAAAGGCGAAATGATAAAAATGTATGCTACTGATTCTGCTTCATCTAGTGGCAAACTCGAACTTTACACCAAAGATGGCGGAAAACAAATGGTGCAAGAATGTAGCGAAGATATGAGTTCTTGCAGTGCTACCTTTATAGACACCAAGAAAATCCCCACAAGCGTGTATGTGATGGATTATTTGTCCCTTTACACAGGTGCTGAAATGGACAACAAAACAGACACAAGCGGTGGCAGTAGTGGCTCAAATTCAGGCGGTGGAAACAATGGAAATTCAAGCGGAAACGGAAATGGCGGTGGAAACAATGGAAATTCAGGCGGTGGCGCAAATAGTGGCTCAAACGGCAACGGCTCAAATTCAAGCACCGCAAAGCCAAACAATAATTTAAACGCGTATAATGTCGCTCCAAACCAAATGCCACTTTTGCAAGTTTTGCTCGAACACACAAGCATTCTACCCAACGACAGCGCGAGCTTAAAACGAGTGCTTGATGAGCTAAATTCAAATTTCAAGCGACTTTCAAAAACAAACAACATAAGCAAAACCTTGCCCTTGCTCCACAAACAAGACATAAACGCAAGAATTCAAAGCGTAAAATTTAGCCAAGCTCGCTTTGCGCTTGATGAAACAAAAAGGCAAATAGCCTTAAAAAGCGGCAAAGCAAGCCTTGACAAGGACAAAGATAAGGCAAACCTTGCAAACAGCGACATTTTCTATCAACTTTATGCCGCAAACTACCTTATACAAAGCGATGCAATGGTGAGTGTGAATTTGCATTTTGATGAGCCGATAAATAGGGTTTGGGCAAATGCTGGCGGGGGCTATTTTAAGGGCGATGACAGCACGCTTTCCTTTCAAAACATAAGCGTGGGCTATGATAAAAGGGCTTTTAGCGGGGATTTTTTGCTCGGGGCTTTGCTGGGGCTTACAAACTCGGCATTTAAGAACGAAAAATTAAGTCAAGAGCCTAAAATTTATACTTTTAGCCTTTATAGCAATGCGCTTTTGGGATTTTTGGAGCTACAAAATGAGTTAAGCGTCTCTGCCATAGACGGCAAGCTGTATTTTAGTGGCGAAAGTGGCGATTATAAGGGCTTTGGTGGATATTTTGACACGCTTTTGAAAGCGGATTTTGGCTTTGCCTTGCACCCGCAAATACTTGCACGAGCGAGCTTTGACAGCATAAATGCCTTTGAGAGCCTTACCTACAAGCAAAAAGCACACCAAGACACAGCTATAAGCGTGGGTTTTGGGGCTGAATATGTGCTTTACAAGCAAAGCGGCTTTTACAGGGCAAGCTTTTTGGCGACAAAGGACATTTACCACAGCAACGATAAATTTGAAATAAGCCTTTCAAAAGCCCAAAATTTCGTTACTTATGAAAAAAGTGTAGGCAAAATCAGCTATGAATTAGAGCTTGGCGGTTATGAGAGCTTTACAAATGGCGTGTTTATAGGATATGGCGTAGCTGGGGTTTTCAACACTGATTTTAAAGGCATAAAGGCGAATTTGCAAGCTGGGTGGAGATTTTAGCCTTGTGCTGAATTTAGGTTTTTGGAATTTGATTGTCAAAAATGCTTTGTTTTAAGGCTTTTTTCGCAAAGCGTTAAATTTACGCGCTTTTTAAAGGCGCAAATTTAGTCCTTTTTGCTAAACTCCGCATTAAAAACTTCATTGAAAGCCCTTTCAAAATCCGCATAAATTTGAGTGAGTTTGCTTAAATTTCGCGCGCCCAAACTTTGATACACTTTCATCTCAAAGGCTGTGTATGCGCTTGTGTAGTCCTTTGCATACGCTTTGCCCCTAGCTGTGAGATTTAAAATCCTTTCACGCTTGTCGTTTTGGCTTGATGAAATGTCGATAAAACCTTGCTTTTGCAGGTTTGCGATGACATTGTTTATCGTTTGTTTGGGCATTTCGTAGCTTTGCATAATGTCCTTTTGCGTGTGAAGTTCGCTGATGAAAAGTGCGTGCAAAACCTTATACACCGAGCTATTTATGTTTTTTGCGTTCTCAAAACGCGCATACAAGCCATTTATCTTATAATAAAGCCTGTTAAATTCGTGGATTTGAGCCTCGCTGATTTGCATAGCCCAGCCCTTACGCAAAATGCAGCAAATAAACAGCGCAAAGCACCAACACAATGCCTACAAAGCCTATGGGTTTGAGCTTTTGAGCGAAAAAATAATATCCCCCAGCCGTAGTTCCCAAAATGCCTATCGCGCCCCAAAGCGTGTAAGCAACGGGCAGCTGCATACCCAAATCAAGCGCAAAAGCCAAAGCCACAAAGCAACTATCCACAAGCAACAAAGCCAAAAGCCCCCACCATAGCTTTTTAAAGCCATCGGACTTTGCCAAAGCTAAATTTGAAAAAATATCCAAAACGCCCGAAAAGCAAATGAGTAAAAACGCCGCCATTTTAGTCCTTTGCCTTTAAATTTAGAGCGGAATTTGCGCTTGTGTCGTGCTTTTCGCCCAAGATAATGCAAACTATGCCGATGAAACCAAGTGCTACGCCGAAGTATTGCTGAGTGCTTAAAATAGGGTTAAAAAAGATAAAACTCACAAACAAAACGCCTATGCCGCCGATGATTTCCCACGCCGCATACGCCACACCCACTGAAATTTGGCGCAACGCTAAGGACATAAGAAAATAAGAAGCGTTCATAAAACACACCAAAATCACCTTGCTTAAAACGGGACTTTCCTCAAAAACTTGAAGCAAACTAAGCCCTGCAATTTCAAGCGCGATAGCCAAACACAGCATTATCCACGAGCGAATGCGAGAAATTTTTGTCATTTTTGTCCTTTTTTATTTTTGCTTTCTTATACTTTTTTGCATTTTGTCTTTTGTATTTTTTATTTTTTTTAACTTTTTACTTAAATTTGCTTTTTTGTTTTCTTATTTTTTAACTTTTTGCGTATTTGCTTTTCTTGCTTTCTTTTTATTTTTCTTACTTTCCTAATCTTTTTGCGCCTTATCCTTGTAAAACAAGTAAATTTAGTCTTTACAAGGACTAATTATAGTCTTTTTTGGGACTAATGTCAAGGGGGAATTTACATTTTTGAAAACTTTTTTAATGCTTTTTTAGAACTTTTTAAAACTTTTTGAAACCTTTTAACACCTTTTGCAAAACTTTTTAAAACTTCTTAACACTTTTTTCAAACCTTTTTTCAAAACTTTCTAAAACGCTAAATTCCTACTCAAAATTTAAATTTCTCACTCAAACACTTTGATTTTCGCTTAAATTTTCAAATTTTAGCTTTCACTTTCCGCTCTTTTGCCTAAATTTCCGCGCTTGCGTTGAATTTTATTTTGATTTCTAAATTTGTTTTCCACGCAAGTGGCGAAAAATTTTTGAAATTTAAGCTAACTTTAAGCTTCTTTTAAGGTTAATTTAAGGGGGGGGGGCATTATAATAGTGCATATCTTTTCATAAGATAAATTTTTCACAACAAAGGAGCTATTATGCTTAAATCCGTTCTTAGTGTCGCCGCATTTTGCGGCTTGTCGTTGCTGTTTATGGCGTGCAGTTCAAAACCGCTTTACCAAGTAACAGCTTTATCATCAGACGCTCATCGTTTGGCGTTTTCGCAAAGCAAGCCTATGGGTTGTATGCTTGTAGGCGAAAAAGAAGGCATAGCGCGTATCGGCGAAACGAGTGCAACTATGGAGATGATGAGAGAAAGCGCGAAAAATGACTTGCTCAACAAATCCGCCTATCTTGTCGAAGTGGGCAGCAGCAAGCGTTTGGTCGTGTATCACGCAGCTGAAATATGGAATTGCAAGGCTGAAAAAGGCTTTATGAAGTCGCTAACAGGCAGTGCAAACGACAATCCTGAAATCCCTTGCCCCGGCAACAACTTTGATGTCAAAGAAGTCAGCTCATTGCGGGTAAAAGGCGAGATTTATGAGTGCAAATTCTAGCATTTGCTTGTAAATTTAAGCCGTAAAGCCCGCATTGAAGCGGGCTTACTCATTTCAAACGCTACTCTACTCTAAATTTAGCACTTTTATACAAATGTCAAAAGTCAAAGTGCTTATTTGCGCTTTTTATTTGCTGTATATGAGCTTAAAACCCCGCCAAACAAGCAAAAATTCGTGCAAAAATTTGGCAGCAACGACATTTTAAACACTCGCAAAAGCTCAAAAATCTCTTTTGGGCTTACGCATTTGAACGGCTCAGCCCGTCAAGGCTTTTTATATTTTGCGCCCATTTACTCGGACATAAAAAACGCAAACAACGCCTACAAAGAGCTGATAGAATCGCGCCTTACTTCGCTTGAACTGCGTTTTGCTGGGCTTGATAAAGACGATAAATTCAAGGCTTTTTTGCATAAAATCGAGCTTTTGCACCTTTTTAGCGTGGCTGATACTTTGCGGACAAACAGCCTTTCAAAGCTCATCAGCTTGCGTTTTGAGCCAAATTTATACGCAAAAGGAGCAAATAAGCACTTTAAAGGTGAGCAAAATGAGCGCACAAGGCTTTTTCCTACGCTTGATTTAGGGCTTGGCGTGGGCGCTTATGCTGGGGCGTTTAGCTTTTATGCGCTTGGGGATTTGGGTTATAGATATGAGCTTATCCACAACCCTTTCGTGTCGCTTAAAAGTGGCGTTGTGGCGAGCTTTGAGGGGTTTAAATTTATCGGCGAATATCAAATTTATTATGATTTAAACGACAACAACCGCGGCTATGACAGCAAAATAAGCCTTTTTGCTGGGCTAAACGCCTTTAAAGAATTTGACATTTTTGCCGAATTTAACGCCTTTCATCAGCTTTTTAATCCGCGTAAAATTTTTTATGAAAAGGGGCAAAGTGTGGAATTTCGGCTTGGGGCGAGTTTGAATTTTTAGGCGTTTGGCTTTGGAATTTGGGCTTTTTTAAGGTTTGTGCTGAAAATTTAAAAATTTCTCAAAAAATTTACTCCGTTTTAAAATTTGGAACGCTTTTTGCTTCATATTGATACTAATGCTTTGAAAAAGGATAAAAATGATAGTTCCGTTTAAGTCCAAAGAGCTGGTAAGCTCGGCTTTGGCAGGGCGCAACATTAGAAATGAGATGATTATCTCAAACCTTGCGAATGTCGATACGCCATTTTTCAAGGCGCGCGACATAGAATTTGAAACGGCATTAGTCAATAGGGCAAAAGTTATTTTCAAAAAAGACGATAGTAAAGAACTGAAAGTGGCTTTGACTCACGAGGCTCATCAAGAGCCTTGGAAGTTCCCAGACCCAAATAAATCGACTATTTATTTGAGAGACGGGCATTTAGCACGAAATGATGCTAACACGGTGGATTTAGATGTGGAGACGAGCGAGATGAGCAAAAATGCGGCTATGGTAAATGCGCTTGATGGCGTGCTGAAAAAGCAAGGCAGCATTTTTGGTGGCATAGTTGATGCCAGCTCGAAGTTGAATTAAGGGGTTAGGTAATGGCGTATTTAAGCGATTTTGACATAAGCGGATATGGACTGAGCGCACAACGCTTTCGTATCAATATCATCAGTTCAAACATAGCTAACGCTAACACCACTCGCACTGCTGAGGGCGGACCTTATCGTAGGCGTTCGGTTATCTTTAAGGCGACTGATTTTAGCGAGATTTTAAACCGCAAAATCAAAGACGACAGCAATATGCTCGAATACGAAAACCCTTTGAACGACCCCAGCTCGCCAAAGGACGCAGACCCGAGCATAATGAGCGTTGTGGTGCATAAGGTTGTGCGAGATGACAAGGAATTTAGGCTCAAATACGAGCCAAATCACCCAGACGCCAACGATGAGGGCTATGTGTCATACCCAAACATAAACCCTGTCATCGAAATGGCGGATTTGATAGAAGCGACAAGGGCTTATCAAGCAAATGTCGCGGCGTTTAACAGCACCAAAAGCATAGCTCAAAGTGCGATAGATTTACTAAGGAGTTAAAAATGGACATTACACAAATAGGGCAAGTAGCCAACTCACAAGAAACCAGACAGCAAAACGCAAAGATGACGCCCATAGGCGAGGAATTTGCTAGGCTACTCAAACAAAATTTAGAAGAGCAAGATGACACGCAAAAAACAGCCGAAGCAGCGATGACGGACATAGCCACAGGCGAGGTGAAGGACTTGCACCAAGCTGCCATTGCGATAAATAAGGCTGATATGAGTATGAAATTTATGCTTGAAGTGCGAAACAAAGCGATAAACGCTTACAAAGAGATAACAAGAACGCAAATTTAAGTTTAATGCAAACGCACAACAAAAACAGAGCCTCCAAAGTCGCCTTTGTCTTTTTTATGGCGATGTTTTTTATGGCTGTGTTTTTGGGTGCGACTTTTTTTCTCACCTCCAAACGCAACCTACCCAACACCGAAAAAGAGCAGTTTGACATAGCCCTGCGCGGCAATATCATCACAAAAGACGGCTTTATCATTAGCTCGTCAAAGGAAATTTACCGCGCTGAGATTGATTTGCGAAGTATCAACGGCGCGAAATTTGATTTGTTTTTAAAACTCTTTCAAATTTACAGCGGGGCTGATGATGCCACGATGAGAGACATTAAAAAAAGGCTTGCTAACAAAAACCCCAAAAGCCACAACTTCGTGCTTTTGCAAAACATAGACTCCAAGCAAGCAAGCTATCTTAAAGAACTTGCTAAAAAACTCTATGTGCAGGGCTTTTTCAAGGCTTTTACAAACTCCAACAACAAAGTAGAAACGCGCGGGCTGAGTATCATCGAGCATAAAGAGGACAGAAACTATATGTCAAAGGACTCGCTCACGCCCGTCATCGGCTACACGCGCGTGGTGCTTGACAAGGAACTTGGCGTGCTTAAAAATGTCGGCGTTAAAGGGCTTGAAAAATCCTACGATGAGTGCTTAAAAGCCGTGCAAGATGAAAAGGTGCAAGGGCTTAAAGACATAGGTGGCAACATAGTGCTGAATTTAGACTCCGTCCAACAGCGCAAAATCAACGGCTGCAACCTTTACATAAATGTCTTTTTAAAGCTACAAAAAAGCATAGAAAAAATGATAGACACGCGAAATGCCGACTTAAACGCAAGCGAAATCATCGTGGGCGTGATGGAGAGCAAAACGGGCAAGATACTCGCCCTAGCCAGCTCGCGCCGCTTTGAGCCAAGCAAGAGAGGCAAGGACTTGTCCGTGCTAAACGCCAGCGCGATTGAGTATAGCTACGAGGCAGGCTCCGTCATCAAGCCCTTTATCTTTACCACAGCCTTGCGCCTTGACAAACTGCGCCTGAATGAACGCATAAACACCTTTGGCGGCTCTTATAAACTCGGGCGTTTCACCATACAAGATGACCACAAAGCCGCTTCGATGAGCCCTGAGGACATTTTGGTGTATTCATCAAATGTCGGAATGATACAAATTGCTAAACGGCTTTCAAATTTTGAGATAATCGCTGGGCTTAAAATCTTTCATTTTGGGGAAAAAAGCGGCATTGACTTGCCTTATGAGCAAAGGGGCGAGCTGCCAGAGCCAAAAAAACTACGAGACATTGAAAAATCAGTGTTAAGCTATGGTTATGGGCTGAAAACTACCTTTATACAGCTTTTAGCGGGCTACAATGTCTTTAACAACGGCGGCGTATATATCACGCCAAAAATCGGCGAAAAAACCTACCAAAACGGCGTTTTCAAAGAAGAATCACAAAAAAGCGAAAAAATTCTCTCTCCAAACGCCAGCGCGCTTATGCAAAAAATGCTCATCAACACCATAGAAAAAGGCACGGGCAAAAAGGCGCTCACGCAAGGGCTTGTGCTAGGTGGCAAAACAGGCACGGCACGCATAGCGGGCAAGGGCGGCTACACGAGCAACCGCTATAACGCCAGCTTTTTTGGGTTTGCAAATGACGCAAACAACGCTTACACCATAGGCGTGCTTGTGCGAAACCCGACAAAGCCTTACAGCTACTACGCCGCACAAAGTGCCTTGCCCGTGTTTAAGGACACCATAGACATTTTAGTCCGCGAGGGCTTTTTAAAGCCAAACACCGCAAAACGCTAAATTTAAAGCCACAAAAAACGCTAATTTACAATGAATTTTAAGCAAAAGCGTCCTTGCAAACAAGGCGCAAAGCAAGCGTGAGTAAGTGCTGACAAAAACAAGTTTTGCGGGCAAATTTAAAGGCAAAAATTTAAAAATTTACGCCACGCATTTTAAATTTACACACAAAGAGCAAAAAGTGCAAAGAGCATTAAAAAATCAAAACAAAGCCTTAAAAGCGCGTAAATTCAGCATTTAAATTTATCAAATTTTTCTTTCAAATTTCGCTACCTTGCGTTTAAGCCAGCTTAATGCTTGCCCCCTTAAATGCGGAGCTAGGGCTTGAAAGACTTTTTGATGATAGCCTTTAAGCCACGATTTTTCGGGCTTATCAAGCATTGTAAAATCAACAAGCGAGCTTTCAAAAGGGCAAAGCGTGAGCGTTTCAAAGCGCAAAAACTCTCCAAAGCCCTTTTCTTGCGTGCTGATTTTGCTGATAGCCACTAAATTTTCAAGCCGCACGCCCCATTTGTCCGCTCGGTAAATGCCCGGTTCTATGGAAGTAACTATGCCCGCATTTGCCTTGTTGTGGGCATTGTGGCGCGCAAACTGCGAGATAGACACGGGCATTTCGTGCACCCCAAGACAATACCCCACGCCGTGTCCCGTGCCGTGCATATAATCAAGCCCATAATGCCATAAATTTGCCCTTGCAATGCTATCAAGCGATGATAATGCCGTATTTATAGGAAATATCGCCCTACTTAACGCAATCAAAGCCTTTAAAACACGCGTATAGTCTCTTTGCTGTGCCTTGAAAACCTTGCCAACAGGCACTACGCGCGTTATGTCAGTCGTGCCGTTTTGATACTGCGCCCCCGAGTCGATGAGCAAAAGCCCGTTGCCCGAAATTTGCGCGTGTTCTTGCGCTGTGGCTTGGTAGTGCGGCAGGGCTGAATTTGCGTTAAAGCCCGCTATGGTCGCAAATGAGTTGCAAATGTAAAGCGGGTGTTTAGCACGAAACGCCGAAATTTGCGTGTCTATATCAAGCTCGTTGAGCTTTGCGCCCTGTTTCATCGCCTTTTCAAGCCACGCAAAAAATTCACACAAGGCTATGCCGTCCGCTATCATCGCGTTTTTGAAGTGTCGCAACTCTTTGGGGCTTTTGTGAATTTTCAGCAAAGTGCTAGGATTTGGGGCTTTGATGAGCTTGTTGTCGCCATCTTTTAAAATCCGCGCAAAAAAAACGCTCGTTTTTTGGCTATCTACCAGCACTCGCACCCTTGCAAGCTCGCGCAAATGCGTCTCAACGCTTTCATACTCAGCCAGCTCAAAGCCCTGTGTCGCAAGCCTTGCCCTTAAATTCGGCGGAATTTTGTTTGTATCCACAAAAAGCGTGGCGCGACTTTGGCTGATGAGCAAAAAGGACAAAAACACGGGGTTGTAAGCTATGTCAAGCCCGCGCAAGTTCGTAATCCACGCTATATCATCAAGCGAGCTGATGAAATGGTGCGTTGCGTTTTGCTCTTGCATTTTTTCGCGCACGATTTTAAGCTTGCTTTTTGCGCTTTTTGCAGCAAAAGGGCTTGCGTGAGCGAAAATTTGGCTTTTTGGCAAGGGTGGGCGAGTAAAAATCTCACTCACCAAATCCGCAAATTTGAGCTTTAAATTCGCCTTTTTGAGCGCGTGTTTTAACTCTTTGTGAGCGGATATTGACAAATTTTTGGGGTTTATGCCGATGAAATCGCCACTTTTAAGCACTTGGCAAAGAAATTTAGGGTAAGTGTGCTGTGGGCTTTGCTTTTGGAGCGTTATGCCGCTGCGGGCAAGCTCTTTTTGTGCTTGCAAATGATAACGCCCGTCCGTGAAAAGATGAGCCGCGTTTTCAAGCACCACAAGAGTGCCAGCTGAACCTGTGAAACCACTCACAAAAGCCCTATCCGCAAAGCATTTAGGCACATACTCGCTCGCGTGAATGTCCGCTGTGGGAATGACAAAGGCATTTAAATTCGCCCTTTTCATCAGCTCTTGCAGGGCTTTGACTTGGCTTCTCATCGTTTGTCCTTTGAATTTTGCAAGCATTGTAGCTAAAATGAGTGAATTTATGGCATTTATCAGCGCAAATTTACACGGCGCACGCTTAAATTTACGCTTTTATATCGACTTTATTTAAGGGCTTGATTTTGCTTAAATTTAAGCTCATCAAAGTTGTGTTTAAATCCGTGCTGTTTGCGCCGCCAAAACTACCACTTGAATTCGTGCCAAATAAAATGCTGATTAAATCAAATTTGTGTTGATTTTTAAGGATACTTTGCAAGCGTGATAAATCCATATCCTTAAAAATGTCGCTTTTAGCTTGTATAGATGAACTCGTTTTTGCCGTGCTTTGCTCGTTTTGCGAATTTTCAGTAGCGTTTGTGTTTTGGCTTGCTGTGCTATTTGCACTCGTTTTGTTCGCTGAATGAGCACCCGAATTTTGCGCTGTTTGTCCGCTCATTTTCGCTTGAATTTCATCTGATTTTTGTTTGAGTTTGAGCCACTCGGTTTTAAAGTCATCTATGCTTAAATTTGACTCTTTAAGCCGTAAGCGAGCGACTAAATCATCAGTAGAGCCGTATAATATGGGGTTTTGTTTGATAAAATTATCTAAATCCTTAATTTGTTCTTGGCTGACATTGCTGTCAAGCCCAGCCAGCTTGCCACGAATGGTTGTTTCGCCCACTAAAAAGCTACCCTCAAACTGCCCTATTCTTGCGCTAAAAAACGCCATTAAAACCCCGCCTTTATTTACGCTACCATCAGCGTTTTTATAGGCGTTTGCGCCTATGTCAATGTAAGGGTTTGACTGAAAAATATCCTCGCTTGGTTTGCCTTGCAAATGCGCATTTGTGCCAGCTTGACTAGGAAAAATTTGCGCAAATTGCGCATTTTTAGCCCCTGCATAATCTTGCAAACCTTGCATTTGCTCGTAATTGTAGGTTTTTATCACCTTAAAACTTTTGGTATCATACTCAAAACCTACGGGCAAAGTGGAGATTTGTTCCTTTGAAAAGCTTGAATTTTCAGTGCTTGGAGCAATTTGCGAAAAAAGTTTATAAACATTACCCAAACTCTTAGCAAAATCTATGCTTGTGTGCGTGTTAGGGTGTGCAAATATATAATCTACCAAATTTTGCGCCCCTTTGGCATAAATTTTATAATCCTTTGCAATGCCCGCTGCCTCGTTAAAATCGCTTGTGAAAAAGCCATCATTATCCACGCCATAGCCTAAAATTTCACTTGTGGCTTGGCTTTTGTCTTTGACAAAATTTGAATTTTGAGCGTTTGCTTGTGTGGCGGTATCAAGGCGTTTTTTAAGGGCTTTTTGTGCGAGTTCTTTTTGCATTTTGATGATTTCTTCAAGTATCATTTGCGTGGGGTCTTTGTAGCTAAATTCATCATCAGCACCCCAAAAACTCGGCGCAAAGGACGCTTCATCAATAGTAAGTCCGTTAAAGAAAAACAGCCCATTGCCCTTTGCTTGCATCATTCCTTGATAATCCAAACTCTTGTCAAAACCTTGAAATTTGCCCCAATCGGTCGTCTCGCCATCTTTTATGTATAAATTTGCATTCAAAACGCCGATTAAAAGTCCGCCTTTTGAGATAGAGCCGTCTGCGTTGGTATATTTGCTAGCCGTTGTCGCCCAATGCACGCCACTTTCTTGTCCGCCACTGAGATTGTCGAAAATGTTTGTGGCGGGAGCGGAATTTGGCGAATACCTAAACAAGCCACTTATGCCCTCTCGGTTTTTATGCCCTCTATCGTAATCATAGCCTTGTATAGCGTTATTGAGTTTGTCTTTTGTATCATAGATTTTTGACACTTGCAAGGTTTGGACATTGAATTCATAACCTTGCGGAAACTGCGCAATTTCGTCTTTGGTAAAGCTGTCTTTTGAGCTTAAAACGCTCTCGCCCACGACTTGCGAAAGGATTTTGTAAGCATTGCCCACGCTTTTGGCTATGTCTATACTATCAAATGACCTTGAAAGTCCGCTCGTTGCTACTTTAACCAAGCTTTGCATAGTGCTAGAATGGATTTTGTAGTCTTGCGGAATGCCTGCTTTTTCATTGAATTCAGCCGTGAAAAAGCCGTCTTTATCAACTTTATAGCCTAAAATTTCGTTTGAATTTGAGTTTTTGTTTTGAGTGGAATTTGTGTTTTTACTTGAATTTGTGGCTGAATTTAAAATACTTGAATTTGTGCCTTTGCTGTTGGCATTTTTTACGCTCACTTTTAAATTTGCAAGTGGATTAAAGGCGTTTGAATTTGTGCTGAAATTTATCATTTTAAATCCTTTTTTTAGTATAAATTTAAAGAGATATATCGGCATTTTGGGTGTGGCGTTTAGAAAATTTGCACTAAATTTAATGCAAAATTTAAATTTTGGATTGTCCTTGCTTATGGCTTGCCACGCCTTTTAAAAAACAATGCAAAGACAAGTGAGATAACCGCC
Organism: uncultured Campylobacter sp.; assembly: GCA_900539255.1. Classification (GTDB taxonomy): domain Bacteria; phylum Campylobacterota; class Campylobacteria; order Campylobacterales; family Campylobacteraceae; genus Campylobacter_D. The sequence goes on along the minus strand of UQBJ01000003.1, from coordinate 17,583 downwards.
ATAATGCTGAATTTATAGATTTATAAAGCTAAAATTAAATTTTATAAGGCTAGTAAATTCAGCCCATAAAAGCTAAATTTATCAGCCCCAAATGCGATAAACAGCCGTAAATTCGCCCAAATGCCATCGGCGAATTTACAAGCCTACAGCGCTTAAAGTTTGGTATTTGTTCATATAAATTTGCGCTTCGATTTTGCGCATAGTGTCAAGTGCTACTTGCACGACAATCAGCACAGAAGTGCCACCAAAGTAAAACGGCACGCCCATTAGCTTTACCAAAACCCAAGGCAAAGTCGCCACAAGCCCCAAGTAAATCGAGCCTGAAAGCGTAAGGCGAGAAGCTACTTCGCTCAAATACAAGCTCGTGCCTTCGCCTGGGCGAATGCCCGGTATAAAGCCGCCTTGTTTTTTGAGATTTTCGGCTATGTCTTTGGAGTTAAAGACGATAGAAGCGTAAAAATAAGCAAAGAAAATCACAAACAAAAAGGTCAGTAGGTTAAACAAATAGCCCTCAGGGTTGAGATAATCGTTGATTTTACGCACATACTCGTTCGTGCTCGCCTGCAAAATAGTCGCTGGAAACATCAAAATCGCGCTCGCAAAGATAGGCGGGATAACGCCGCTTAAATTTATCTTTATGGGTATGTAGTTCATAATGCGTTTGTTTTGGTTTTGCATCACAACCTTGCGCGAGTAAGAAATAGGCACGCGCCGCTCACCAAGCTCCACAAAGATAATCGCCCCGATAGTAAGCAAAATGATGAGTAAAATCGCAAAGGCGGTTAAGAAATTCATCTCGCCTGTGTTGATTAAATCCACCGTGCCACCTATCGCCGCTGGTATGCCGCTCACAATGCCCGCAAAGATGATGAGCGAAATGCCGTTGCCAACGCCGCGTTGCGTGATTTGCTCGCCAAGCCACATTAAAAGCATAGTGCCTGCAAGCATTGAAATAGCGGAGAGAAAGACAAATAAATTCATATCGTTTATCATTATCGCGCCCTGCCCGCTTTGTGAGTGCAAGCCGCCAAGCCCTATGCTGACACCTATGCTTTGTATAAGCGTGATGAAAATCGTGGCGTAGCGGATAATCTGCATATATTTTTGCATTCCATCTCGTTCTTTTTTCATCTTGCCTATATTTGGGAAAGTGGCTGCTAAAAGCTCCATAATAATGCTCGCGGTGATATAAGGCATAACGCCAAGGCTGATGATAGAAAAGCGCTCAGCCGCCCCACCGCTAAACATATTGAAAAGTCCAAGCGCGTTGTTTGAATTTTGGTTGAAAAAATCCGTAATCACGGCTGAATTTACGCCCGGCACAGGCACAAAGGCAAGTATGCGGTAGGCAAACAAAAACGCCAAAGTGATAAGGATTTTGTTGGTTAGGGTTTTGTTCATTTACTATCGCTTTCTTTTTTAGCTTTGGTGCTGGCTGGTTTTGCGGCTTTTGTCGCTGGGGCAGCCTTTTTAGCAGCTGGTTTTTGGGCTGAGGCTTTTGTGCCTTTTTCAGCCTTTGCGCTTTTTTCAGTTTTTGTGCTTGGAGCTTTTTCAGTTTTTACGCTTTTTTCGGCTTTTACACTTTCTACTTTTGCGCCTGAATTTTCGCTCTTTGAAGCTGTATTTGGCTTTTTATCAAGCTTTGGTGCGCTCAGCTTTGCGCTTTTAGCTGAATTTTCGCCCTTGCTGGTGCTTATATTTTTGTCTTTAATCTTGCTCGCAAGCTCTTTTGCGCCCGCACCGATGAGTTTGATTTTTTTAACAGACTTTGGAAATTTATGCACGCCTTTAATGCTTTCAAAGCTGATTTCAGCAAGCTCTAAAATGCCTTTTACCTTTTCGACATTTATGGCGTAGGCTTTTTCAAATTTTGAAGTAAAGCCAACCTTTGGCAAACGCCTTTGTAATGGCTGCTGTCCGCCCTCAAAGCCGCGTTTTTCGTTATAACCCTTGCGTGCGGTTTGTCCCTTGCCGCCTTTGGTAGCCGTTTTTCCCATACCGCTACCTTGTCCGCGCCCTATTCTTTTGGTTTTGTGTGTGGAATTTGCTGCTTTTTGTAAATTCATCGTCTATCCTTTAACATAGTAAGTGCCTTGATAGTCGCGCGCACGACATTTGCGGAGTTGTTTGAACCTAAGGACTTTGTCAAAATGTCCTTAATGCCCGCAAGCTCCATTATAGGACGAGTTGAACCGCCCGCGATAACGCCCGTTCCCTCGCTGGCTGGTTTGAGTAAAATTCGGCTAGAATTAAATTTCACCTCAACATCGTGAGCGATGGTAGAGCCTTTGGTTTTCACTTCAATGATATTTTTGAAAGCATCATCAACGCCCTTGCGAATGGCATCTGGCACTTCTTTTGCCTTGCCATAGCCTATGCCTACAAGCCCTTTTTTGTTACCCACAACCACAAGCGCGGTGAAACGAAAGCGGCGTCCGCCTTTGACGACCTTAGTTACTCTGCCTATATCGACAATGATTTCTTCAAATTCTTCTCTATTATAGCTTTGCATTCTTGCTCCCTTATAGCTTTATGCCGTTTTGGCGTAAAGAGTTGGCTAGCTCAGCCACTACGCCGTGATACAAATACCCATTTCTGTCAAACACTGCATTTTCAAGCTTTTTTGCCTTTAAAAGCTTAGCAAATTCAGCACCGATTGCCTTTGCACCCTCTTTGTTTGCCTTAACGCCAAATTTTTTGCCATCAATGCTCGCCAAAGTGTGCGCCTTGCTATCATCAATAGCTTGCACATACAAAGTGCGGTTTGACTTAAACACAGAAATTCTTGGTAAGCTCGCTGTGCCTGAAATGTTTGCGCGAATGCGTTTTTTTCTCTTTACGCGTAAAGCGAGTTTTCTTTTTAATACCTTTGCTGTCATCTTTCACACCTTATTTTTTAGAAGTCTTGCCCGCTTTGCGGATAATGCGCTCGTCTATGTATTTCACGCCCTTGCCTTTGTATGGCTCTGGCGGACGGAATTCTCTAATCTGCGCCGCTACTTGTCCTACAACTTGCTTGTCGCTGCCCTTAATGATGACGGTGTTTTTATCCACCGCGATTTCTATGCCCTCAGGTATGGCGTAGTTTATGGGGTGCGAAAAGCCAAGTGAAAGTTCTAACACCTTGCCTTTAAGGGCGGCTTTGTAGCCCACGCCGTTGATTTCAAGCGTTTTGCTAAAACCTTGTGTAAGCCCTACTACTACATTGTTAGCAAGTGCGCGGTAAGTTCCCCAATACGCCCTACTTTGCCTGTCATCGCCCTTTGGCGAAAATACGATAGCATTGTCCTTTATCTCAACACCCACATTTGCTTTGGTGTCAAGCTCTTTGGCAAGATTGCCCTTTTTGAATTTGAGCAAATTGCCCTCTATTTTTACCTCTACTCCGCTTGGAATAGCCACTGGTTGTTTGCCTATACGAGACATTTTTTTATCCTTTTTATTTGTCTATGGTATCACTACCAAATGCCATAAAAAGCCGATTTTACCAAATCGTGCATAAAATTTCGCCACCGACTCCCACCTTGTAGGCTTCATCGTTTGGCAAAACACCTTTGCTTGTGCTGACAACTATCGTGCCATAGCCGTTTTTAAAGCGTTTAATCTCATCTTTGCCCTTATACACACGGCGTCCGGGCTTAGAAATCCTTTTTAGCTCGTTTATCACGCATTTGCCTTGCTCATCATAACGCAAGACAACGCTAATGAATTTCTTTTTGTCCTCTTCGATGACATTGAAGCTTTCTATATAACCCTTGCTTTCAAAGATAGCCACAAGTGCTTCTACCACTTTTGAATGCAAGAGTTTTGTGCTTTCAAGTCGTCTCATACCCGCGTTTCGTATGCGAGAAAGTGAGTCTGAAATTATGTCGTTCATCATCTTTTATCCTTCACCAGCTTGCTTTTTTAAGTCCGGGGATTAAGCCCTCGTTTGCCATTTTACGCAAACATACACGGCAAATGCCAAAGTCTCTATACACTGAATGCGCCCTACCGCAAATTTGACACCTTGTATAAGCTCGTGCGCTGAATTTAGCCTTGCGCGCTGCCTTTGCTATCATTGATTTTTTAGCCATTTTGTCGTCCTTTTGCGAATGGCACGCCGATGAGTTCAAGCAGTCTTTGTGCCTCTTTGTCTGAATTTGCCGTAGTTACGATAGAAATGTTCATTCCGTGTGTCCTTAAAATTTTATCATACTCAACCTCTGGAAACATAAGCTGTTCATCAAGCCCAAAGTTGTAGTTTCCTCGTCCATCAAAGCCATCGCGGCTAAGCCCACGAAAATCTTTCACGCGTGGCAGGGCAACTGAGATGAGTTTATCCAAAAAGATAAACATATTGTTTTTTCTCAAAGTTACCATAACGCCCACAGGAAAGCCATCGCGCACCTTAAAGCTCGCTACTGATTTTTTAGCCTTTGTGATGACAGCCTTTTGTCCTGCGATGAGCGAAATCGTATCGGCGACATTTTGCAAAACCTTTGTATCCTTTGCAAGCTCGCCAGCACCCACGCTGATAACGACTTTTTCAATGCACGGCACGAGCATAGGATTTTTAAAGCCAAATTCCTTGCTGAGTGCGGCTTTGATTTCTTTGTTGTATCGTTCTTTTAATCTTACCATAACTTACACCTTTGCCACATTTGAAATGTCCATAGGCATTTCTTTGTTGATAAAGCCACCATTTGGAATTTTATCGCTTGGTTTTACCGCTTTTTTAGCGACCTTGCAACCCTCGACAATAACCTTGCCCGTTTTTGGAAAGACAGCCAAAACCTTGCCCGTCTTGCCCTTGTCGTTGCCTGCGATAACCTTTACTTCATCGTTTTTCTTAATTTTTCTTTTCATCACAATACCTCCGGTGCGAGTGAGACGATTTTCATAAAATTCGCATATCTCACTTCACGCCCCACAGGACCAAAGATACGCGTGCCTATGGGTTCTTTTTTGTTGTCAAGGATAACAGCAGCATTTTCGTCAAAGCGAATGAGCGAGCCATTATCGCGGTGAATTTCTTTTTTGGTTCGCACGATGACGGCTTTTACCACCTGTCCTTTTTTTACCTTGCCATTTGGCAAAGCCTTTTTCACAGATGCTACGATGACATCGCCTATGGACGCATAACGCCTTTTGCTGCCTCCTAGCACCTTAATGCACATCAACTCTTTTGCTCCGCTGTTATCAGCGACTGCAAGTCTTGTAAAACTTTGTATCATCACTCAACTCCTGTGGCAAGCACCGCTTTTAAGCGAAAGGATTTTCGTTTAGAAATCGGTCTGCACTCCACAGCAACTATGGTGTCGCCGATTTTGGCGGTGTTTTTTTCATCGTGGATAAGGTATTTTTTAAAGCGTTTGACTATTTTGCGGTATCTTGGATGGACGACCTTGCGTTCCACCAAAACACTAGCGGTTTTATCGCCGCTTTTTTGCACAACAACGCCTTGTATTTCTCTTTTAAATGTCATTGTTTATCCTTATTTAAAGCGTTTATCGCCGTGTTTATGCGAGCTATGTTTTTACGAACCTGCCCTATTTCTTTGGGGTTTGTAAGCTGCATAGTTTTGAGCTTTTGTTTCTTTTCAAACAAAAGCAACTTCTCATCTTTTAGCATTTTGCTAAGCTCTGTGGCTGTTTTGTCTTTAAGCTCAGTATATTTCATTTTGACTCTCTCTTGTTATGAATTTACTCTTAAAGGGCAGCTTGTGCATAGCAAGGCTCAACGCTTGACGCGCCATAGCCTCATCAACGCCTGTCATTTCAAACAAAATTCTGCCCGGCTTAATGTTCATCACCCATTCTTCAACTCCGCCTTTACCCTTACCCATACGAGTTTCAAGCGGTTTTTTAGTCAGTGGCTTGTCGGGGAAAACGCGTATCCAAGTCTTGCCTTGCCTTTTGACAAAGCGAGTTAAAGCGATACGAGCAGCTTCAATCTGCCTAGAATTCACGCGCCCAGCCTCCACAGCCTTTAAAGCAAAATCGCCAAAGCTGAATTCAGTGCCTTTTGACGCATAGCCGCGGTTGCGACCTTTCATTTGCTTGCGGTATTTGGTTCTTTTTGGCATTAACATTATTTGCTCCTTCTTGTGCGTCTAGGTTTTTTAGGCGCATCTTCGCTCTCGCTTTTGTCATTTTGCACGCCTTTTTGCAAAATTTCGCCCTTAAATATCCACACCTTAACGCCTATATTTCCATAAGTGGTGCGCGCTTCGGCAAAGCCATAATCAATCCTTGCACGCAGGGTATGAAGTGGCACGCGCCCCTCTAAATACCACTCAGTTCTTGCCATTTCAGCACCGCCCAAACGCCCAGCAACGCAGACTTTTATGCCCTTTGCACCTGCTTTTTGTGCGCCTTGAATGACCTTTTTCATCGCACGGCGAAAGGCTATACGCTTTTCAAGCTGAGTAGCCACGCTTTCAGCGGCAAGCTGAGCCGATGCGCCCGCTTTTCGCTCTTCTTTTATATTTATGGTAATGTCCTTGTTGATGAGTTTCATCAGCTCATTTTTAAGCACATCAACATCAGAGCCTTTTTTGCCGATGATAATCCCCGGACGAGCCGCTACCACAGTAACGCGCAACTTTTTGGCTGTCCTTTCGACTAAAATTTGAGAAATGCCCGCATAATAAAGCTTTCTTTTCAAAAAGGCGCGAATTTTATAATCCTCACCTATGTTTTCGGGCAAATTTGCCTTAGTGGGAAACCACCTTGACTCCCAATTTCTGTTGATACCGAGTCTTAAACCGATTGGATTTACTTTTTGTCCCATATTTAGCTTTCCTTTTTCGTTTGGCTTTTTTGAGCTGGCTTTTTAGCTGAATTTGCCGTGCTTTGGCTCTTTTTGGCTGGGGCTTTTTCAGCTTTTTTGGCTTCGCTTGTTGTGGCTTTGTTTGTAGCCTTTGTTGAATTTTTTACGCCTTGCTTTGGCTTTGTGTCGCCTTGTGCTGAATTTGCCACCGCTTTGCTTTCAGGTTTTTTTGGCTTTGCGCTTGCTTTGGCTGGCTTTTGCAAATTCGCCTTTTCATCAGCCTTACCCACGACAACTAAAATGTGTGAAGTAGGCTTTCTTATGCGGCTTGCGCTGCCCCTAGCACGCGGTTGAAAGCGTTTTAAAACCCCACCCGCATCGACACGGCAACTTAAAACTTCAACTTCATTTGCCTCAAAGCCTCCATTTGCCACCGCTGATGAAATCGCATTAGCGATATATCTTGCGCCCTTATTTGGCATAAATTTCAAGCTCGCCATAGCAAGTTCAGCGTTCATACCTTGAATTTCCCTTGCGATGAGCCTTGCCTTTGTAGGCGATAATCTTATAAATTTAATCAATGCTCTACTCATATCTAGCCTTTACTTACCGATTTTCTTTTGCACAGAGCCTTTATGCCCTTTGAAAGTGCGTGTTGGGGCGAATTCGCCAAGCTTGTAGCCTATGTGATTTTCAGTTACATACACAGGAATAAAGCTCTTGCCATTATGCACATTAAAGGTAAGCCCTATCATATCAGGCACAATGGTGCTTCGGCGACTCCAAGTTTTTATCGGTTTGTTGTCATTTGCTTTTTTTGCGTTGATGACTTTTTTCATCACGCTTTCATCGACAAAAGGACCTTTTTTCAATGACCTAGCCATTTTATTTTCCCTTTCTTCTTGAAATGATTAGCTTATCACTTGCCTTTTTGCGGCGAGTTTTAAAGCCTTTGGTTGGTTTGCCCCAAGGCGTTACAGGATGGCGACCTGAATTCTTTTTACCCTCGCCACCGCCGTGTGGGTGATCAACAGGGTTCATCGCCGAACCACGAGTTTGTGGGCGAATTCCGCGGTAGCGGTTTCGTCCAGCCTTGCCTATGGTAACATTTGCCCATTCTTCGTTGCCTACTTCGCCGATACTTGCCATACATTCGGCTAAAACCTGTCTCATCTCACCGCTTGCAAGGCGCAAGATGACATATTTTTCTTCCTTACCCATAAGCTGAGCGTAAGCCCCAGCCGAACGAATCATCTGTCCGCCTTTGCCCGGTTTAAGCTCGACATTATGCACTATCGTTCCTACGGGGATATTTTTAAGCTTCATCGCATTGCCCGGCTTTATATCAAGCCCACTTTCAGCTGCGGCAACTATGTCGCCGACATTTAAGCCTTTTGCGCCGAGTATATAGCGTTTGTCGCCGTCTTTATAAGCGATGAGTGCTATGCGACAAGTGCGGTAAGGGTCATACTCTATGGCTACAACCCTACCTTCAACGCCAAATTTACGGCGTTTAAAGTCAATAACCCTGTAAAGTCTCTTTGCCCCAGCTTGTTTGTGGCGGCTTGTGATACGCCCATAGCTGTTGCGTCCAGCACTTGAACTTAATTTTACAAGCAAAGAACGCACACTTGGCTTTGCGGTAATATCCTCAGAGCTTAACCCTGTGATATAACGCCTACTTGGGGTGTATGGTTTATATGTTTTTATCGCCATTTTACGCCTCCATATTTCCTAAGCTTGCGCCCTCTGGCAGCTTAACATAGAATTTTTTGTAATCATTTCTCACGCCCAAACGCCCGCGAAATCTCTTCACCTTGCCATTCACGCGTAAAGAATTTATGCTTTGAGCATTTACACCAAAATACTCTTTCAGCACGGCTTTAAGGCTGTTTTTCGTCATCTTTGGCGAAGTTTGTATCACTACTATGCCTTTTTCTTGCAAATTCAAACTCTTTTCGGTGTAGAGTATAGTTTTTATATCAGTAATGTCCGCCATTTTAACCCTTTATGATTGATTCGTAAGCCGATTTTTCGATAATCACGGCGTTAAAAACGCTGATCAAGTAAGCATTGACTTCGCTTATATCGACTACATAGCAATGTGCTAAATTTCTAAACGCTAAAAGCGTTTTTTCATCGAGCAAGTCCTTGACGATTAAAGCATCTTTTAGGGCAAGCTTTTTGATGATAGCGTTTGCGTCCTTTGTTTTACCACTTTCTACACTAAGGCTAGGCACGATGAAAAGGGCATTTGTCTTTGCTTTATCCATCAAAGCACGCTCAAAAGCAAGTCTTTTTTGCTTTTTATTGACTTTTTGGAAATAGTTTCGGTTATTTTTAGGACCAAAGGCTACGCCACCGCCTACCCAAACATTTGTCCTTGTCGAGCCAGCTCTTGCTCCGCCACGCCCCTTTTGTCTCCAAGGCTTTTTGCCACCGCCACTTACTTCACTGCGGTTTTTGGTGTGGGCTGTGTTGGCGCGAAGTGCTGCCATATAGGATTTGACATACAAGTAAAGATTGTGCGGGTTGATTTTGTCAAATTCCGCTGGCAAAGCACTTTCGCTTGCTTTTTCAAATTTATCGTTTAAAACTATGGCTTTACTCATTTTGCTATCCTTATCTTGCCAAATGCGCCGTTGTATCCGGGAACCGCACCTTTTAGCACAAGAATTTTGTTGCTCTCATCGTAAGAAACAAGCTCATTTTTCACGCTCACTAGGACATTTCCAAAGTGTCCAGCCATTTTCATACCCGGTTGCACGCGACCTGGCCACTCTCTGTTACCGATAGAGCCGTGTCTTCTGTGAAAACGAGAGCCGTGAGACTTTGGACCGCCGCCAAAGCCGTGCCTTTTCATCACGCCGCTGTAACCGCGTCCTTTTGAATTAAAGCTCACTTTGAGAATTTTAGCCTCTTTTAAAGGGCTTTCATCTATGTCGCCTGCTTGTTCGTTTTTTACCTCTAAACTTGTAAAGCGGTTAAATTCAGCCGAAAGGTTAAATTTCTTTTGCTGTCCTGCTATACATTTGTTTTTTGCCTTGCCCTTAATGTAAGCTACAAGCGCCTTGCCGTCCTTTACCTCGCACACTTTGGTGCTGACAAGCCGCAAGAGCGTAACAGCAAAGCTAGGATTAGCGATAGTTCTGCTCATTCCTATCTTTTCAACTATATATTCCATAACTTCTCCCTTATTTGCCCATAGCTCTAACTTCTACGCTCACTTCTGGGGCTAAGTCAAGCTTTGTCAAACTATCCACTGTATCAGGCGTGGCTGCTACTATATCAAGCATTCTTGTGTGAATTCTCATCTCAAACTGCTCTCTTGAATCCTTGTTGATATGTGGCGAACGCAAGACGGTGTAGCGTTTAATGTGCGTTGGCAAAGGCACAGGTCCTCTTATATCAGCACCCGTTCGCTTGACAGCCTCGACTATGGCTGCAACTGTTCTATCTAAAACTCGGTGGTCATAAGCTTTGAGCTTTAACCTTATCCTTTCCATAACTTTTCCTTTACAAAGAACTTGTTAGACAATGCTAACGAAAAAATAAAATGTGATTGTAGTAAAAAGCGGATTTAATGTCAAGTTTTTTTCGAGAATTTTTTAAATTTTTTCCTTTTTAAAAGGATAAAAATGAAATTTACACGGAGAAAATTCACGCTAAATCAACGCACAACGCCGAATTTTAAGCTCCCCTTAAATTTAAAACCCGCTCAAACGCACTATGTCATTGTAAGTGGCAAATATCATCAAGCTCAAAAGCAACGCCATACCGCCGTAGCTTAGATACTCAAAGGCTTTTGGCGGCACTTTGCGCCTAAAAATCAGCTCGTAAAGGTTAAAGGCGATATGCCCGCCATCAAGCACAGGAATGGGCAGCAGGTTCAAAACGCCTAAATTTATGGAAATGAGAGCGCTTATGAGCAGCACCACGACAAGCCCGCGTTCTGTGGCTTTGCTCGTAATGTCCGTCATCATAATCACTCCGCCTAAATTTTTCGAGTCAATCTCCCCCGTGATGAGCTTTGCCAGCCCTTTGACGATGAGCAAAGAGCTATCCACGCTTTGATAAAAGGCATACGAAAGGCTTTCAAAGCCCTTGTGATAGACTTTCACGCGCTCGCCATTTGGGCTAATGCCGATGAGTGGCTTTTCTATCTCTTGCATAAAATCATTATAACCCTTGCCAAGCTGTGGCGTGAGTGTGATTTGCAACACTTGCTCGCCCCGCTTTATGCTTAAAAGCAAAGGTTCGGCGCGAACTTGTTTTGAGATTTCTTCAAAACTTTGAATTTGCACGCCATTTATGGCTAAAATTTTATCTCCGCTTTGCAAATTTGCACTTTGAGCGGCTGAATTTGGTGCTATTTCCCCAACTACCGCAGCCAGCTTACTCTCGCCCAAAAAAGCGATGACGATATAAAGCAAAAACGCTAAAATTATGTTAAAAAAGGGTCCAGCAAAAAGGATAATCATCTTTTGAGCGGGGTGCAGTAGGCTGTAAGAGCCTTGTTCTAGCACTTCTGCGCTAGGATTTAAGTCATCTTGCCCTTTTAAGCGCACATAGCCGCCAAGTGGCAAGGCTGAGAGCCTATAATTCGTGCCTTTGAACTCTTTTTGCCACAAAGCCTGCCCAAACCCCACGCTAAACACTTCCACCTTAACTTTGAGCCATTTTGCCGCCAAAAAATGCCCCAGCTCGTGAAAAAAGATGAGAAAGGATATGACAAGCAAGGTTACAAAGAAACTTGCATTATAAAACCACACGCCAACGCCGATGATAGCGAGCAAGATGAGCAATGATTTCATTTAGAGTCCTTTTTTATGTGCTTTTGGTATTTTACAATGTATTCAAAGCCCGAGTAAATCGTAAGCACAAAGGCGATGAGTAAGAAAATCGTATCCAAATACAGCCCAAAGTCCCAGTGCATAATGAGAAAAATCACAGCGATGATTTGAAACGCCGTTTTGAGCTTGCCCGCAAAAGACGCACTTAAATCCAAACGCTCACTCGCCATTATCACGCGAAAGCCTGTGATGAAAAATTCACGCACTAAAATAAGATAAATCGTCCAAATCTCTATAAGATAGATAGTTTCATTTTGCACGCTCACATTTACAGCACTTTCACGCAGTAAAAGTCCCAAAAACGCCCCAAGCATAAGCATTTTGTCAGCCAAAGGGTCTAAAATCGCCCCAAGTTTCGTCTTTTGCCCCCAAGCGCGCGCTATGTAGCCGTCAAAAAAGTCAGTCAAAGCCGCTATACCAAAGGCAAGAGCAGCAAAATAATCCACCCAGCTTTGATGAAGCCCCGTAAATTCAAAGCTCAGCAAAAAAAACAGCACAGGCGCAAGCACTATGCGACAGCAAGCGAGTATGTTTGGTAAATTCATCATTTCACACCATTTATCAAGCTTTTTTCAAGGCATTTTAACGCTTTGCGCTTTTTCAAGTGAAATTCGCCTTGAATTTTTGCAAAATCATAGCTAAAAAAGTCAAATTTTAGGTTAAAACAACGCTCAAAATTCAAAAAAATTAAGTTATTTTACTCTTTTTTCGGTATAAACCCTTCGGCGAATTTGTATTTTTCTCTATTTTGTATGTATAAAAAGCCTATGACACTAAACACCACCGCCCCTAAAAAATTCACAAACAAATCCTTCATCGTGTCTATCAAACCTATGTCTAAATAGCCGTTTTCTATTGTCGTTACCGAGCCGTCTTTTGAGTAAATTTGCGTTTTTATGATATCTTTCACCCTAACAGGCGCGTTTTCGTTGTTTGCGTTAAGCATTACTGACGAGATTTGCGTGATGATTCTGTCTTTTTGCATATCGGTTTTAGCGACATTGTCTGCCCCAAATTCAAAAAATTCCCACAAAATGCCTATCGTCATCGAAAAACAAAACGCCACAAGAGCCACATACAAAGGCGAGAGCTTGATTTTTTCGCTGTTTTGGTTCAGCAAATCCACGAGCGAAAAGCCAATTCCAGCGCACAAAAAGCCATTTAGCGTGTGCAGCATCGTGTCCCAAAAAGGCAAAATGCCGTAAAAATTGTTTATCTCGCCTAATATCGCAGTCGCGTAGATGAAAAGGTATATAATCGCTTCAAGCAGGCTTGGAATGCCGATTTTAAATTTTTCTGAGATTATCGTTGGCAGCGTAAATAAAACAAGCGCGAGCATACACATAAGCACATTTGAGATATTGCCGAGTATGATTTGAAACACCATACTTACGATGACTAGCGCCCTTAACGCTAGATAAATGGCGATTGACTTTTTGTTTGTTTCTTTATACTTTTTACGCATTGAGTTTGAAAATTTTTGCATAGACTTTCCTTGTGTTTGTTGCTAGGCATTGTAGCGCATTTTGTTAAACGGCTTTTTGTTTAAGGCACGATTTATCTCATCGCAAAACCCACTACAATCAAGCATTTTTATTGTCCACCTTTGCGATTGCCACAAGTTCATCAAGGCTCAAATTTAGCATTTCCTCGTCATTTTCCACTCGCCTTAACACCGCAGCCGTTTCCTCATTTGGCACATACTCTAACTCGTCCGCCACGATTTCAAAGGGTATGCGCCTTTGGCGAATCACCTGTGCGGCGAAGAGTTTAAAGGCTGATGCTATGTCAAGCCCCATAGTTTTGAGCGTTTGCTCCAACTTTTGCTTTTCGCCGCTGTCTATGCGAAATTGTATCAGTGCATTCATTTTCTATCCTTTTGTTGAATTTTGCTTGCAAAGTATAGCACAAAAAAACAAATTCGACAAGAAAATTTAAAAATAGCTCTTTTTAAAAAAGTATTGATTTAAGAAAATGTAAAATGTTATCCCAAAATCCCCCACAAAACCCAAAAAAATCCCCAAAAAATTTCACAAAAACACAAAAGCCCCCCCCCAGCCTGCATTTTCAGTGATTTGAGGCACTTTTTTTGCTTTATTTTGGGCGTGGGCTTGAAAAAATTTGCAAATTTTTCCGCAAAAGATATTTTTTGTGCTATAATTTTAATTGTCTTTGAATTTGCTTGGCAAACGAATGGTAAATTTGGAACGGAATTTGCTATAAGACTTTTGCGACAAGCAAAAAGCGAGCCAGCACGGCGAAAAAGCCAGCTCAAAAGTGCGCTTACAAGAGCCACAAAAGCAAGGTTTGCTTGTCATTTTGTCTTGTCATACTGAGCGCAGCGAAGTATCCACAAAATTAAAGTGCGGATTGCATTTTTAAAATATGGATTTTTCGCCTTTTTTGCAAAAGGCTCAAAATGACAAATTTAGAGCTTTTGTCTTTGAAAGTTCGCCCAAAAAGCGAGCAAGGCAAAAAAGCCGAGCCAAAAGGTAAGCCGCAAAGCCAAGCGAGCGAGCAACCAAAAGTCAGTAAAGCAACCAACGCCACACACCAAAGGCGTTGCGAGCCTTACCAACCACGGCGAAACGAATTCGCCTATTTTTACGAAAGGACACACGATGAAAAGATTATTTCTACTCATCACACTTGCGCTTTTTAGTTTAGGCGCACTCTCACAGGCGTTTGCTGCACCTGCTAGAAACACCGTGGGGGGGGGGGCTTTCGACTAAGAGAGTAGCCAAGCCAAAAGCAAACGCAAAAAAACGCTCCACGACAAGGACAGCCCAAAAGGCTACCACAGCCCAAAAAGCCAAAACCAAAGCCCAAGAACGAGCAGAAGCAAGAGCAAAGCAGTTTGGGCTTATGCCAAGTGAGCTTGACTCTACCAACCACAGCGTTTTCCACGCTGATGCCGCAGCCATAAAAGGCGCACGCGACACAGAGAGCGCGCTTCGCTACTTACCCTTTGTAACCATCATCAACACAGCAGGTTTTGGACAGCAGTTTGACTTGCGTGCACAAGGTAGGCTCAGTGCAAACGGAGTGAAACTCTATATAAACGGCATTACAGCCAACCCTGTGGATAGTTACTTTAACCCTATGCCCATAGCTACGATTATCCCTTCACTCATCGATGAAGTCAGCGTTACGCCCGGAGGCGGTGCGGTGCTTTATGGTAGCGGCGCAAAGGGTGGCACGATAAACATTATCACAAGCAAGCGAAATGCGCCTTATTTCGTAGTGGGTGGCGGCTATGTCAATACTATGGCGAGCAAGGGCAACTCTTTTAACGCTTTTGCGCACGCAAGCGAAAGGCTTAGCCGTGAGCTAAACGCTAACGCTGGACTTGCCTTTCAGCAAATGGGCGGACCGCGTGAAGATGATAGCTCGACAAGTGCTGAGCTTATCGCTGGGGCGGACTATGTGCTAGGACTTGGACAAAAACTTAAATTTGATGCGGATATTTTTTATGGTAAAACAAAGACTACGCCTTATGGGGCTTTGGTAAATGAAGACGCTATCAACGAAATTATGCTACGCTATAAAACAGCAAGAGAGCAAGGCAACCAATTCAATACTCAAACAGCGTGGGAAGCAGACCGCTACGCTTGTCTTTCAGGCACTCCAAACAACATTAGAGGCACTGCGTGTGAATTTAACCTTTACAGCTTTGAGCCGACAAAAGAAAACCGCAAAGACAAAGGAAACGGCGAGATAGAAACGACAAATTTAAGAGCCACAGGCGTTTTGGGCTGGGAAAGCGAGCCTACAAAAATGCTTAAATTTAACGCAGACCTTTTTTACGCTTTAAGCTCACAAAAATACGACACTTATAAAATGAATTTACCTTATTTCGTGCTTGGTTATGTGGATATAAGACAAAGTGTAAATGGCGCACCAAATGCAGGTTTTGGAAAAAGAGGCTACAACTGGTTTTTGCCACGCCCACATACAGGCGGGACAACAAACACTGCGCTTGCCGTAGGACCTGAGTGGAATCAAGCAAGCCAAACAGCAGGCGTGGGCGATTTGTCAGACGGACAAAGAGCGGACTGGCACTTTTTCGACCAAAGTGGCAGCACATTTAAAGAAAGCAAAGTGGGGCTAAATTTAAAAATGGACTTCAAGCACAACAGCGGTGAGCTAGTGTTTGGAGCAAGCTCAGTGTATGAGATGAGCAACAAAAAATCAAATTCACATTTAAGGCAGGCTATCGTTGATGGAGATTTATTTGGTGGCAGTGGCGCATCAGCGGAAGGCACTGGGGGAAATAAAGTTGATTCATCAAATTTTAGAACGCTTGTGGCAGATATATTTGACAAAACCGACATTTCAGTGCTGACAAATTCTATCTTTTTCTTAGAACGATATGATTTTAGCAGAGAACTTTCTGTCGCGCTTGGGGCAAGATATGAGATGAAAAATTATAATCTCAAAGTCAAAGATGAATTTTTAGGAAAAAAACTGAAATTTGGCAATATAGGTGATTGCACAACGGCAGACCAAAGGTGTATGGTAGATTTAGGTATATATGAACCCGCCGACATAACCGACAAAGACGGCAAGGCGTGGGCTGACAATACCGCTAAAAGAGAATTCAGCGATGATTTTAAGAAAAACTACGACAACTTTACCTTTGAGCTTGCCCCTGTGTATCGCTACTCAAATTCGGGTGCGATTTATGCGCGTGGCGAGCTTGGCTACATAGCACCGCCTGCTTGGGCTATGCTGCAACGCGTAGGCATAGTAAGTGGTGCGGTTACAGCAGTGGATATTTACAAAAACAATCAATGGCAAAATTATTTTACCACTAATGGCAACACGCCCGCCACGCTGGACTTTGATTTTGGCTGGCTGCCTACAAATTTAAAAAGCGAAACCTACTACACCGCTGAACTTGGCTTTAAAGAAACTATCGGCACAAGAGCCGTGCCGCTTGGCTTTACTGACCTTACCATAAACGCCTTGCTTTTCAGCGCAAGCGTGTTTTACACGGACAGCAAAGATGAATTTTACTTCACAGGCGACACTTGGAGCGGTATGGAGCTAGGCACTTACGAAAAATCACGCAGAATGGGCGTGGAAGTGGCTATGGAGCAGTATCTTTTCGGCGGTGCGCTGGGCTTTAACGAAAGTTTCACTTACTTAAAGGCTGAGAAATTTGACTGCACGGACAAAACAGCAGGCGTTTGCAACGGCGAAAAAGAATGGAGCGCGATACCCTACACCTACGACTACAAGGCGACTTTGGGAGCAATCATAAACGCAAGCACTTTCATCGAAATCACCGATATGTCTGTGTATGTTTGGCTGCAAAATTCAATCTACGGCAACCAAAACATTTACGCAACGCAAATGCAAGTAATAGGCACGGGAGACCCTAAAAACAACAAAGACTACTTAAATTTCAAGGTAACAGAAACCGATAGCATAAAGCTCAAACCTTATATCATAAGCGACTTTGGCGTGAGTGTGGGCTTTAACAAAAATATGGGCGTGGTTACTGTGGGCGTGAAAAATGTCTTTGATACCTTTTACTACGACTACTACAACAACGACCGCTCGGCTGTCGTCAATGAAAACCGCTTTGTCATCGGACGCGGACGCACCGTCTTTATCGAAGGGCAGTTTAAATACTGATAAAGGTTCTTTCGCTTGTCTAGGAATTTTTTAGGACTAGACAAACAAAAAAGGCGAGAACACTCTCGCCTTTTTTAAGCCTTAAAATCCTTGTCATACTGAGCGCAGCGAAGTATCCACAAAATAGAAAGCGGACTTTGTCTAGGAACTTTTGAAAGGTAACTTTTAAACGCTAGAAGTTGCCTTTCGCTTTAAAAGAAACCCTTAAACATAAGGATTTCTTTGCTGTCATTCTGAGCCTTGCGAAAGCAAGGCGAAGAATCCATAAATTTGAAAGTATGTCTTAAATTCTGTGGATATTTCGCTAACGCTCAATATGACAATATGGATTTTT
>UQBJ01000002.1 GCA_900539255.1 uncultured Campylobacter sp. | reverse complement strand
TGGCTTGCGCCTTGCAACCCGTTGGGTCGCCTTTTGCAAAGGCTCAAAATGACAATATGAATTTTGCCACGGCTGCGCCTTGCAAGCCACTTGGTCGCTACGCTCAAAATGACAAGTGTTTGAGATTTTTACTTTGGTTTGCACCTTGCCACGCTTCGCGGCGATTTTCATCAGCGTTTCGTTTTTTGAAAAATCATTTCGCCCCGCCATAAAAGGACTCCAAAATCGTTTTGTGCTTACTCATAGCCTTTCGTAAGGGCTTTTGCTGATAAAAAATGTGCGTTTGGGATTGATTTACCGCAAGCATTTTAGCCTAAGATGATGAACTCCAACGAGGCTTTCAAAGGATTTTAGCGTAAAAAATTCAAAAAATTTAACAAAAATGCAAATTTTTACCATAACTTTGCTAAAATTGCGAAAAAGTATTTAGGATTACAAATGGACAAAAAAGTTAGTCAAAACCCTCGTTTAAAGCCCAAAAAACAAGCTAAAAAGCAAAAAAATGCGCCTAAAATCTCAAAAGATGGCGATAAAATTCAAAAAAATTCAAGTCGAGTGCCAAAAAAGGACAGCCAAAAGGCAAAAGATGAAAGCAAGCTAGCAAAAATTCAGGGTAAGGCGCAAGAAATTCAAAGCAAAAGCGCGCAAATTCAAGGCAAAAATAAAAAAAAGCAAAGCAAGGGCGATAAAATTCAAAACAAAGACACAAAAATTCAAAGCAAAGTCTTAAAAATCCAAAGCGAAAAAATTCAAGCTAAAAGCAAAACTCACAAGGGCAAGTCTGCCTTAAAAGCTAGTGAGAGCGAAGTCTTGCAGCCTAAAATGACGCCAAAATTTCTGGCTAGGCAAGAAAAGATAAAAAAAGTGGCTTTGAATTTGTTTCTCACGCAAGGCTACGAAGAAACGAGCTTGAAAGAGATTATTAAGAAGTCTGGCGGCTCATTTTCGGACATTTACTCCACTTTTCAAAACAAAGAAGGCTTGTTTGTGGGCGTTATCAACGACATACTCACGGCAAAGCGTGAAATTTACAGCAAAATTTTAAACAAAAACCTGCCATTGCGTGAATTTTTGTATGAATTCTCCACGAGCGTTATGAGAATGTTCCTACAAAAAAGGGCTTTGAGGCTTGTGAAAATCATCTATTCTCAGCTTTACAAGCAGTCAAACCGCGCCTTGATAGAGCATTTCAAGCAAAACAAAGAAAATATCCCCGAGCAAACCCTTGTGAAGTATTTTGCAAACTGCCCGCCGCCCTTGTGCGATGAGGCGCAACGCTATGCGGAGTTGTTTTTCAATATGCTTAAAGGCAAGTGTTTGGAGGAAGCGTTTTTCTTTGACAAGCCCTTGATGAGCAAAAAAGAACAAGCCGAGCATTGCGAATTTGTGGTTAATTTTTTCATCAAGGCATTGCCACCGCAAGCAAAGGCGTTAAGCTGAAAAATGTGCCATTTTTGTCATTTGCGATTTTGCAAGCTTGTATGAAAAGCTCGCTTATGATTTGTGCGAAAAGGCAAGGCGATGAGAGAGCAAATAGAGTGCAAATTTATCGTTGTAGAGTGGATTTTAGCGGTTATTTTGTGGCAGCATTAAGAGACTAAATGCAAATTTTTTATCTTTTTAGCCAAATGGCACTTTGAAAAATGTTTAGTGTAATCATTCATTAACTAAATTTAGAGATAATTTAGGCTCAAAAATTTTTGGTAATGCTTGTTACAAATCATTAACCAAAATCAGCGACAATCACTTTTTGAATTTTTAGTAATGAGTGTTACCAAAATTTAAAAAGAAATTTACCAGAAAGGAACAAAAATGAAAACTTTTGTTGCAAAAATTTTAGTAGTTGCGCTCGCGCTCGTGTATTTTGGGTGTGGCGAGCCGCCAAAGCCTCCGCAAATGCCACCGCAAATGGTAAGCACTACCATAGCCAAAATGCAGGATATTAAGCTCAACTTTGCTTATCCAGCTCAGCTTGTCAGTGAAGAAGATGTGGTGTTAAAGCCAAAAGTTAGCGGCACGATAGTCGAAAAGCTCTTTCGTGCGGGCGAGCAGGTGAAAAAAGACCAAGTGCTTTTTCTCATCGAGCCAGAAAAGTATAAAGCCGCCCTTGACATAGCCAAAGCTACGCTTTTAACTTCACAGGCAAATTACGAAAACGCTCGCAAGGACCACGACAGAAACCGCGTGCTTATCGGCAAAAAGGCGATTTCTCAAAAGGACTATGATACGAGTTTAGCGAATTTCAACACAGCCCGCGCGAATTTAGAAAGCGCAAAGGCTACGCTTGCAAATGCGACTTTGGACTACAACTTCACTAGCGTGAGTGCGCCATTTGACGGCGTGGTAGGCGATGCGCTTGTAAATGTGGGCGAGTATGTCAGCACCAACGGCAAGGATTTGGTGCGCGTAACCAACCTCAACCCTATCTATGCGAATTTTTACATAGCCGATGTTGAAAGGCTCAGCATAGAACGCAACCTTTCAAGCGGTGCGTGGCAAATCGGCGACATAAAAGCAAGCGTAAAAGTAGGCGGCGAGATGATTGCGGGCAAACTTTTCTTTGTGGATAGTGTCATCGATGAGACAAGCGGAAGCGTCAAGGCAAAGGCGATTTTTGACAACAACAGCTCAAAGCTCGTGCCCGGAACTTTCACAACGATATACACAGATAGTTTCGTGCAAAAAAATGGCTTTCAAATTCCGCAGATTGCGATTTTGCAAGATGTGAGAAACACTTATGTTTATACGCTTGATGCGGAAAATAAAGTGAAAAAAACCATAGTAAAAATCGTCTATCAAGCAAATGATTATGCTGTCATCAGTGAGGGCTTAAAAGACGGAGATAAGGTGATTTTAAACAATTTCAAAAAAATCCGCCCCGGCGCAGTGGTGCAAGAAATGCCCGCCCAAGCTATGCAAGCTCCGCAAGGTTAAACGGGGGTAAGCGATGTTTTCTAAATTTTTTATAGAAAGACCCGTTTTTGCTTCTGTTGTGGCGATTATCATTTGTATCTCGGGCGTGATTTGTCTCAAATCCTTGCCCATAGAGCAGTATCCGTCTTTGAGTTCGCCAACGGTAAGCATAATGGCTACCTACACAGGTGCTGATGCTCAAACCATAGCCAAAGAAGTGGCAACGCCGATAGAAGATGCGATAAATGGTGTCGATGATATGATTTATATGGATACTACCGCCTCAGGTTCTGGCTATATGCGCTCGACTGTGTATTTTAAAATCGGCACAGACCCCGACCAAGCGACTATCAATGTCAATAACCGCCTTTCACAAGCCACAGCAAAGCTACCCGAAAGCGTGCGTAGGCTTGGCGTAACGGTGCGAAAGGCGTCCCCTAGCTTTTTAGGCGTAATGGCACTTCGCTCGATGGATGGTTCTATGGACGAAACTGAAATTTACAATTATATCTTGCTTAACATTTTGGACGATTTAAAACGCGTGCCGGGCGTGGGCGATGTGAGCGCGATGGGCAACAAAGACTACTCTATGCGCGTGTGGTTAAAGCCTGATTTGATGAGTAAATACGCCGTTACCGCAAGTGAAGTTATCGCCGCTATAAACGAGCAAAACGCTCAATACTCAGCGGGTAAAATCGGCGAAGAGCCTATAACGCACAAATCCCCTTATGTGTATGCTATCACCGTTGATAGCAAGCTCAAAACCCCAAAGGAATTTGAAGATATCATTTTGCGCGTGAATTCAAACGGCTCGTATTTGCGCCTAAAAGATGTGGCAAATGTCGAAATCGGCTCAAAAAACTACACCACATCAGGACGGCTTAATGGCATTCCTGCTGTGTCTATAATGGTAAATTTACAATCAGGGGCAAACGCGATTGAAACGGGAGATGCGGTAAAGGCTAAGATGAAAGAGCTAGCGGCTGACTTTCCAGCGGGTTTAGAGTATGAAATCCCTTATGACACCACGACTTTCGTTATGGCAAGTATCAAAGAAGTGCTTAAAACCTTTGCCGAAGCCTTTGTGCTTGTCGTGCTTGTAATGTATATGTTCTTAAAGAATTTCCGCTCGACTATCATACCGATGATAGCGATGCCTGTTTCTTTGCTGGGTGCTTTTGTGGGGCTTTATGTGCTAGGATTTAGTATAAATTTGCTGACACTTTTTGCGCTTATCCTTGCCATAGGTATCGTTGTCGATGATGCCATCATCGTGGTAGAAAATGTCGATAGAATCATACACGAAAACAAAGACATAAGCGTAAAAGAAGCTACTATCGCTTCGATGAGAGAAATCACCACGCCTGTCATCTCAATCGTGCTTGTTTTAAGCGCGGTTTTCATACCTGTGAGCTTTATGAGTGGCTTTGTGGGGCAAATTCAAAAGCAGTTCGCGCTCACTCTTGTCGTGGCTGTGGCTTGCTCTGGCTTTATCGCCCTTACGCTTACGCCCGCTTTGTGTGCTATTTTCTTAAAGCGCAATATGGGAGAACCCTTTAAATTTGTCGTCAAATACAATGAATTTTTCGATTGGAGTAGGGAAATTTTTGCAAAATGCGTGAGCTTTGTCCTTAAAAAAGCAAAACTTTTTGTGCTTGTCTTTTTTGGCTTTTTGCTTGTAGTGGGCGGGCTTTACAAGCTCGTGCCAAGCTCTTTGGTGCCAGAAGAAGACCAAGGCAGCATTATGGCGATTACGAATTTGCCTGCTGCAAGTGCTATGCACCGCACTACTGCTTATATGGATAAGCTCTCAAAAATGCTTGAAAACAACGACAGCATACGATACAATATGTCCGTCATAGGCTTTGACTTATTTACAAGCTCGCTCAAAGAAAACGCTGGCGTGTCTTTCATCGACTTAAAGCCTTGGAGTGAGCGTAAATATAGCTCTTTTGAAGTGGTGCGTTTCCTTAATATGGCGTATTTTATGAACCCAGAAGGACAGACTTTCTTTCTCAATCCGCCACCTATACAAGGGCTTTCTTTAACAGGCGGCTTTGATATGTATGTGCAAAACCGCTCAGGCAAGAGTTATGAGCAAATCCAAGAAGATGTCAATAAACTCATCATCGCGGCAAATCAACGCCCAGATTTAACGGGCGTGCGAACCACGCTTGATACGAGTTTTCCGCAGTTTAAGGCTATCGTGGATAGAGATAAGGTTAAATTCTACGGGCTTTCTTTGAATGAAGTTTTCACTACCATAGCCGCAACTATCGGAAACTACTATGTCAATGACTTTCCTATGCTTGGCAAAAACTATCAAGTGAATGTCCGCGCGATGAGCGATTTTCGCAACACGCAAAACGCCTTAAACACGATTTATGTGCGCTCATCAAGGGGCGAAATGGTGCCTTTAAGCTCTGTTGTGAGGCTTGAAAGAAGCGCGGGAGCTGATGATGTCAAACGCTTTAACCTTTTCCCCGCTGCGCTCGTGCAAGGTTCGCCAGCACAAGGCTATACCTCAGGACAAGCCATAGCAGCCATTAGCGAGGTAGCAAAAGAGGTTTTAGGCGATGAATACACCATAGCTTGGTCGGGTTCAGCTTATCAAGAAATCACAAATTCAGGCGCGGGACAAACTTCGTTGATTTTGGGGCTTGTTTTTGTGTTTTTGATTTTAGCCGCGCAGTATGAACGCTGGCTTTTGCCGCTAGCTGTCGTTACGGCTGTGCCTTTTGCGGTGTTTGGCTCGTTGCTTTTCACTTGGATAAGGGGTTTGAGTAATGACATTTACTTTCAAACAGGGCTTTTGCTGCTCGTGGGACTTGCGGCGAAAAACGCGATTTTAATCGTGGAATTTGCTATGGAGACACACTTAAAAGAGCGCAAGAGCTTGTTTGACTCCGCTGTTGAGGCGGCTAGGTTGCGTTTCCGCCCGATTTGTATGACTTCGCTCGCCTTTTGTCTTGGAATTTTTCCACTTGTCATCGCCACAGGTGCTGGTGCGGCAAGTCGCCACGCACTTGGCACGGGACTCATCGGCGGTATGATAGCCGCTAGCACGCTCGCGCTTTTCTTTGTGCCTTTGTTTTTCTATATCTTGGAGAGTTTCAGCGAAAGGTATTTGCACAGAATCGCCGTCTTTTTCGGCGCGCGTCTTAAAGATGCCGTGCAAAAAGCAAGCACAAAGGCAGGAGAAAGAGTGAAAAAAATAAGGAGAAAAAACAATGATGCGTAAATTTTTTATAGCTGCTTTGAGTCTTTTCTTTGTCGCTTGCTCGTTTAAGCCGTGGATGGACGAGCCTGAGGCAAAATTCAAGGCAAATGTGCCTTTGAACGAGTGCTTGGAGCAAAACGGCACGAAATGCGACAGCAGAGGCAGCGGCGCTGAGGTGAAATTTGAAAAAGAATGGTGGAAAATTTTTAACGACAAAAACCTTAACGCCCTTGTAAGCAAGGCTTTGACAAACAGCACAGACTTGCGGCTTTCTTACTTGCGCTTTGAGCAAGCTGCGGCTTCGCTAGGGA
Organism: uncultured Campylobacter sp.; assembly: GCA_900539255.1. Lineage (GTDB taxonomy): Bacteria > Campylobacterota > Campylobacteria > Campylobacterales > Campylobacteraceae > Campylobacter_D. Next base: position 101,038 of record UQBJ01000002.1, on the reverse strand, counting down.
TAAACCGCAGTGATTTGCTGCCAAAAGTAAGCGCAAGTGCGGGCGCAACGCGTGCGAAAACGCCTAAAAATGTCTCACCTTACGGAACGGAAAGTATCAACAACAGCTTTAATTTGGGCTTAAATTTAAGCTATGAGCTTGATTTGTGGGGCAAATACCGCGACAGCTACTCAGCCGCAGGCAAGGCTTACGAGGCGAGCATTTATGACTTTGAAAGTGCGAGGCTTTCTATCATATCAAGCGTGGTAAAACTCTACTTTAACGCCATAAATTTAAACAACCAAGTGGAGGTTTTAATCCAAACGGTAGAGGATTACACGACTTCGTATGAGCTTAAACAATCCCAGCACCGAGTAGGCGCGATAAGCGAGTATGAGCTTTACAACTACAAAGCCCAGCTTGAAAGCGCGCGCGCCCAGCTCACCACGCTCAAAGCCGCAAGAGATAGCAACAACCAAGCCTTGATGATACTTGTGTCATCGGATTTGAACGAAATTCTATACGCCACCTTGCCTTACACCAAAATCGAAAATTTCAAGGTAGAGTTGCCACAAGGCATAAGCAGCGAAATTTTGCTTCAAAGACCTGACATAAGGGCGGCTTTGGCGAGATTAGAGCAGAAAAACTACCTTGTAGGCGTGGCGCGCACGGCTTACTTGCCGAGCATTTCGCTCACAGGGTTGCTTGGCTTTCAAAGCACGGAGTTAAGCAAGCTCGCACAAGGCAACAGCGTGGCGTGGAATGCAGGCGCAAGTGCGCTAATGCCTATTTTTAGATGGGGCGAGATTACTTACAATGTAAATTTAGCAAAACTTGCGAAAGATGAAGCGTATCTAAACTACGAAAGCGTGCTTAAAACGGCATTTGGCGAGGTGCGAACCGCGCTCGTGCAAAGAGAGAGCGCCTTTATGAACGAAAAAAACTATGCGGATTTGCTTGATAGTCAAGAAAAAATTTACAATCTCGCTCAAATCCGCTACAACAATGGTTCAAGCTCACTGACTGACTTGCTAAACGCCCGTCAAAGCTACCTTAACGCTAAGCTAAACTACGAAAACTCCGTGTATAGCTTGCTTAGCTCGGTAGTGGATATCATCAAAGCCTTTGGCGGTGGCTTTAACGCCAAAGACGACATAGAGCTAAACATAAAGCAAGAGGCAAGAAGCCTTGATATGAAATTCAGGGACTAAAAGCGCATTTGGGGTAAGATTGCAAAGCGTAGCAAGCTAATCCGTGTGGGCATTTTAAGCGCAAATGCTAAAACTTGTCCGCACAACCTTGCCCCACGCTAGCGTGCTTGGAGTTTTAAGATTGCAACATAAGGGTTCATAAATAGCCCACTTGCGAAAAACTAACGCTTAAAATTTAAGTGATATTTGCCGTAAAACCAAACTCAAAGCCCTAAATTTTGTCATATTGACTTATTTTTCCTCGTCATATTGAAATGCTATTTTCCCTTGTCATACCGACAAAACCCTTGTCATACTGAGCCTTTGGCGAAGTATCCAACTTATAAAGCACAGCTAACTCATAAAAGTGGCTTAAAAAGCCACTTTTAAGCACTACATTACTCGGCGAATCTTGCTAAAATCCTGCCTTGATTTGTAGCGACAAATCGCGTCTTTCATCGAGCTAGTATCGCATTTTGAGTATTGAAACCTCATTCGCTCATTTTGATGAGCATTTATCGCAACGCCCAAAGCCCCTATTATCAACACGCTTATCATAGAAATCAACACATATTTTTTCATTTTTTCTCCTTTTGTGTTTTGATTGTAACTTTAAATCGGCACGAAAAGTTAATCAACACTAACTTTGTGTGATTTAAAATTTTGATTTATGGAGTAAATCCCTAAAATTCAAGGCTTTGAAAGCGGATTAACACGATTTACTTTTTAAAGGACGCGATGATGACATATTTACCATTTCGAGCGCAGTGCGTTAGCAAAAAAGCAAAAACCCTCACACATTTTCACCAGCTTGCAAGATGACACAAATTACACCCCACTAAAACCTATACCCCACCTGCACATCAGCCTTAAAGCCCTTATACGCCTTGCTATCCACAAAGCCACTAAGCCCATATCGCAGGTAAATGCCGTTTTTGAAGTTCTCCAAGCCCGCCAGATACAGCTGATACGCAAGGCTCGGCTCATTCGTCTCATAAGCGACAAATTTTTGCGCCCCCGTAAGGCTCATCAGCCTTTCTTTTTGGCTATGATAAATGTCGCGCTCAGCCACAAAAGAAGCCGAGTAAAAGCCACTTTCCTTTTGCCACAGCCACTCCACGCCCACGCCCAAATCCACGCTTATATCATCGTCCGCTTTTTGCTTGTAAGTCGCGGTGCTAAACTCATCAAAATGCCTTAAATTCACGCGCCCCAGCACGATAGGCTTTATACTTTGCGGTAAAAAGGCAGTTTGCACCTTATACACACTCTCAAAAAACCCATAAAAGCTCTTATACGAGCCATTTTCACTCTCAAAACCCTTGTCGCCATTCAGCAGCGAAAAGCTCAGCTCATTTTGCAGCTCGCCGTGCCTAAAAAGCGCATCGCTGTAAAGTGCCAGCGTGTAAATTTTAGGGTTTAGGCTTGTTTCGTCTGATGAAAGTTGCGTATTTGTCAGGCTTGCCAAAATGCCAAGCAAAAACTCATCGCCGAAAAGTTTTCTGTCATACCCTATACTCACGCTTTGAAGGCTGAATTTATCGCTACTATTGCCAAAAAAACTCGCGCTAGCACCGCTCCAAACGCGGTTTTGTCGCTCATTTTCGTCCAGATACAGCAGAGTCGGCACTATGTCGCTTTTTTGCGCGGGGTTTGTGATTTTTGCCAGCGCAAATTTAGCCGTTGTGAAGCGGTTTTGCTGAATTCGCGCGTTGATTTCTTGCTTTTGAAGCAGCGGCAGGGTTTTGAGCGCGGAACTATCGACATTTGCTATGGTTTTAAGGCTTGTGTCGATTTGAGCTAGCCTTTGATTTAAGGCTGTGTAATCGCTCATATTTACGGCTTTGTCAATGCTTGCATCATTTTTATTATGCTGTAACAAAATTTCAAGCAAGGGCGAGTGGGCGGGGTTTTTTATGTGGGGGTTGAGATTGCCAAAATTGCGCGGATTTTCACGCACAAACTGCACGAAAAAGGTGTTGTTTTCTTTATCCAGCCTGCCTGTGGCGAAAAAGTCTGTCCCACTGCCTGCGAGATTGAAAGTGATATTGTTAAAATTGTTATTGTAAAGCAAATTTTGCGCTGTGAAAATCTTGTAATCCTTGTCAAAAATCAAATCTGTGCTATCTTTTTTCACGGCTTCGGCAAAGCTAATGTCAAGGCTTGCGCCATCTTTTAGCTCTAAATTTTTGCTAAATTCAAGGGCAAGCAAGTCTTTATTGAGTTTTTCTTGCTCCGTGCCTTGTATTGTGCCTAAATTTGTGCCGACATTATCAAGTTTAAAAAGCTCGCTTACTGAAAGATTGCTTTGCGGAGCTGTTTTTGTGCCGTTTGTTTGTGCGTTTGTAGCGTCATAAATAAGCCTTTTAATGTGCGCTTGTGAAGTTGTATCGCTTGTTAAATTTATGCCGTTTGTGTTTAAATTTAGCTCGTTAAGATATACTTTTGATTGTGTGTTTAAATTGATAGTTTTAGGAATTTGCCCGTTTAAAAGCTCTAAATTTGCGGTGCTTTCTTGTAATGTTAGCGTGGTAATGCTAACATTTTCGCCGATATTTGCTTGACTTGTTTTTGTGAGATTGAGCGTGTTTATCGTGCTTGTTACTCCACCTAAATTTGCTGTGCTAACTCCGTCTAATTTCAGCGTTTCTAGTTTAAGCGTAGCATTTTTATCGCCTTTTAAATTCACTATACCCGAAGCAGTGAGCGTGTTTGCTGTGAATTTGCTTTCATTTTTAAGCGTAAGCGTTAAATCCTTGCTCGATAAAGCATTTTCAAGCGTAAGCGTGGCTTTGTCGTTTAAATTTATGGTGCTTGCGCCGTTGCTTGTAAGCGTTTTAGCATTTAGCGTGCTTGCTTTGTCTAAATTTAAGTTCATTTTCTCGGCGCTGACAATGTCGCCCGTAAAAGCACTTGAATTTGAAAGGTTGAAATTTAAACTTTGCGTTTGTAAGTTATTTTGGAGTGTGAGTGTGGCTTTGTCGTTCAAAACAAGCGTGGAATTTTCAGTGAAATTTAGGCTATTTGCGCTAAATTGCGCTCCATTTTTCAAAGTCAATTCTGCACTTTGAAAACTTGCGCTTGTGGCTGTAAAAGTGGATTTATCAAGCATAAATTCAGCATTTGCGTTTGAATTTGTGAAATTTGTAGCGGTAATTTTTGAGTTATTAAAGGCATAGAGATTATACGCCGTTGGGAGCGTTAAGCCCGCATTTGTGTTTGAAAGTTTGCTTAAATCAAAGGTTGAGTTGTCAAAGGTAAAACTTTCTTTCACTTCAAATTTTGAAGTATTGTCAAGCTTGATTTTGCTTAAATCACTCACACCTTGAAAGACTAAATTATCGATTGTTGCATTAGAATTATCTTTGAAATTTAAAACACTATTTGCGTTCAAAGTAAGAAATTTTGCGTTCAAACTCGCATTGTTTGTCAGCTCTAAATTTGGGGCAAAATTCATAAATTTTGAAGTGATAGCCGTGCCGCTAGCCGTTATAGTGCCATTATATGAGCTATCTTTGTAAGTTTCATTTGCCAAATCGCCACTTTTCACAAGTTGATAGTAGCTAAATCCACTCCCACCTATGTTTTTGCCGTCTCTTTCATCGATAAAATGCTTTCCGCCAAAGTTGATTTGTGAGTCTTTGTCGGCTTTTATGTCCGCCGTTAAATTCGCCGCCTTTCCCACAGTGAGCGTGGTATTTGTCAAGTTAATGCCGCCGCCGATAGTGAAATTTCGGCTGTCCCAGTCGGGTTGCTGTAAATTTAACGGCTTGCTTAAATCCATATAATCAGGCATTTTTTGGCTCGTGCCACTTTCGGCTTTTTTGATTTGCTCGCGGATTTTGTCATCGCTTATAGTCGCGTGCGTTGTAGGGTGTCCTTGCAGCACAATGTTCGCCTTCTCGGCTTTCAGCTCGCCTTTTATGTTGATATGTCCGTCAAAAATCAAGCTCGCTGTGCTGTCATTCTGAGCTTTCGTAGAAAGCGAAGAATCCACTGAATTAGCACTTATGGATTCTTCGCTACGCTCAGAATGACTATTTACCGCCGTTTTGTCGCCCTTGTAGATGAGATTTAAATTTGCGCCGTTTGCGCCGTTTGTGTTGTCGCCGATACTTGCGTGGATTATGGTATCGGCTTTATTTTGCGTTTTTTGTTTGTCCGCACCATAGCCCAAGCCTTCAATTTCTAAATTTACCGCCGTGCCACTTACTGAATTTGTGATGATAGCCTTGCTGTCGTTTGCGGCTATGGTGTTAAGCACTAGCGAGTTGCCCGCCAAATCAAACTTGCCTCCGCCCTTGCCAAAATAAAAGCCCATTTTTTCCGTGCTATCTTGCGCGAGCGTGTAAGAAGTCGCCGAAGTTGTGCCACTTGCTGAATTTGCGTTGTTTATTGTCGCGCCTAATGCCTGAGCTTTACCACTTACAAGCGCAAGTTCGCCCCGTCCGCTTGTGATATAAATATTATCAAACGCCTTTGTGTCGGTATTTAGCGTAACCTTGCCCTCGCCGATTTTCAGCGTACCTAAATTCTCGTTCGTATTGTTTTGCGTTGTGATGACAAGTTCGCCCTTGCCTATTTTATGGAGAGAATCATCTTTTTGTGTCCCCAAAGCCCATTCAACCTTAACTTTTTCGCCTATATCAAGCCCAGAGCCTATAAATATGTTTGCTTTGTCATCTTTGTTTGTAAAAATATATTTTGTAGGATTGTCTTTCGTAGCTGAATTTGTGGCTGTAAAGACAAAGCCACCCGCTTGTCCGCTTACATTGCGATAGATATTGCCCGTTACTTGTATATTTCCGCCACCGCTGAAAATTAAATCTTTATTAGCCTCCAAAGTATAAGTTTTCTTTGGTGTATCGCCTCTTGCACCATACTCCAAAGTAGTGTTGCTGAGTATCCATTCGATTGTATTTGGTTCTGTCATTTTTAAATCAATGTTTTGCTCGAATTTACTTTGATAATCTTGCAAATCCTTGTTTGAAACAGCGGCTATGTTGGCTACATTGCCCGCATTTGTTTCCGTTCCTGTTGATTGTGATACCACGCCTAGCAAAACCCATTTTTTATTTGTATTGTCATAAGCGTAAATTCCACTCCCACTATCTCCGCTTGTAATGCGGTTGTTAAAATCTAAATTTGATGCGTATTTAAACATAATCCCACGCACAGAGCAGTTCTGCGTTTCGCTATTGCAAAATTCACTTGGCAAAACTAAACTTTCGTATGTTACACTACTTTGCACCAAAGTGCCAAAGCCCCCGCCCTTTGTCTCGCCGTTTTCTATTCGGTTAATGTTTGTATTTGTGTCGCCTCTTAAAGTGATGATGCCTGAACCAGCTTGATAAAGATAAACATTGCCCTCACTATCTTTTGCAAGATTATTAAATAAGTTTTTAAAATTCGCTATATTTGCATTTTCTTTCGTAGTGTCTTTGTTATCGATAGAGTTCTCAAAATCAAGCATATCCACTTGCCCTTCAACGACATATTTGTCAAAGCGAGTAAATTTTTCGTCTCTACCATAAGGCTTTGAAATACCGCTACCACCGCTTGTATCAGCGATTTTATAAGTGGTTAAATCAAATGTGCGGTAAGTGCCACGACTATCATACTCAGGCGTGAAATTTACCACATGATTAGCCGTAACTGCAAATCCACGCCCTACCGCCGCAAGATTGCCGTTATTGCTTGAAGCGGAGAAATTTGGGGTTTGTGGGATTGTAAATTTCGTGCCGTCTTTGCCCGTTATCGTGGTGCTACCATTGCCACTAAATGCGCCTTTATTTTGCCCAAAGTCCAAATAATCCCTATAATAAAACTTGCTTATATCGATACTTTGCGCCTGTGCTATGCTCGCAAAAAGCAAAACAATCAAGCCGAATTTCAGCGTGCTGCAAACTTTCAAAGCTAACCTCCGTGTAAAATGATAGCATTTTTGGGCTAAAAAAGCAAATTTGAGGTAAATTTCTTTTGAATTTGCTTGCTTTTGCAAACGGCACAAGCGCGCTTTTTAGCTTGAAAGCAAGCTAGTCGTTAAATTTCGTGGCGTTGCTGTCATTTAAGGACAAATCATAGTAGTTAGCGTCCTCGCGCAAGGTAAAGCCGTAGTTTTGCCAGAATTCGTTGCCTAAATCGTTGCTTTTAAAGGCAATCAGCGCGATTTTGTTGATTTTTTCTTTTTTGAGCGCGCCAAGACAAAATTTCGTCATCTCGTGCGCTATGCCAAGCTTGCGAAATGCGCTATGCACGCACACATGATAAAAGCCACCCGTGCGCCCATCGTGTCCGCAAAGGATAGAGCCAACGATTTTGCCCTTTTTAAAGCCGTTTTTGTCCTCATCAAGCTCGCAAACCGCGCTTAAATTTGGGTTGCGCTCGATAAAGGCAAGTATGTTTTCCTTGCTGTCATCAACGCTTCGTATCCCAAAGCCCTTTATCTCGCACCAAAGCTCATAAACAAGCTCGTAGTCGCTTTGTCTCATCGCTCTAATCACCATTTTCAGTCCTTTACAACAAACTCACGGCATTAAGCCCTGTGCTTTCATCAAAGCCAAAGAGTAAATTCATATTTTGCACCGCCTGTCCTGCCGCGCCTTTGATGAGGTTGTCAAGTGCGGCTATGATGATGAGCCGTTTTGTGCGCTCATCAAGCACGGCGTTAAGATGCACGAAATTTGTGCCTTTGACAAAGCGCGTTTGTGGCAAAATGCCCTTTGGCAAGAGCTTTACAAAGGGTTCGTGTCCGTAAAAACGCTCGTAAATTTCGCGCACTTCATCTTCGCTTAAATGGTGCGTTAAATTCACATAAGCCGTGCTTAAAATGCCCCGCTGCATAGGCACAAGGTGCGGGGTGAATTGCAAGGCAAACTCGCGCCCAGCCGCAAGTGCAAGCTGTGCTTCTATCTCAGGCGTGTGGCGGTGCGTGCTTACGCCGTAAGCGGCGAAATTTTCGTTTGTTTCGCAGAAAAGATTGTCCAAGCGTTCGTTGCGCCCAGCTCCGCTTTTGCCACTCTTTGCGTCTATGATGATGGAGTTTAGCTCGGCTATGCCAGCTTTTATCAAGGGATAAAGGCTTAAAATCGCGCAAGTCGTGTAGCAGCCAGCATTTGCGACAAGGCGGGCTTTTTTGATTTGCGAGCGATGAATTTCGCTCAGCCCATACACCGCTTCGCCCAAAAACTGCGGGGCTTTATGCTCTATCTTATACCATTTTTCATAAATTTGCGCGTTTTTGAGCCGAAAATCCGCACTCAAATCAACGACTTTGCATTGTGAAAGCACCTTTTCGCTTATCTCTTGCATACAAAAGCCTTGCGGAGTAGCCGTAAATACGCAATCCAAACTTTGAGAAATTTCGCTCAATGCCTTGTCATCGCACTTTAAATCACAAATCCCTTGCAAACTCGCGTAAATTTCGCTATATGCTTGCCCCTTAAAGCTGCGTGAGCCAAGATAAGCCAGCTCGACATTTGGGTGCGCCAAAAGCAACCGCACCAGCTCGTAGCCTGTGTAGCCGTTCGCGCCTAAAATCCCCACTTTTATCTTTTTCATCGCTATCCTTAAATAAAGCTTTTATTATAGTATATTTTGCTTTGCAAATTTATAAATTTTTGAAAAAAATTGAATTTTCGTTTTGTGGAGTGTGGGGAATGGAATAGTGTGGAAAATAGAATGCGGAATTTGTGGATTTTTGTTCTGTGGAGAAGTATTGAAACGGAATTTAGTGTGGGTTTTTGTTTTGTGCTAACACACTCTGCTCAAAACAATAGAGTTCTTGTCATACTGAGCGTAGCGAAGTATCCACAAAATTTAAAGTGTGAGTTTGCATTTTTAAAGCGTGTCTTAAATTCTTTGGGTTTTTTGCTTTCTAGCGACAGCTCAAAATGACAATGCGGAGTTTTTACTTTGTGCTAACGCTATGCGTTTAAAATGACAAGGGTGTGCCGTCATTGCGAAATAGCAAAGTTCGTTTTCTTTGTCCGTCATTGCGAGCCGTTTTCACAGAAACGGCGTGGCAATCCACGATAAAATTTAAGCAAATTTTATCACAAAAATTCAAGCAAAGCCCCAAATTTGCCATACTGAGCGAAGCGAAGTATCCACGAATTTACACGCTCACGCTTTGCAAATTCTCGCAATGACAAAACCCTTGCCATACTGACTTGTCTTTGTCATACTGAGCTTTCGCTAGAAAGCGAAGTATCCAAAAAATCAAAGTGTGTCTTAAATTCTATGGATTTTTCGCTATCGCTCAAAATGACAAAATTTTTATCTATCAAAAAACACCCCAAATTTACATAGATTGTCGCGCAAGGCATTTGCTTTGCTCGCAATGATGATACAAATGTTACGCTTTCGTTTGCAAGGGTGCAAAGACAAGCAAAAACCATTTGTAGTTTTATTGTCTTTGCAAGGTGCTATAAAGCAACAAAGCGTTTTATAGCAAACGAAAGCAAGTGCGAGCGGTTGTTTGTATGTTAGCTCATCATCACAACGATGAAATTTTTTTACACCATTCATCAAAATGCTTACATTTTTCTCTTATTTTTGTAATTGTTATCTTCTCTGCAATGATTCTGCCGTGAAGAACCTTGTTGTATGTTTTGTTAAAAATATCTTCTAATCTATGAGATGGGCTAGTTTGTGGAGAGTTGTTGATAAATTCTGGATTTTCAAATTCTTGGATAATTCTTTCAAGTGCGTTTAAATAAGGTTTTTTACCACTCCATTCTGCATCGGCTTGAATGATTTTATCAATATCACTAAAAAGCAAACTTTCAAATTCATAGGGTTGAATGTGTGGAAAAAATCTCTGGTGATTTATATCATCGCAAAAACCTTGCTCTAAAATGTCTATTTTTTGGTAAATATCATTACCTTGAACCTGCTCGTCATATTTTGGAAAATCACTAGGTAAGGCATAATAATCAAAAAATGTGCTTACAAAGGCTTCTTTATGATTAAGCAAATTAAGAATTTCTTTTTTTATTCTATGATATTTTAAACCCCCACCTTTGTGTCCAATAGAAGTTTTTGTAACTTTTGGAATGAGATAATGTTGTTTAAAATAAGGCATTAAAACTTGCCTAATAAAAGCCTCTTCACTCTGCCCTTCGCAAACAATATAAACTCTTTTCATCAAGGACGACCGCCTATAAGATTACTCTTCCAAATTTCACCCAAAGAATAATCCTCAAGCCAAACCTGTAAATCTTTTGCCTCCAACCTTTTAAATGTGGATTGATTATCTTCTCTATCCACAACTATAATGTCTTGTGGTTCAAAATAATTGATAAGCTCAACTGATTGCGAAGAAATAATGATTTGCTTTTCTTTACCTGCTCGTTTAATCAGCTCGCTTAAAATACAAAGAGCAAACGGGTGCAATCCAAGCTCGGGTTCATCGATGATAAGTGTGTCTGGCATTAGCTCAAAAGGTTGCAACAACAAGGTTGCAAGGGCGACAAAACGAAGTGTGCCATCTGATAAATAATGTGCTTTAAAAGGCGTATCAGGGTCCGTTTTATCAAACCATTCAAGCTGGATATATTCATCGTCCCTTAATATAAAACCACCAAAAAATGGCGCGACCATTTGTATGGTAGCGATGATTTGCTCGTAATGCTCTTTAAATTTATCTTTAAGCATTTTAAGGTATGGGGCTAGATTTTGGGCGTCTTGTTTAAAAATAAGATTATCTATGCTCGCACATTTGCCTTTCATTTTTGAGGTATCGCTAGTGTCGTGGAAGTGGTAGATTTTCCAGCTATTGATTGATTTTAAATATGGAATCATTGGTTCATAACTGATATACTTTTCAATCTCTCCAATACGAGCTTCTTCTAAATTTTCGCCAAGAATCTCTCTTTTTGTGCCGTAATATCCATAAAAAAGAGCCTCTTCTCTTTCAATAAAAAGTTTATTTTCAGCAGTTGGAATGAGAGTAAAACTATAAGCATTACGCTTAAATTTAAACTGAAAAAAAATTTTCTCCGTATGTTTTCTGCCAAAATATAAAAAATTATCAGGCGATTTGCTTTGAGTATAAAGCTGCAATCTTTTATTATACATTTCGTTAAGCAGCCTAAAAGCGGAGATAAAATTACTTTTACCAACTCCATTAGCCCCGATGAGTATATTTAAATTTTTAAGTTCAAATTCCTCTAACGATTTAATGGATTTGTAGCCTTGTATGGTAATCTCATCTACTTTATCCATTTAAAATTCACCCCTTCTTCGGCGTTACAAGCATATTGACATAGCGTCCTTCAAAATTTGGCTCTTTCTCGCGGCTTGCCTTGTCTTCTATGCTTTGCCACACCTTTTCAAGTAGCGCCACGCCTGCGCTTGGGTTTTGCATCTCGCGCCCCTTTAAAAACACGCGAAATTTCACAAATTTACCCTGCTCTAAAAACTCCAAAGCGTGGCGAACCTTGTAGTTTATGTCATTTTGCGCGATTTTAATCGACAGCTTGATTTCCTTAATGTCGATAACCTTTTGCTTTTTTTTCGCTTCTTTTTGCTTTTTTTCCTGCTGATAGCGGAATTTGCCAAAGTCCATTACCTTTGCCACAGGCGGCTTTGCCTCAGGGGCGATTAAAACCAAATCAAGCCCCTTGTTGCTTGCTAGCTTTAAAGCCTCATCGCGACTTAAAATCCCAAAAGCCTCGCCATCATCGCCTATGCAGCGAAGCTCCCTCGCTCGTATCTCTTTGTTGAGCAGCACTTCTTTATCCCTACTCAAAAACGCACCTCATTTAGTTTGTCCTTTACGAAATTTAAAAACTCTTTCAAAGAAAGGTTTTTTTGTATTTTAGCCCTGCGGTCGCGCAAGGCAACGCTTTTTTGCGAAAGCTCCTCATCGCCTAAAACGATAATCATCGGCAGCCTTTGCTGCTCGGCGGTGCGGATTTTCTTACTCAAACTCTCATTTTTATCATAAATTTCACTATCTACACCCAAATTTAAAAGCTCAGCGTAAATTTCTTTGGCGTAGTTTTGATGATTTGCAGCTATTGGCACTATACCCACTTGCGTAGGCGCGATGAAAAACGGAAACTCGCCCGCGCAATGCTCTGTCAAAATGCCGATAAAGCGCTCAAAGCTACCCAAAATCGCGCGGTGAAGCATTACGGGGCGTAGTTTGGTGTTATCGCTTGCAGTGTATTCAAGCTCAAAGCGTTCGGGCAGGTTAAAATCCACTTGTATAGTCCCGCACTGCCATTTGCGCTTTAAGGCGTCTGTGATTTTTATGTCTATCTTTGGTCCATAAAAAGCCCCGCCGCCCTCGTCAATGCCGTATTTAAGCCCTTGTTCGTCCAAAGCCTCTTTTAAAGCCCTTGTGGCGTTGTCCCAAATTTCATCATTTCCTATGGCTTTTTCAGGCTTTGTGGAGATTTCCATTTCATACTCAAAGTCAAAAGCGCGCATTAGCGAGCTAACAAAGTCTAAAATTTCAAGCACAAGCGGTTTGATTTGGCTTGGCATACAAAAGATATGCGCATCATCTTGCGTGAATTCACGCACGCGAAACAGCCCGTGCAAAACCCCGCTTTTTTCGTGGCGATGCACCACGCCATACTCAAAATACTTTATCGGCAAATCGCGGTAGCTTCGCACTTCGCTTTGATAAATTTTTATGTGTCCTACGCAGTTCATCGGCTTTATGCCATACTCTTGCTCATCAATTTGCGTAAAATACATATTTTCTTTGTAGTTTGCGTAATGTCCGCTGATTTTCCACGCCTCAGCTTTAAGGATTTCAGGTCCGCGAACAGGCTCATAGCCTCGAATTCTATGGACTTTATACAAGATATGCTCTAATTTTGAGCGCATTCTAGCCCCGTTACTCAGCCACAGTGGCAAGCCTCCGCCGATTTGCTCGTCAAAATGAAAGAGTTTAAGCTGTGTGCCAAGCTTGCGATGGTCGCGTTTTTTCGCCTCTTCTAAAATGCGTAAATGCTCTTTTAAGCTCTCTTTGTCCGCAAAGGCTGTGCCGTAAATGCGCGTGAGCATTTCTCTTTTTTCATCGCCACCCAAGTAAGCCCCCGCAATGCGCGTGAGCTTGAAAAACTGCAAGAATTTGGTATTTGGCAAATGCGGACCGCGACACAAGTCCTCAAAATCGCCCTGCCTATAAATGCCAACCTTGCCATCAGGTATCCTTAAAAGCACCTCTTGCTTTAAATCATCATCTTTAAATTTAGCCACTGCCTCGCTTTTGTCAAGCTCATAACGCGAAATTTCAAGCCTAGCGTTTGCAAATTCTTTCATCTTTGCTTCAATCTTTGGCAAATCCTCATCGCTTAACTTTTCACTCACGCGAAAATCATAATAAAAGCCGTCCTCGATGATGGGACCTACGAAAAATTTAGCCTCAGGGTAAAGGGCTTTTATCGCTTGTGCCATAAGGTGCGCACAGCTGTGGCGCAGCACTTCTAGGCATTCTTGTGAGCCGTCAAAGTAAATGGGGCTTAAATTTTGGGCGTTTAGCCCATCTTGCGTGCTTGTGGCGCGCGAGTTTTCGGCGTTTGAGTTTTTTGGAGTGTCTTTTTGGGCTGAATTTGTGGCGTTTTTTGATGAGCTTTTGCCTTGTAAGGCTTGTTTTGCCGCACTTTTATCGCACTCATCACTTTGTGAATGCTCTTTTGTAGGGCTTTGTGAGCTAGCTTGCTTTGCATTTAAGGCGTTTGTGGCTAAATTTTCGCCTACAATGCCTAAATTTACGCTTTGCGTGTCAAATACTTGTCCGTTTGCGCCCTTGTAGGCGATAAGTTCTTTCAGTGTCTTGCCTTTGATAAAGATTTCAAGCCCTTTTCCTTTGTCAAATTTTCGTGTAATTGTAGCTTGTCAAACTTAATTTAGCTTGAATTTTAGCATTTTTTTGCAAAAAAGCTTGAAATTTTTGCAGATTTTTGCTTTTTTGTCAAATTTTTTGTGAAATTTAACTCAATTTCGCCCTTAAAATCAAATTTTACACAAAATTTTACGCATTTTGTCCTTGCGAGCCGTTTTAAATTCTATGGATACTTCGCTTTCGCTCAGTATGACAAGGTTGGTTTTGTCATTTTGAGCGTAGCGAAAAATCTCTTTTTTAAATTTGAGACTTTGCGCTACACTCGAACTTGTCATTTTGAGTGAGCTTTCAAAGACAAAAGCTCTAAATTTGCATAGCTTTGGGCTAAATTTTGTCATTTTGAGCTTGCGTTAAAAAGCGAAAATCCACACCACTGCTGTCATATTGAGCGTAGCGAAATATCCACAGAATTTAAGATGCGCTTTAAAAGTGCAAACTCGCACTTTAAATTTATGGATACTTCGCTTTCGCTCAGTATGACAGATTTGTCGTATGACAAAGCCGCCACGCCCTTTAAAAGCCCAAATCGCTAAAAGCTAAACCCTTTAAAAGCCTAACTCACTAAAATTAAGCCCTTTAAAGTTAATCCCACTAAAACTAAACCTTTAAAAATTAAGTCCGCTAAAACTAAACCTTTAAAAGCCTAGCTCACTCAAATTAACCCCTAAAAAGCTCAACCCTTTAAAGCCAAACACCCTTTTAAGTTAAACCCCTAAAAACTAAACCCGCCGCCAACAGTGATGGCAAAGTAGCGTGGATAGCTCGTGTTTTCTACCTTTGAAGTCTTTGTCGCCACAGCCGCGCCTATGTCCAAAAAGCCAAAGCCAAGCCCGAGTGATAAAATCGCCCCGTTGTCCTGTCGCAAGTCCTTTGCCACGCCAGCCCTTGCGCCGAAAAACATCATATCCACAGCCGCGCCTATGCCGATTTTTTGCGAAGTTTGCTTTTTCGCTTCTTTGCTCGCGCTGATAAGCTCGTTGTTCGTCAAATCAATGTCCCCAGCGATACTCACTATCTCGCCCAGCTCCCACGCTGCGCCAAGTCTAGCTTGCGGTTTGATTTTCAGCTCGCCGTTTTCGCCGAATTTAAACTTTGGCGCGTTCAGGTTTTTCGCGCTCAAACCCACGCTCAACCCCAAATCCATAGGGCTATACACCACGCCTAAATCCAAGCCCACATTGCTCGCACTTGTCGCGCCTGAGCCTTTGAGCGTATCCTTAACATCATTTAAAACATCATCTTTGTTGTCATTGACGCCCAAAGGCTTGTTAGTGAGCTTGCTCGATGCGTTCATAAATTTTACCGCCGCACCAACGCTTACTTGTCCGATGGGCGTTTCGTTTGAAATGGCGTAAGAAACGGGGATTTCCATAATATCAACACGGCGCATATTGAGTGTAACGGGTTTTTTCTCGCCATTTGCAAGGGACATAGCATCTTTTATACTACTAGGCTTTTCTATCTTGCCCGTGAAATTTGCTACTCCATACACACTTTGCGCAAAGCCCACAGAAAGCTGTCCGTAAGGCAAAATGTTAGGGAGCTTAAACGCTACCGCGCCGCTTAACTTGATATTGACAAAGTTGTCTTTCAGCAACTCATTAAACGCACCTATGTCCTGCACATTTGACAAGTCGTAGTTGAAAACTTGGAGTATGTTTTTCTCCGCAAAAGAGCCGTTTAGCCCGTATCCTAGCCGCGTGGCAGGGCTTGCCGCGCTTAATGCGGGGTTGTAGAAAATCGCGTAGGGGTTGTTTTTAAGAGCAACGCCCGTGCTACCCATAGACAGAGATTTGTGTCCTAGCTCGCTAAACTCCAAAGCAGGCGCGCTTGCCACGCACAAAGCCGCCGCCAGAGTGAGTTTGTGTAGAGTTTTCATCGTGTATCCTTGTGTTGAATTTAAGGCATTGTAGCGAAATTTTGCTTATGATTTGCTAAATGCCTTAAATTTTTGTGGAATTTAGCGTGAATTTGAGTAAAATTCAAGGCTTTGGGTTTGAATTTTAAATTTTTTAGAGCGGTAAATTTTTTGGAGTGAATTTAAGATTTGGCGTGAAAATTAAGGTTCTTTGGTGTGGAATTTAAGTTTTAAAAGCGAAATTTAAGGCTTTTTAGAATGAAATTCAAGCCTTTGCGTAAGATTTTACATAAAATTTTGCATAAAAAAGGCAAAAGCGTGAATTTTGAGTGCTTTGTGCGTGAAAGGGCAAAACATTTAAGCTAAATTTACGCTTGTGTAAATTTTTGCGTTTGCTTAAATTTAGGAGTGTAAAAATCGTAAAGATTACTAGCGCACAAATCCCAAGTGGATTGTTTTATTGTGCTTTATGATATATAAGGCAAATTTCACGCAGGCTTTACATAAATTTAATCAAATTTACACAAAGGCAAAGCTACAAAATTCTATAAAATTTACACGAAAGCCAAAAACCCGCAAATAAATTTCACTGACACCCTTCGCATTCTATGCTTCTGTCCGCCACATCTACCTTTGTGCTGTCAGGGCTTTCGCTACGCAAATAATAAGTCGATTTCACGCCCAGCTCCCACGCAAGCATATAGATTTCGTTAAGATACCCGCCGCTCGCCTTGTCAAGCGACATAAAGATATTGAGGCTTTGCCCTTGGTCTATCCATTTAGCGCGCACGGCAGCTGCCCTTACAAGCACCCTTTGGTCTAGCTCATAAGATGGCGTGTAGTGCTGCCAAGTGTCAAGGCTGAGATTTGGCACGACAACGGGTATCATACCGCTTAAATTCTGCTCGAACCATTTGCGTTTGTAGATAGGCTCTATGGTTTGGGTTGTGCCTACGAGTATGGAGATGCTTGAAGTGGGCGCGATAGCCATCAAATAGCCGTTTCGCATTCCGTCTTTTTTCACCTTTTCGCGCAACTTATCCCAATCACAATCGCTTTGGTCAAAAAGCCCTTCTCTTAAAGTCAGTGCCTTTGCCTTTTCGTTCGCCACATCGATAGGAAAAATCCCCTTGCTCCAATTCGAGCCTTTAAAGTCCGCATAAGCGCCCTTTTCTACGGCTAAATTTGAGCTAGCTTGTATGCACTCATAGCTTATATACTCCATTATCCTGTCGATAGTATGCAAATGCTCTTCGCTGCCCCATTGAATTTGCCTTTGCGCGAGCATTTGCGCTTCGCCCATTACTCCAAGTCCTATGCTGCGGGATTTTAAATTTGTGTTTTTTACCTTTATGTGCGGATAAAAATTTAAATCAATCACATTATCAAGCATTCTCACCGCCGTTGGCACGACTCTTGCGATGTCTTCTTTGGTGTTTATCTTGCTTAAATTTACGCTTGCTAGGTTGCAAACGGCGGTTTTGCCGTCATTTTTGAATTTTTCGACTATATAAACCTTTTTGCCGTTTATGCTGTCAAGCGTTGAGATTTTTTTAGCCTTTTTGCTGATACCGCCATCGACACTGATTTCTTGCTCTTCGTCCAAATGTAGCTCGGTTTTATCATCAAAAATCACTTTGATTTGATAGTAGTTTGGCTCGGTGTTTTGAAAGATTTCCGTGCATAAATTTGAGCTTCTTATGATACCAGCGTGCGGGTTTGGGTTGGTGCGGTTAGCCGTATCTTTAAAGCACAAAAAGGGCATTCCGCTTTCAAAGTAGTTCAGCAAAATCTTTTTCCAAAGCTCTTTTGCATCGACTATGTTTTTGCTGATGGTGTCGTCTTTTTCATACTCTTCGTAGCGTTTTTCAAACTCTTCTCCATAAAGCTCACACAAATCGCCCGTTTCAAGCGGGTCAAAAAGCGTCCATTTAGCGTTTTCTTTCACTCTTTTCATAAACAAATCATTTATCCACAGCGCGGGGAAAAGCTCGTGCGTGCGGCGTCTTTCTTCGCCTGAATTCTTACGCAAATCGATAAAATCATTTATATCCATATGCCAAGGCTCGATATAAACGGCGATTGCGCCCTTTCGTGTGCCAAGCTGGTCAACCGCTACGGCTATGTCGTTGGTGATTTTTAAGAAAGGTATGATACCACCAGCGGCGTTTTTATGCCCGTCAATGCTGCCGCCCATAGCGCGCACTTTGGACCAGTCCCAGCCCACGCCGCCGCCAAATTTAGAAAGCAAAGCCATTTCTTTGTAAGAATCAAAAATCCCTTCTATATTGTCGCTCGTGCTGCCTATGTAGCAAGATGAGAGTTGATGTCTTGTCGTGCGAGCGTTTGAGAGCGTGGGCGTGGCAAGCATTACTTCAAATTTGGAGATTAAATCATAAAATTTCTTCGCCCATTCTTGTGGGTTAAATTCATTTTGCGCCAAAAACATAGCTATGCCCATAAACATTTGCTGTGGCAGTTCTATCGGCTCGCCCTTTTTGTCCTTGATGAGATACCTATCATAAAGGGTTTTTATGCCCAAATAAGTAAATTGCAAATCCCGTTCAGGCTTTATGTAGTCGTTTAAGTCGTCCAAATCATACTTTTCTTTCAGCCCCAACAAAATGCGCCCTTCCTTTTCGCCGCGCTCAAAATACTCGCGCAAATGGTTGTAGCCGTTTGTTTTGCTTACTTTTTTATGCAGGCTATATAAAAAAAGCCGTGCCGCCACAAAAGTCCAATCAGGTCTATCCACATCGATTTTATCCACGGCTGTTTTTATCAGCGTGTCTTGAATTTCGGCTGTGGTTATGCCGTCTCTAAACTGAATTTGTGCGTCAAATTCCAGCTCGCTTACATTGACATTGCTAAGTCCCGCCACAGCGTCTGTGGTGTATTTGCGGATTTTGCTTATATCCACTTCCTCGGTGCGCCCGTTTCTTTTGATAACTTTCATTTTTTCTTCTTTCCTTTCGTTCCAAAAACACGCTCGAAAATCGCCGCGACATTTTTGGTATAGTAGTTGTAATCAAAGCATTCTTTTATCTCATCGCTTGTTAGCTTGCCTTTGAGCGCGCTTTCATCAAGCAAGGCTTGCAAAAACAAGCTTTCTCCCTTTGAATTCACGCCCGCTTTGCCTTTTTGCAAATCCTCCCACACTTTCATCGCATTTTGCTGCACGATTTTGTAGGCATCTTCGCGGCTTATGCCCTTTAAAGGTAGCTCCAAAAGCACCCTTTGTGAAAAAACCAAACCGCCTGTTAAATTTAAATTTTTCATCATATTTTGCGGATAAACGAGTAAATTTTCGATTAAGTTCGTAAGCCGCACCAGCATAAAATCAGCCGTTACAAAGCTATCAGGCAACATAAAACGCTCCACACTTGAATGGCTTATATCGCGCTCGTGCCAAAGGGCGACATTTTCAAGCGCGGGCGTTACAAAAGAGCGGATTATGCGACAAAGCCCCGTGATATTTTCGCTTAAAACGGGGTTTCGCTTGTGTGGCATCGCCGAACTGCCCTTTTGCCCTTGTGAGAAAAATTCCTCCGCCTCATACACTTCTGTGCGTTGCAAGTGCCTGATATTGACGGCGATTTTCTCGCAACTTGCCGCTAAAATGGCAAGGGCTGAGATGACCTGGGCGTATCTGTCGCGCTGAATGATTTGATTTGACACGGGTGCTGGCTTTAAGCCTAAATTTTTGCAAACCTTTTCTTCAAATTCAAGCGGAGCGTGAGCGAAATTTCCCATCGCACCACTGAGTTTTCCATAGCTTATGCACTCTTTTGCGTTTTTAAGTAAGCTTAAAGCGTGCTTTATCTCATCAAACCAAACCGCTAACACTAGCCCAAAGGTTATCGGCTCGCCGTGTATGCCGTGGCTACGCCCAACCATAAGGGTGTCTTTGAATTCAAATGCCCTTTTTTCAAGTGCTTTGAGTAAATTTTGCGTGTCAGTGATGATTAAATCAAGGCTATCTCTTACTTGCAAAGCCACAGCCGTGTCTATGCAGTCGCTTGAAGTCATTCCATAGTGCAAAAACCTACTCTCTGCGCCTAAATTTTCGCTCACACTTGTGAGAAATGCTATGACATCGTGCTTTGTCGTCTTTTCTATCTCGTCAATGCGCCCTATGTCAAATTTAGCGTTTTTTAGGATTTTCTCGCAATCGTCTTTTTTGATTAAACCTAGTTCATTCCACGCTTTAACGGCTGCTAGCTCGACTTTGAGCCAAGCCTTGTATTTAGCTTGCAAATCCCATTTTGACGACATTTCAACCCTGCTGTATCGTTCGACCATATCATAAAGCCTTTTGTTAATTTTTGAAAAAATAGAGTATAATTCTACTCAAATTAAACTTAAAATTTGGTTAAAAATGGCGTATAAAAAAATTAAAATTGCAAATTTGTTGAGCGAATTCGCTGCGAGCGAAAATGCCAGCGACAATGTGGCGCAAAATGCGAATTTACGGGCGTTTAAAGTGCTGATGAACGCACTTGGCGTGTCGATGAAAGAGGCACAAAGGCTCATCGACAAGGGACGGCTTTTTTGCAACGGCGAAGTGGTGAGCGCAAAAAATGAAATTTTGCGTGGTAAAATCGAACTTATCAGCTACGAAAACGCTCCGCGCGGACAAAAGCCGATTTTTGATAATCAAAACTTTGCCGTTTTTGATAAACAAAGCGGAATTTTAAGCCACCCAAACGGGCGAAACTGCGCTTACAGCTTGTGCGATGAGATTTGGCACTTGTATGGGGCGCAAGCTGGCGTGGCGCACAGGCTTGACAGAGAGACAAGCGGGCTGATTTTAGTCGCCAAAGACAAAAAAACGCAAACGATTTTCAAAACTCTTTTTGAAAAAAGGCTTGTCAAAAAAGAATACCTAGCCCTTGTGAGCGGGCAAACTCCGCTTGAATTCAGTGTCGATTTGCCTATGAATTCAGCTTGCGATGAGGTGAAAACGAGAATGCGGCTTTGTCCTTTGAGCGAGGGCGGAAAGGAAGCAAGGACTGAATTTAAAAGGCTTTGCTATTTTAGCGAGCAGGATTTGCTGAATTTATCGCACGAAATTCAGCTTGGCAAGGGCTTTGATTTTTCAAAAGGCGCGTCCTTGCTGCTGGCTCGCCCGCTCACAGGTAGGCAGCACCAAATCCGCCTGCACCTTTTTGCAAGCGGGTTTGCGGTTTTGGGTGAGCCTTTGTATGGCTTGGAAAGGGCGGACATCGAGCGCATTTTAGACAAGCAAATGAGTGCCTTTGAGAGAGTGTCGCTCACGGGCGCGACAAGGCTGTGCCTGCACTCAAATCGCTTGGCGTTTGAATTTGGGGGCAAATCCTACGACATACTTTCGCAAAGAGACATAAGGGCTGAATTTTTGCGGGCTTTGAGCTTGTGATTTGCTCTTTTTTAAAGCGTTGATTTAGGTTTAATCCTACCAAATCATCATTGCAAGCAAAAAAGCATAAGCAAATTTTTCAAATTTTCGCAAAAATAACAAACAAAGTGCAAAAAAATTTTTTAAGAAAAGGCTTTTACGAACTTGAATTTTTAAGCAAATCATTTGCGCTTTGTCATCTTTTTTGCTTAAATTTTTTCGAGTAAATTATCATCTGCTTTGGTATTTTTTATTTGAATTTTTCGGCAAATTATTCTTTTTGATTATTTTTGTCTTGTCATTTTGAATTTTGAAGCAAATTATTTTTTCTTAAATTATGCGTTATTTTGTAATTTTCTATTTGAATTTTCGAGTAAATCATTTGTCTTGTCGTCTTTTTTTACTTAAATTTTTCGAGCAAATTGCTCACACTTTATCATCTTTTGTTTAAATTCTTGCGTTTTGCCTTACAAAAATTTAAATTTGTTTCATATGAAACAAAAATTCAAATTTTTGCGGACGAGTCAAAAGCAAAGGGCATCAAAATTCAAAGTCTAGCAAGAATTTTGTTGGCTTACTATCTTAACCTTGCCGTCGCCTAAATCAATAAGCGTGTAATGCTCATCGCCACAACCATACTCATATTCAATGTGAATTTTTAACAATTTTTCATTTTTCCATTCATAGCGAGTGATATTTTCTAGCTTTACCCCGTCAATCACCCCAACAGTAACGCTGTGCGTGTGATTTTTCATCGGCAACGCTTGTAAAAGAATTTTCTTGTATCGCTCACTATCAAGCAAAAGTCGCTGATAAGCTTGCTCTATATTTTGCGCCTCTATGATGACGATAGAAGGCACTCCGCAACTATCCACATCGTTTTTAGGGTCTAGTTCAATGTCCGTTTGGCTCTTGCTTGTGATTTTTTCAAACCGACAATCCGCATCCTCCCATTTTAAATTTTCAGCAAACGCCACTTGCGTTAAAAACGCCGCTAAAATCGCTAAACTTAACTTTTTCATTTTACCCTTTCAAAATGTGAATTTAAAGGTTATTGTATCCTTTTTTGGATTTAATTTCAACAAGCTCAATGCAAAAAGATAAATTTTTGCGAATTTTTATTTTTTCTCATTTTTCAGCACGAAAATAATCCCCGCAAGCCCTATCGCCACCACGCCCACGATGAAAATCAACTCGCCTATGTCTAAAATCGTCATTTTTGTGTCCTTTCTTTGAGCTGTCCGCACGCCGCGCTTATGTCAAGTCCCTTGCTTTGCCGAACCGTGCAAGTGATACCCTTTGCGCTCAAAATGTCTTGGAATTTCACCGCATCTTCTACGCTTGGACGGCGGTATGTGCTGCCTTCGTGCGGGTTGAAAAGGATTAAATTCACCTTTGCGCGAATGCCGCTCAGCAGGCGCACCAGCTCTTCGGCGTGCCGTTTGCCGTCATTTACGCCCGCAATCAGCAGGTATTCAAACATTATCTTTTTGCGCTGATTTATAGGAAAGCCCCGCACAGCCTCCATAACCGCAGCGATATTGTAAGCCTTGTTTATCGGCATCAGCCTGTCTCGCAGCTCATCATCAACCGCGTGCAACGAAATCGCCAAAAGCACGCCCAAATTCATCTCGCCCAGCTCTTTAATTTGCTTTGCAAGCCCACTCGTGCTTATGGTTTGACGGCGCGGACTTATAGACAAGGCATTGTTGTCGCTCAAAATCCGCACAGCACGGCTTACATTTGTGAGATTGTCAAGCGGCTCGCCCATACCCATATACACGACATTTACGCGGTGAGCGTAGGGGATTTGCTGCTGCTTTTTTATCCACAAAATCTGCCCGACTATTTCGCCCGCGCTCAAATTTCGCTTCAACCCGCCCTTTGCAGTAAGGCAAAAAGAACAGCCACTTTTGCAGCCAACCTGCGATGAAACGCAAATCGTGTATCGCGGCGACTTGACGCGTTTGCCGTTTTCATCAAGGACTTCTTCTTTCATCGGCAAAAGGACGGACTCTATCAGCAAGCCGTCATTAAGGCAAAAAAGGTATTTGATACTTTTGTCCTTGCTTTGCTCGAATTTCACGCATTGCAAGGGCGAAAAGTGAAATTTTTGGCTCAACTCCGCACGCATTTCCTTTGACAAGGACGACATTTGCGAAAAATCATCGGCGTATTTTTGGTAAATCCACTCAAAAATTTGTTTCACACGAAACATAGGCGAGATGATTTTGGCAAGCTCATCGGCGGTAAAATCAAGCAAATTCAGCTTTTGAGTGGAATTTAAAGAGTTGAAAAGCGGAGCTGAAACGACACTTTGCCCTTGTAAATTTGACTCGTTTGAATTTAGGCTTTGCGAATTTGTTTCATTTAAATTTTGGCTTTGTGCTTTTGGCTTTTTTTGGCTTGTGAAATTTGCGTGTGAATTTGCTTTTAAATTTTCTTTTGAAGTTTTTTTACTTTTTGCTGTTTTTTGGGATTTTTGAGCCTTTGAATTTTGCTTTTGTGAAGTTGTGAAATTTGAATTCTTTTCATCTACATTTAAATCAGCCTTTTTCGCTTTTATCGCTTTTTTGTCTAAATTTTCTTTTGATTTTTTTGTCATTTTGTCGCTCACATTTTCGCCTTAAATCAAATTCTTTTCCTGCAAAAAATGCTCTAAATTTTTCTTCGCCTGAGCGTGATTTTGCAAAAAACTTTGATGAGCGTTTTTGTCGCAAAAATTTGTCGCGCACAAAAAACAAGTCGCGCTTATGCCAAAGCGTTTAGCAACGCTCAGCACCGCAAAGCTCTCCATATTTTCAAGCTCCAAGCCCAAATCCGCAAATCTTGCCGCTAGATTTTCGTCCGTGCAGATATAGTTTGATGAGTTGCATTTTTTTGTTTCATATGAAACATTGAGATTGATTTCACATTCAGCGGGGCTGTAAAAATCATTTGTGAGCTTGCTCGCTTCTACATTAAAACAATGCGCGCTTTCATAAATTTCAAGCAGTTTCAAAGGCTTTTGATTTTCGCTCGCTAGATTTTTCGCGCCTAAATTTTCCTTTATCTTGCCATTTTCACTTAAATTTACAGCGTTCAAGCCTTTTTTATCGCCCTTTTGATACAGCCCACAAGTGCCGATGAAAATGATTTTATCGGGCTTGTTTGCCACGCTTAACTCACTCGCCACACTTTGCTCGTCCATAATGCCCGCCACGCCACGCACATTTTTAGCACCGCTATATCTGCTCGCCACTGCATTAAATTTAAACAAAAGTTCGCAAAGCCCAGCACTTGCCTCAACCAAGCCCACGCCTATACTTTTAGCAAAGCGAAAATCCTCATTTTTCCCCGCACACACGATGAGCGTCATTTTTTGCCCTTTTGAGAGCGTTTAAATTTACTCACGCCACTTTTTTTCAGCATAGTTTTAAATTCATCATAGTCGATGTCCTTAAATTCATAGACATTGAATTTATCCTTGTCCTTATCCACGCTCACATTGACATACTCCACGCCCTCGATACCGCGCAACACAGCGTTGTGAATGTGTCCGTGTATAACCCTACGCACCACAGGATTTTGGTAAAACATATCCCACAAAAATTTGTGCATTTTATACTGCCCAAACTCCCCATACGCATCAGCAAGCGGATAGTGGCAAATCAGCAAATCATCAATGAGTAAGTAGTCGCGCACGCTGCGAAAGCCCATACCATACAAATCCAAATTTGTAAGCCATTTGTCGTGGTTGCCGCGGATAAAGTGCATATTGTCGCATTTTAGGACAGAGAGCAAGTCCTTACACACCTGCACACTTTTGCCCGGTCCTAAGGACAAATCCCCCAAAAACAAAAAAATATCATCAGGCTTGATAAAACTTGCCAAATGCTCCATCAAAGCACTTTGATACTCTTGTATGTTGTGAAATCGTTGTGAGTATCTGTCAGAATACCTCATCGCATTTTCGTGGCAAAAGTGAAAATCAGAGCTGATATAAATCCTGCCTTGCGCCCTCTTGCTTGACACCGCAAATCCTTTCTTAAATTTTGTCTAAAAGCGGGTATTATAGCGAAAAATTTGCAAATTTTCAAAGCTAAAATTCACGCCTTGCGTTAAAGCCCTTAAAACATATCGGCGCAAAATTCTAGCTTGATACTTGCGCTTGATTTAAGGCTTACACGCACTAAATTTCACAGGCTTTGAGTGAAAAATTCACGCGAATTCAAGCAGCACCGCTTTAAAAAAGCTAAATTTTACGCAAATTCAAGTAGTGCCACCTAAAAAAGCTAAATTTTACGCGAATTTAAGGGCAAATTTAGCTTTAAAGGCGTAAAGGCGGCTTGATGAGACAAGCTAACGCGCCTTTATGCAAAATTACGCAAACTCTTTCAGCAAGATTTTGTTTGTGTCCATTATGCCTATGCCCTTATCAAGCACGCTTTTGGCGATTGCTTTGGCTTCATCAAGCGAGTGCATAGCGTAAGTGCCGCATTGAAATTTGTTTGCCTCTGGGATTTGGCTAGCGTTTAAAATGTCTTTCATACTCGCGCTCCACGCATTTTTCACGCTTTCATCATCTGGCTTGCCGATAAGGCTCATATAAAAGCCCGTGCGGCAACCCATAGGCGATATATCGATGATTTCAACGGCATTTGAGTTAAGATGCTCGCGCATAAAGCCCGCAAACAAATGCTCCAAAGTGTGTATGCCCTTTTCAGGCAGTATCTCTTTGTTTGGCACGCAAAAGCGCAAGTCATAAACGCTTATGGTGTCGCCTTTTGGGGTTTGCATAGTCTTTGCAAGCCTCACGGCTGGGGCTGGCATTATGGTGTGATCCACCTTAAAGCTGTCAAGTAGTGGCATTTTTTCTCCTTATCATAAGCAAAATTTACGCAAAAGAGCCTAAAAAGCCCTTTCAAAGCGTAAATTCAGCTTGAATTTTAGTTTTAAAAAAAGCATTTTAGCACAAAAAACTTACAACGCAAAACAATAAGCCACAAGGATATTTACCACCATTCCCACGAGCAAAAGCGGAGTTGAGCGCTTGACAAGGGCGATGGGACTTATCTTTGTGTATCCAGCCAGCACCAAAATGCCGCCTGATATAGGCGAAGCCGCGCGCCCCAAGCAAGAAGCGATTTCTATGGGCAAAACCAGCACCATAGGGTGAATGCCAAGTTTTGTGGCTATGTCAGGGGCGAGTCTGCCAAAGGCGTTAAAAGCGGCGATTCCACTTCCCATAATCACTGTGGCAAAATACACGATAAAACTTAAAAGCGCTATGGTAAGGATAATAGCCGATGCGCCCATATTTGACACAGCATTTGCGATGATGCCTATGCCTCCAAGTGCCTTTATGCCCTCCGCAAAAATGCCCGCCGCCACGATGATAGCCACAACGGTAACAAAAATTTCAGCCATTGCGCGCAAAATCACAACCATATCCTCGCCCAGCTTTTTAGCGTCTTTATGGCGGATAAATTCGATGATGAAAACAAGGGCTATGCTGATGAAATTTGCCGTGATGACATCGAGCTTTATGCCCATAAAATACGCGCTAAACAAAAAAACTATGGGCAGCCACGGCAAAAAGATATAAAAGGTAGGACACTTTGGATTTACTATCTCAGGGATTTCCACTTCTTCGTTGTTTATGCCCTTTATCTTATCTCTTTTGTCCATATAAGCATAATAAAAAGGGATTAAAAGCGCGATAACCACCACATAAGCGATAACAACATAAAGCTGATAATCCAAAAAAAGCCCCACGACATTGTCCTTTTCGCCTACCATATCCGCCATATTTATGGAATTTCCATCCTTTGGTCCATAATCAAGGGCGATTAAAGAAAGCACGCTAGCAGCGGTGATAGGACGAATGCCAAGAGCAAGAAGCACAGGGTAAATGCACGCCAACAAGAGTATAAGCAAGCCCGCATACGATGAAATCACTATTTTAAGTGCCATTCCCACCACAAAAGTGCCGCTAAGCACGAGATATTTGTTTTTGATTTTACCCAAAGGCTTGTTTGCAAGGTAAGCCAGCTTTGCTGAGGCGTTGATGTGTTTCATATAGGCTGCAAAACCCGCCACGCTCATTATGATAAGCCCAACGCCTGCTAAATTTTTCTTAAATGTAGCCGTGATAAAGGCAAAGCCGTCAAGTAAATTCGTAAGAAAAGTTATTTCTTCGGGCTTTCGTTGCGTGTTTGGCAAGGGTGTGCCTGTGAGATAAAAGGCGGCGATTAAGATAATCAGCCCAGAAAAGAAAAACACAAAAATGGGATTGTAGTTTTTCAGCACAAAATAAGCCACCACGCCCACAGCCACAAGCGTGCAAAAAATCATCAAAAAGTCCATAACTTTCCTTTTAAGCAAAAAGCGTTTGCTGAATTTAAGATGAAAAATTATAGCTAAATTTTTGCTTTTTGGCGCATAAATTTGGTGAATTTGCGAAATTTTAAGCAATTTCACACACATTTTATGAAAGACAAGGAAATTTCGCTATAATGTCGTTTTATTTCGCAAAAAAGGGCAAATATGCAAGAGTCAAATTTCAGTTTTATGTTGTTGCAGTTTAAGGACAAAGTGCCTAATGACGCGCTTTTGCCGCTCAAAGAGAGCTTGGAGAAGGCAAATGAAGCCGCTATGGAAATGCTGGTGTTTGCAAATCTCAAAAACCCCTTGCTCGCGCTCGTGCTTTCGCTGCTTTTGCCCGGTGCTGACAGGATTTACAAGGGCGATATGGTTTTGGGGCTTGCGAAAATCGTCTTTCTCATCGCCATTTATGTGAGCGCTGGCGTGATAACAAGCGAGGGCATTGCCGAAAATTTGAGCTTTGCGGCGATTATGCTGTGGTTTGCATGCTTTTTCTCGGCGTTTGCGTGGGTTGTGGCTGATATTTTTCTCGTGTATCGAGGCGTAAAACGCGACAATCTCGCAAAAATCTTTGAAATTTTAAAAGAAACAAAGCAAAAGTAAATTCACACGCGCTTTTGGGTGAGTTTGCTTGTTTGTCGTTGCAAGCCGTTTTAAAAAACTAAAAAACGGCGTGATAGCCCTTATGGCTAAATTTGCCTTTTTCAAAGCCTAAATTTAAGGCTTGAATTCCTTGCTTTTCAAAATGCTTGCCGACAAGGTGCTTGCTACAAATTTTCGCTGAAAAGTTTTTTACCAAAAAATACTTGCCGATAAAGTCTTTGCCGACAAGTTTTTTGCTGATAAAATGCTTACTAAAAAGCTATTTGTCAAAAAGGTGCTAGCCAAAATTCAGCCCAAATGAACGAAAATTTAGCTAAAATTCAAGCCTTAATCGCCTAAATTTTCCTAATCGGCACGCGTAAAATGGTTTTAAGCTTGCTTGCCTCGCATTTTCGTGGGTCGTTAAGGTAGATTTCGTGGTGAAAGCGCGTGGGGCTAATGTCCTTTTCATAGTCATTTGCGGCGATAAACTCGCTCATTTTTGCCAAAGTTTCAGGCTCTGCGTCATAAGAACCCAAATGCAAGCACTGCACGCAAAGCCCCTCATCATAGCGAAAAAACTCAGCCCTTTCAAAAGGCAGGGCTTTTTTGCTCGCAGCCTGTGCTTTTGCCCACTCAAAGTGCTGTGGCGTGATGAATTCGGGCAGGCGGATTAGGCTGATGAAAGAAAGGTCCTCTTTGCTCGCATAACCGCCATTTTCAAAGCCACTTTGCCACCAAAAGCCCTCCAAAGGCGGCACGACATACTCGAAAAAGCCAGCGATTTCATAGCCCTTTTTGTGGCTCATTTTAAGCGCGTAAGCAAGTGTGTAGCAAAGCTCCACGCTCGTTTGATACTCGCTGCTCGTGTTTGGATTGCCCTTGCCGCGCACCGCTATGAAGTGCATTTGCGGGGCGTTGATGAGTGCGGGGGTTGTTTTTGGGGCGTAAAGTTCTTTGAATTCTTTTTTAAAGTCAAAGGGCATCGCTTTTCCTTGAATTTTGATGAAAAATTCTAGCAAATTTTAGGACAAAATTCAAACAAAATGTGAATTTTTACCCTTAAAAAATCCAAACGAAATGTAAAATTTGCCCTTAAAAAAGCAAAAATTCAAGCGAAATGTAAATTTTTGCCCTTAAAAAGCGCAAAAATATAAACAAAAAAAGCAAAGGGCTTTAAACCCTTTGCTTTAAATTCACGCACTTTGGGAAAATGCGCTTAAATTTAGCTAGCTTAAAGCAGCATCAAGCTACAAGTAAGATAGCCCTGCGATTATCATCAGCACAAGGAAGAAAAGCCCTGTGATGAGCATCAAAATGCCGACAACCTTGCTGATAGCAGCCATAGGGAAGTCAAAGCCCTTGATGAGCAGTGTGTCAAGTTTGCCTGAGCTTTTAAGCCGTGCAAACCATTTGCTGCGCTCGTGTTGCACCTCGCTTTGAGAAAGGCTACCGCTGAATATAACCATATCCATAGGGAAGCGGTCTGCGCGGAAGTGCGTGTTAAAGAAATGCACCGCAAAGATAAAGCCCATCGCAAGCAAGGCTTCATCTGAGTGTATCACTGTGGCTATGTTGAGCCATTCGCCGCTGACAAGCGCGCTCGCGCCCACAGGAAACCACAGCATAAGCCCCGTAATGCCTATCATAAACATACCCCAGAACACCGCAAGATAGTCGAATTTCTCCCAGTAAGTCCAGCGGTCAAACTGCGGGCGTTCGCCCTTGCCGAAAAACCACTTGAAATGAGCGGCTAAGTCTTTGAAATCCTGCGTATTTGGCATAAGCCCATCAGGTCCAAAGAAATCTTTAAGCGTCCAGCCATTTTGCACCTTGCAAGCAATGATTTGCCCTATGTGGCTGAAAAAGACGATAAACATTATCACCGCGCTGAAATGGTGAATTTGTGTCGCTACCAAAGGTCCGCCTAAGAAATCAATCAAACTTTGCGCCCAAGGAGCATCGTAAAACTTTTGTCCAAGCCCTGAGACAGAAAGCCCCAAGAAACTTGCCGCCATAAAGAAGTGCTGTGCCTTTTGGAAAGGCGTGAAACGCTTAATGTGCGTTTTGTCAGCCGCGCTTTTTTCTTTTACTGCTTGCCATTCTTTTGGGTGAGTAAGGCGCAAAAGCACCAAGCGAATGCACCACAAAAGCGTATGTATGCCAAAGAACACAAAGACAACGATAACAAGCCCCGCCATAAATTTAAACACCCCATTAAGTGCTGGGAAATTCTCTCCATCGTGATGGTCGGCGTGAGCTATAAATTCAGTGAAATTCGCGTTTGCGCCCTCGTGGCATTTAGCACAAGTGTCGATTTTTGCTTGCCCATAAAGCGTAGAAGCGCGGTTGTCGCTTGGCTGTATGTTGTGCTTGCCGTGGCAGCTCGCACAAGTCGGCAATGCCTCAAAATGCTCGACATTGTTTTTGCTTAAAAGCAAAGCCTTGCCGTGAAAGCTACCCAAAAAGGTTTTGAATTTCTTTTCGTGGCATTTTTCGCAGCTTATCTCGGCGATAGTGCGTGGGTTTGCCGCCATAAATTCAGGCGTTTTGTTATGCACGCCGTGGCAGTCCAAACAATTTGGCAGCTTTTTGCCCTTGTCGTTCGTCAAATCAACATTGATTAAATTCTCAAAAGAAAGTTTAGCTTTTTTAGGCGCGTGAGCTGAATTTGCCAAATTTTCTTGCGCTTTTTCGTGGCATTTAGAGCAATTTAAGCTGATGAGATTTGTGTTTGTGGCTAAATTTGGGTCTATGCCACCCTTTTGCATCGCGTGGCAATCGCTACAAGCAGGAAGTTTCCCAAAAACCATTTCAGCGTGAATGCCGTCTTTATAGTCTGTGATATTTGGCGAGTTGTCCCACTCATCAAGCCCCGCTTTTATGCTTTTGCCGCCATTAAGTATCCAGCCCTCAATGCCCTCAGTGAGAATAAAGGTGTTTGTATATCCTGCACTTTTAGCAAGCAAGCTTATCTCAGCAGGCTCAAAGCTCATTCTGTCCTTGCCGTAGAAAATGATTTTAGCGTTTTTGTCTTTTGGCATAGCCGAACGCCAATTTTTCGCATCGACAAAGACAGAATTTGGTATGTAGCCAATCTCTTTTTTTATCTGCGCATCAATAGTGCCACAGAACAGCGTCTTTTTCCCTTCTAAATCTGCCATCGCATCGCTAACGGTGATGGGCTGAGTGCCTTCAACAGCGGCTATACCAGCAACGCCGTCAGCGATACTTATTGAAACGAATGCAAAGAGTAAAAAGACGAATTTAAGCATTTTTTTCATCTTTTTTCCTTTCACTCAAATTTGAGCCTTATTTACTCTTTCCGTTTGCGATGTCAGTGGCTTGTGTAACATAAACAAGCGCTTCATCGATGATTTTCTTTGAATACGCAGGTCCGTGCACGCCCCAAGAGCCGTCTTTTTCAAGCTTTGTCAAAATGTCCTCAGCTTGTTTAGCAAACATAATGGCACGAGCTTTTGACTCAGTTTTAAGGCTAGTTTTACCCGCCATTTTCTTGTCTAAATCAGCCAGCATTTTCTTCACTTGCGCGTAGCCGTCTTTTACAGGCTTTTGCCAAGCAACGACATCATCGTAAATCTTTTGTTGGTCAGTGTAGTGCAAATCTTTTGGCAAGGTGCTTTGCGCCGCGCTGTGGCAACCACTCTTGCCCTCTTGCACTAAGTGTCTGTCCTCAAAGCCGCTTCGTCCGCAGCTCCACATCAAATCCACGAAATATCGTCCATTATCATCACGCGCGATAGTCCAGCCTTTGGTTTTGCGAGCGTCTCGCTCTTTGCCTTTTGGTTGGTTTATCGTTTTTGCAGTTGGGCTGACATTGATTTTCCAAATGTGTGAAGTTCTTGCGTTGTCAAAGCCAGCGTGGTCTGGGAATTGTATAGAGTTAAAGTTCTCACAACTCATCATCGTAGGCATATGGCAAGCAGAGCAGCTTTCTTTGGCGTGAATTCCGCCCTTGTCAAAGAATGTTTGTTGCGTTTGGTGGCAATCGTTGCAATCTTTTTTGAGCTTTGGAATGGTATAGTTGTCTTTCCAGCTGTTCATTGTCGTCTCGTGTGGGTCGTGGCAAGTGGTGCAACGCATACCCTTGTCGTAGTGGGCTGAGTTGTAAAGCTGACTTCCCTCAGTGCCGCAAGACGGACAACCTGATTTAAAGTAAGTGTTAAACGGCTTGCGTGGGTTTTTGTCCTCATCAGCCTCGCTGTTAGCAAAGCGTTGGTGGCAGCGTTCGCAGTTTGATGGCATACCAGCACCGCGTGCGCCATAAAGGTGTCCGCCAGCTCCGTGGCATTCCTCACAGGTTATACCTTTGTTGATAGTGTGTTCTTGGAGTTTCTTTGCGTTGCCAAGTGCTGAAAAGAACTCTTCTTTGCTCTTAAAGTCAAATTTAAAGCTGTGGCAAACCTCGCAGTATGCAGTAGCGGGTTGAAACATTAGCTTGCCGTCTTTTGTGGAGCCGTAGCTGTTTGTTCCCCATACATAGCTGCCTTGACTTCCCTTGCCGCCGAATTCTTCAAGCGTGGTAGGAAAGCCGGGCACATAAGAAGCGATTTTTTTCGCCATCTCAGGTGTGAGATAGTTTGTCCATAAACGGCTAAATTGATTTGACCCAGCGTGAACCGTGCCTGTGCCGTCTTTGAGCTTGCCGCCTTGCACATGGTAAGTGCCACGCACTAGGTATTTGTCGATAAAGCCGTATTTGGTGCGTGGAGTTCCAAGCACGAAAACAACATCTTCTGCGCTAATGCCCTTTGGCAAGATAGAGCTATCTTTTGAGCCATACATAGGCGCGTTCAAATCGCCATTTGGTGCTTCGCTTACCTCGTGTGGGAAACGCACATTTATGGTGTGGCGTGAGCGAGACCAGCTTGCGTATTGCGCAGGGTGGCATTCGCCGCATTTTTTAGCGCCTACGAATTTGTTTGGATAGTCCAAAATCGACTCTGAAAACAAGCGGTAGGTAACAGATGCGTGTTCTAGCCCTAGCTCTTTGGCAGCTTTGGGACCATTGTTTATGTTGATAAACTCTTCTTGTCTGTTGCTCTCAGTGAGTTTGCCAACCATTCTGCCCTCTTTTTCATATTTGTAAAGGGGGTGGTTTTTGCGTATATACGCCCAGTAGTCCTTGTCTTGCTCGACATAGTCGCTCAAAACTCTCGGTTTTACGCCATCTTCAATAAATGGCTTTTTCGCGTTTGTAGCGGGTGCAGCCCAAAGCGCCACACCCATACAGGCGCTTAAAGTGAGTAGGATAACTCGTTTCATTTTTGCTCCTTAGTGTGAGTTTAATTTTCGTTGATTATAATACTTTATCCTTAAACTAATCTTAAATTTTTAAATTTCAAGCAAATTTTTAAACAAAAATTTACAGGCTTAAATAAGACTTTATTTATCATTTTAAGGGAGATAGCGAAAATTTAGCTTGCGCGGAGTGTTTAAGATTTGTTAGGTATTAAAACTATTTTACTCTTAAATAAAAACTTAACGAATTTTGATAAAAAGCATAAAGTATAAATTCGCGGAAAAATTCACATTGCGAGAAAAACAAGGGCAAAAATTTAGGCTAAATTCAAAAAGAGTTGATTGTATAAGCGAAAAAATGGTGGTTTGGGGCGGAATCGAACCGCCGACACGCAGATTTTCAGTCTGCTGCTCTACCGACTGAGCTACCGAACCATCACACAAAGCCTACAAAAAGGCTTTTCACACAAACACCCGCAAGCTAAAAGCTCTAAATTTAGCTCTCACAAAAGCAAAAGCCTATCAAAACGCCTTAAAAAAGCACCTTGCAAGCATTTTGTCTTAAAGTTTGGGCGCAATGCAAAGTGTAATTATAGCTGAATTTTTTAAAAATAAGCTAAAATTTAAAAATTTTTACTCATTTTTTCAAATACTGCTTAAATTTTTAGCTTAATTTCAGTCATTTTTGGTAAAATACTCGTTTTTGCTTAATGGAGCTTTTTTGAGACAAACGCATTTTGACAGGCGCACGGTGCGCTTTTTGCTTTTAGGTTATATATTTATCGCTATTGCTGGGGCTTTTTTGTTGCGGCTTGACGGGGTTTGCAAAGTGCCTTTGAGCTTTATGGACGCCCTTTTTACCGCTACTTCCGCGGTGAGTATGACGGGGCTAGTGGTGAAAAACACAGCTTTGGACTTTACTTTCACGGGGCAGACTATTATTTTGTTTTTGGTGCAAATCGGCGGGCTTGGCTATATGGGCTTTGGCGTGTTTTTTTATATACTCATACGCAAGAAAATCGGCTTTAACGAAAAAAATATGCTCAAAGAATCCCTTATCTACCCGCATATGGACGGAGTTATCGGCTTTTTGAAAAAAATCCTTTTTTTCGTTTTTGCGGCTGAATTTATAGGCGGAGTGTTGCTTACCTTGCGTTTTGCGCTGGATATGAGCTTCACGCAAGCCTTGTGGGCTGGGTTTTTTCACTCTATCTCAGCCTTTAACAACGGCGGTTTTAGCACCTTTGAAACGGGTATCATCGCTTACAGGGGCGATGTGTGGGTGAATTTCATCATCACAAGCCTAGTGCTTATCGGCGGCATAGGGTATTTCGTGCTGCTTGAACTTTATTTGTTTCAGCGCAAAAGGATAGCGAATTTAAGCGTGCATACCAAACTCGTGCTTGTAAGCACCATCGCTTTGGTGCTTTGTGCGACTTTGGCTATCTTTTTGTTTGAGTATTCAAACGCGCAAAGCCTTGGCGCACTGCCCTTGCTTGATAAGATTTTAAGCTCTTATTTTACCGCTATCAATTACAGAACCTCAGGCTTCAACTCGCTGGATTTAGGCACATTTAAGGACGCGAGCTTGTTTTTTGGCTCACTTTTTATGGTTATAGGCGGCGGTCCGGGCGGCACGAGTGGCGGTATCAAGGTAACTACCTTTGCCGTGCTGCTTGTTTATACTTACTGGGTTATCAAAAACGGCAGAGTGCGGGTTTTTAACTACGAAATCCCCGAGGAAACGATAAAGCGCGCCTTTGTCATCGCCGTTGGCTCTATGGCTTATGTGGTAGCTTGCGTGGTGATTTTATCCTTAATGGAAAATGAAATTCCATTCATCGCCGTTTTCTTTGAAACGACTTCTGCCTTTGCTACGGTGGGCTTTTCAGTGGGCGATGGTGGCACGCTTTCATTAAGCGCGCTTTTTAGCGACAAGGCAAAACTTGTCATCATTATCTTAATGATAAGCGGGCGGATAGGCATTTTCGCCTTTTTGATGAGCATTTTCACCAAAGAAAAAGAAAAACATTTCAAATACCCCGAAGGGAGAATTTATCTATGAAAAACAAAACCTATGGCATTATCGGGCTTGGGAAATTCGGCTCTGTGGTAGCGAGCGAGCTTTTAAATGCTGGCGAGAGCGTCATCATCGCTGACAAAAAAGAAGAGCAGCTCAAAGCCTTGCAGGACAAGGTTGCTTGCGCTTATATTTTGGACTCCACAAATGTAACCGCCCTTAAAGAAGCGGGCTTTCACAATATCGATGTCGTCATCGTCAGCATAGGCGAAAATGTCGAAAAAAGCGTGCTTACGCTAATGGCGCTCAAAGAAATAGGCGTAGAAACGGTCATCACCAAAGCCACTTCGCCTATACACGGGCAAATTCTATCAAAACTTGGTTCAGCGCGGGTGATTTACCCCGAAAAAGAAAGCGCGGTGCGCCTTGCCAAAGAGTTTTTAGCTCACCCTGAATTTGAAGTGATTGATTTGTCAGCCAACACCATAAAAGCGGTGAAAATCCTTGTCGATGAGAGCCTTGTGGGATACAGCTTGAAGCAAATCGCTGGAAATTTAAAGATAGTGGCTTACAAAAACAGCTCAAACGAGTGGCAAATGTTTCCCGACCTTGAAACAACCCTTGTCAATGTGGGCGACAATCTCATCTTAATCGGCACGAGCAAGGATTTAAAGGACTTTAAGCCTTAAATTTTTTGCCATTTTGTTTGCGCTAGTGAATTTGTCGTAATTTTTTTGTTGTTTTATCTGTGCTGATGAATTTGTCATAGTGGCTTGTCGTATCTATGCTGCTAAATTTTACTATAATAGTTTATCTTGTGTATGCTCGATGAACTTGTCATAATGATGAAGTTTGCATAATGGCTTATTTTGTTATGCTGATGATTTTTGTCATCGCCACAAAAATTCGAGTAAAAGCCCTAAATTTTGTCATACTGAGCCTTTGGCGAAGTATCCACAAATTCAAAGTGTGATTTTAGCGCTTTAAGGCATATCTTAAATTCTTTGGATATTTCGCTACGCTCAAAATGACAAAAGTGAATTTTTGATTTGATTTGCGCCTTGTGAGTTGATGAAAATGTTTGAGATTTTCGCCTTTTACAAAAGCTCAAAATGACAATGTTGGGTTTTTGCTTTGCACTAGTAACGCATTTTGTTGCGGCTACACCTTGCTTTTGCAAAGGGTAAGAAAAAAGGCGCGTAAATTCGCATTTTAAAAGCCTTTTTTTGTGGAGAGATTTATGAGAGTTTAACGAAACCCTAGCATAACCCCCACAAATGCGTGCTTAAAGACACTTAAACTCACGCAAAATGCCGTAAAAAGCACCGAAAACAAAATTCAAATTTTCAAACAGCTATAAATTCGCATTTTAAAGCAGCTAAAAATGCACAAAGTGCTGAAATTGCGAACAAAAATGAGATAAAATTCAAAAAAATGCGCTCAAACCGCTCACTCATCATCATCAAAAATCTGTATAGGCTTAAAAAACTCACTTAGCTCCACTTCAAAGAGCCGCGAGAGCTTGAAAATATGCACGAGATTGAAATGCTTGCCGTGCCGATAGTTTTCAGTGTGCGCATAAAAACCCACAGACTTTTGCCCTATGGAAAGGGCGACTTCAAGCTGGCTCAGCCCCCTTTGCTTGCGCAAACGCTTGACATTAAAGGAAATGGTGTGAAAAAACTCATCAATCTCCGCTTGGCTCACTATCTCAGGCAGATTTAACATTTTTTATCCTTATAGGGAAAATTTAAGCATTTTGTAAGTATAAAGTGTTTATAATTTTTAGAAAATTCTATATAGAAATTATCTCTATTGATATAATTTCAAAAAAGGATTTTTTTAAATTCAAACCCAAAGGAGAAACTATGTTTCTAAAATCCAAATTTTTAGGTGTTGCGTTAGCAACTTGTGTGGCTGTGGGCGCTTACGCTAATACTTGCGAGCAAAGAGAGAAATTGGGGCGTGCTAGTGCCGAGTTAGGTTTCATCATAGGAATGATGGATAGTGATTTGTTTAATGGCGCATTCTTGCTTTCGCTTTATTCGCCCTACGACAAAATGAGAATGAACGAACAAGCTTTTTTAAAAAAAGCAAAAGAGAGACAAAAAGCAGCTTTTGCCAAAAAGGGCTTGGAGTGGAACGAAACAAACATTCGCAACGAAGAAAGAAGGGTTTCCCAAGCCTATGATGAAGCCGTTAAGGATTGCGAAGCAAGGCAAAAGAAAGCGGTTTTGGATTAAATTATAAATAAAACTGCTTTTTTTGTTGTGTCTGTGGGCTTTGTGTGTTTAATCTCGCAAAGTGGTGCATTTGCGTTTATAGTTTGCAATTTCAAGGCTTTTCAAAGTCTTTAAATTTAGGCACTTTTTTAAATAAAAGTGTAGGTTTGGTTTGTCGTAAAACAAGGAGCAAAAATGAGTTATTTAGGCTTTTATTAGAGAAACGCCACGCAAATACGCACAAGCGGGTAAATTTGAGCGATGAGGCTTTAAATTTCTTTTGTGATGATAAGAATTTCCAAAATGACGAGCCGTTGTAAATAAACTTTAAAACATTAAAAGGGAAGAAATGAAAAAGTATATTATGATAGCGTTAATCGCTTTTGGCTTTTTGCAAGGTTGTGCTGCAAGGCACGAAGTATATGGTGGTGTAGGCGAATTTATAGAATTCGACACTAAAAATTTAAAGTGTGATTGTCAATGAAAGTTTTTTGTCTTTTCGAGCAAAGTGGCGCATTTGCGTTTGCGCTTGTCGTTTAAAATTTCAAGGCTTTGAAAAGCGTTGAAATTTAGGCACTTTTTTACGAAAAGGCGTTGGTTAAATTAGGTTAATCGTTGTTTTATCGTAAAACAAAATTTGCATAGCTTGTGTTTTTCTTTATCGCAAAATGGGGCTTTGCAAGTGGATACTTCGCTTTCTTGCGAAAGCTCAGTATGACAAATTTAGGGCTTTGCTTGAATTTTTGTGATAAAATTTGCTTAAATTTTATCGTGGATTGCCACGCAAATTTTGCAAAAATTTGCTCGCAATGACGGACAAAGAAAACGCACTTTGTCATCTTGTAATGACGGCGGATTTTGTCATTTCGCAATGATAGTGCGTTTTGTCATTTTGTGCCTTGCAAACCGCTGTCAAGCCTAGCTCAAATGCTCCACAAGGATTTTCACGCCCAAAAGGACAAGCACCGCTCCGCCGATGAATTCAGCCTTTTTACCTAAAAATGCGGCGCGGTGTGCGAGCTTATGCCCGATTTGCACGCCCAAAACGCAGACAAAAAAGGTGATAAGCCCGATGAGAGCGACAGCTAGCCAAATGCTTATGCTCGAAAACTCGACAAATGCGAAGCTCACGCCCACAGCCAAAGCGTCTATGCTCGTAGCCACAGCCAAAACAAGCATAGTTTTAAAGCCAAAGTGCCTGTTTGTAGTGTCGCAGCTCGCACTTTCAAAGGATTCTTTCATCATCTTTGCGCCCACAAGAGCAAGCAGGACAAAGGCTATGTAATGGTCGATTTGAGCCACAAAATGCGCAAAAGCCACGCCCAAAAGGTAGCCAAGTGCTGGCATCAAAGCCTGAAAGCCCCCAAAATAAGCCCCCACGATGAGACAATGCCTAAATTCAAGCCTTTTTGCCGCAAAGCCCTTGCATAAAGACACGGCAAAAGCGTCCATTGACAAGGCAAAGGCTAGAAAAATCACGCTCAAAAGCCCCAAAATCGCTCCCTTTTTCGTAAAAATGCGCTCAAATTCAAGCTAAAAGGCGTTTTGAGCTTGAATTTTTTGCTTTTTTTAGAGTAAAATTTAAATTTGCTTTGAAATTATATCATAATAAGTTTAATTTTATATAAAAAATTTTTGTCCGTCAAAGTGGCTATTTAAGGGCTTTTGCGCGAAAATAAGAAATTTAAGCAAACTTTAAGCATTTTTTAAGCCCTATCATAGTATAATCATCTCTTTGATTTGCTGGTCCCTTCGTCTAGTGGTTAGGACATCGCCCTTTCACGGCGGTAACACGAGTTCGAGTCTCGTAGGGATCACCAAAACAACGCTTTTTCGTTTTGTTTTTCCTTTCAAGAGCCTAGCAAAAGGCTCTTTTCTTTCTTTTGTGTTTAGCAAATGCTTTAAATTCAGCGTATTTTTACTTTTTTGTGGCGGTAAAGTTTGATGAGTGCGGAGGGTGCGCCCGAAAAAAGGCTTTCATCGATGATTTGTCCGCCATTTTGGAGTGTGATTTGGCGGGCGATTTGCTCGCTAAATGCTTGTCCGTGTAGGTTGGCTGAGCTTGAAAAAAACGCCCCAAACTCGCGCAAAAACTCAGCGTGAGCGCAGTCTTTTACCACGCGACACGCTAAAAAGCCGTTTTTAGCGGATATTTGCAAGGGTTTGTCCTTTAAAGTTGCACTCAAAGGCTTGTTAAAATCGCAAACTTTCAAAGCATTTTTCTCTAAATTCGCCTTGAATTCGCAAGAATTGAAAGCATTTTGATTTGAAGTTGCTGTAAAATCACAAGAATTCAAAGTATTTTGATTTGAATTTACCTTGAATTCGCCCTTTAAATTTTCTTTTTGCCTTGAATTTGCTCTAAATTCACAAACGCCCAAAGAATTTTCGTTTGAATTTGCTTTTTGATTTGAATTTGTCTCAACTTCAAAAGCCCCCAAAGCATTTTTCTCTAAATTCGCCTTAAATTCGCAAACATTTAAAGCATTTTGATTTGAATTTGCCTTGAATTTGCCCTTGAAATTCCCTTTTCTCCCCAAATTTTCGCCCCCCAAATCCACTAACTCGCCGCTTAAATCCAAAGAATTCTCATTTGCCCTAGCCTTTTTGTAGATAAAGCTCGTTTTTTTTGCCTTTCGCACTAAATTTTTATGCGCTTTTGGCACGCGCACAAGGCTTGCAAGCTCTTTAAGGCTTGACATTGTCAGTATGCAAGGCGTTTGCAAGGCTCTGCCCTTTGCTTTGTTGATTTCCCTTTCGTCCTTGCTTAAAAAGCCCGCTGTGGTGTCAGTTTGCGCTAGATAAAGCAAATTTTTCCTTTCTTTGAGCGAATTCGCGCTTTGTTTGTCGCCACTCCATTAAAATAAGTCGCGCCCTTTGATAGTCCT
This sequence comes from uncultured Campylobacter sp., assembly GCA_900539255.1. Lineage (GTDB taxonomy): Bacteria > Campylobacterota > Campylobacteria > Campylobacterales > Campylobacteraceae > Campylobacter_D. Next base: position 60,429 of record UQBJ01000002.1, on the reverse strand, counting down.
TGCAAAGCCTTTGCGTAGCTAAATTTAGGCTTTAAATTTAAAGCACCGCGCAAAGCATTGTGGCAAAGGGCGTAAATTTGCGCCCAAAGCCAGCTTGCGATGATGAAAAGCCACCTGCAAGGGCATTTGCTTGTAACGGCAAATCGCCCGCAAAACAAAGCCGTTAAATTTTTTTAAAAAAACAAAAGCCATTCTATCCTAGAAACTTTAACTTGCTATAATTTTAGCTAAAATTCAAGGAATTTTTATGCCAAAACGACAAGATATTTCGACTATTTTACTCATCGGTAGCGGTCCCATCGTCATCGGACAGGCTTGCGAGTTTGATTACAGCGGCACGCAAGCAGCTAAAACGCTTAAAGAGCTAGGTTACAAGGTGATACTCATCAACTCAAACCCAGCTACCATTATGACAGACCCGCAGTTTGCGGACGCTACTTACATAGAGCCGATTACAAAGGACAACATTTTAAGTATCATCAAAAAAGAGCGCGTTGATGCGATTTTGCCGACTATGGGCGGACAGGTTGCCTTAAATGTGGCTATGGAGGTTTTTGAGAGTGCTGAATTTAAGGCGAATTTTAGCGAAGTGAAATTCCTTGGGGCAAAGCCAGAGGCGATTAAAAAGGGCGAGGACAGGCAAATTTTCAAAGAATGTATGAAAAAAATCGGTATGGATTTGCCAAAGTCAGCTTACGCTTATGATTATGATGAGGCTGAAAAGGCAGCCACGCAAATCGGCTTTCCGTTGATGATACGAGCGTCTTACACGCTTGGAGGTGCTGGAAGTGGCGTGGTGTATAATATGGACGAGTTTAAAGAGCTTGCCAGCTCAGCCTTAGCGCTTTCGCCTATACACGAAATTCTCATCGAAGAAAGCCTGCTTGGGTGGAAAGAATTTGAAATGGAGGTTATACGCGACAAAAATGACAACTGTATCATCGTTTGCAGCATAGAAAATTTCGACCCTATGGGCGTGCATACGGGAGATAGTATCACGGTTGCGCCTGCTTTAACGCTTACGGATAAAGAGTATCAAGCTATGCGCGATGCAAGCTTTGCCATACTGCGCGAAATCGGCGTGGATACGGGCGGCTCAAATGTGCAATTTGCCATAAATCCGCAAAACGGGCGAATGATAGTCATCGAAATGAACCCACGCGTGTCGCGCTCATCAGCACTTGCGAGCAAGGCAACGGGCTATCCTATCGCAAAAGTCGCCACGCTTTTGGCTGTGGGCTTTTCTTTGGACGAGATTAAAAACGACATTACGCTTACGCCAGCGAGCTTTGAGCCTGTGATTGACTACATAGTAACGAAAATTCCGCGTTTTGCCTTTGAGAAATTTCCATCAGCCAGCACCACGCTTGGCACAGCGATGAAAAGCGTTGGCGAAGTGATGGCGATAGGCAGCAGCTTTAAAGAGAGCATTCAAAAGGCTTTATGTTCGTTAGAGCGCGGATACTCGGGCTTTGATGAGATAGTGGCGGATAAAAATGAGTTGATTTTTAAGCTGAGAAATCCTAACGAAGAAAGGCTTTTGTATCTCGCACAAGCCATAAGAGAGGGCTTTGGTGTCGATGAGCTTTATGAGCTTTGTAGGATTGACAAGTGGTTTTTAACGCAAATCAAAGAGCTTGTTGAATTTGAAAAGCAAATCGATATGGACATTTTAAACGATGAAAAAATGCTCCGCCTTGCTAAATCTATGGGCTTTTCTGACAAAATGATAGCGAATTTAATCAACGCCAAAGACAATTTAGAACTCACTCAAAATGACATTTACTACACGAGAATGAGCCTTAACATAAAGCCACAATACAACGAAGTGGATACTTGTGCGGGCGAATTTAAGGCACTTACGCCTTATCTTTACTCCACAATCAACGAAAATTCAGCCTTTGAAGGGCTAAATTCAAATGAAAATTCACAAAACGCTTGCGAAAAAACGCTCAATTCAAGCGAAAATTTACAAAGCCTTTGTCATTTTGAGCGTAGCGAAGAATCTCAACAAAAAAGCATAAATTTAAATAAAGATTCTTCGCTTTCTGCGAAAGCTCAAAATGACAAGCTGGGCGAAAATTCAAGCTTGTGCGCCAACAAAAACGAGCCTAAAAAAGTGATGATTATAGGCGGAGGCGGCAACCGCATAGGACAGGGGATAGAGTTTGATTATGCTTGTGTGCACGCTTGCTTTGCGCTTAATGATATGGGCGTAAAAACCATAATGTATAATTCAAACCCCGAAACCGTAAGCACTGACTATGATACAAGCGACATTCTTTATTTTGAGCCTATTGATTTTGAGCATTTAAGGGGCGTGATAGAGCGCGAAAAGCCAGACGGGCTTATCGTGCATTTTGGGGGGCAAACTCCGCTTAAATTCGCTAAAAGGCTCAGCGCATTTGGGGCTAAAATCATCGGCACGAGCGCAAGGGTGATTGATTTGGCAGAAGATAGAAAGAAATTTGCTGAATTTATCAACAAAATCGGCATAAATCAACCCAAAAATTCCACAGCCACGAGCGTAGAAGAAGCCGCTATAAAGGCAAGCGATATAGGCTATCCTGTTTTGGTGCGCCCTAGCTATGTGCTTGGTGGGCGAGCTATGCGCGTGGTGCATAATGAAAGCGAGCTTCGCCTTTATATGCAAGAAGCCGTGAGCGTGAGCGAAAAAGCCCCTGTTTTAATCGATGAGTTTTTACACAACGCCACAGAACTTGATGTCGATGCGATAAGCGATGGCGTAAGTGTCTATGTGGGCGGGATTATGGAGCATATAGAAGAAGCAGGAGTGCATTCTGGCGATAGCGCGTGCAGCTTGCCGCCTTGTAATTTGGACGAAAAAACCATAAATTTAGTGCGCCAAAAAACCCGCGACATAGCCTTAAATTTAGGCGTTGTCGGGCTTTTAAACATACAATTTGCCCTTTATAAAAACGAACTTTATATGATAGAGGTAAATCCTAGGGCTTCTCGCACCGTGCCTTTTGTCAGCAAAGCCACAGGCTTGCCGCTAGCAAAGGTAGCCACGCGGGTGATGTGGCAAGGGGATTTAAAAGAGGCGCTTAAATTTTACGATGATTATGGCATAGTGGGCGAAAAGGGCGGGATTTTATGCCCTAAAAAGATGAATTTTATCAGCGTGAAAGAAGCCGTTTTTCCTTTCGCTAAACTCAACGGCAGCGATTTAGAACTAGGACCTGAAATGCGCTCCACAGGCGAAGTGATGGGCATAGGCAAGGATTTTGCAAACGCTTATGCTAAAAGTCAAATTTCAGCCTTTAACGACTTGCCAAAACAAGGCGCGGTTTTCATCTCTCTTAAAGACAGCGACAAGGCACAAGCGCAAAAAATCGCTAGTGATTATGTCAAACTTGGCTTTAAACTCATCGCCACAGGCGGCACTTGCAAGGCTATCCGCGAGGGCGGCTTTGAGTGCGAGCAGATTTATAAGATTTCTGAGGGGCGTCCAAATGTCGAGGACTTGCTCAAAAACGGCGAAATTCAGCTTGTCATCAACACCAGCGATGAAAACAGCAGTAAGGACGACACCAAAAAAATCCGCGCAAATATCATTCGCTTTAAAATCCCCTACTTTACAAACCTACGCGGAGCAAGTGCTGGGGCAAAGGCGATACAAGCCGTGCAAGATAAAAGCTACTTGCAGATAAAGAGCTTGCAAGAATGGCTGAGGTAGCGAGCTTTTTCGCAAATCAGCATTTTAGCGACAAAACTTTTTAATTTTATCTTAAATTTGCGTGTAAAATTTAAAAATTCACATTCACTTCACACAAGAAAGCTATAATTTTTTTGAAATTTTTTTTAAGGAGTTCGTTATGAAAACGAAAATTTGTATTGCCGCTTTGGCTTTGTGCGCTTTAAGTGCTATGGCAAATCCAGCCCAGCAAGCACCAGCGCAAACACCGCCACCAGCAGGTGTGCCGACTTATCCGTATGCCCCACAGGAGCATTATTATCAAGGTTTGCCACAAAACATAATGGCAACGATTCAAAAAATGTATCCGGGCGTTTTCATCACTGATGTGGATTGGGAGCCTTATGGCTACGAGATTGAGCTAAGCAACCGAATGGAGTTGCATTTTGACGCCAAAGGCAACTTTCTCGGACAAAAGTATGATGATTAAATCCTAATCTCATACAAAACAAAAGCGTTTAAGCACCTTTTACAAAAAAGGTGCTTAAATTTCAGCAGGGCTTACTCGCTATGACAAGCCCTTAAACCTTATGCTTGTCAATCATTTTTCAACAAAAGAGTCAAATTTTTTTCAAGTTAATCACTTTTTAAACCTTTTCAAAGTATAATTATAAAAGATTAAGCGACAAAAGGGGGACACGATGAGTAAAGTGATGAAAACTATGGACGGCAACGAGGCAGCAGCTTATGCTTCTTATGCCTTTACTGAGGTGGCGGGGATTTATCCTATCACGCCGAGTTCGCCTATGGCTGACCATATCGACACTTGGGCGGCTGAGGGCAAGAAAAACCTTTTTGGCTCGCCTGTTCGCGTGGTGGAGATGCAAAGCGAGGCTGGCGCAGCTGGCACGGTGCACGGCTCACTTCAAGCAGGCGCACTAACTACTACTTACACGGCTTCACAAGGGCTTTTGCTTAAAATTCCAAATATGTATAAAATCGCAGGACAGCTTCTTCCTTGTGTGATTCACGTTGCGGCTCGCTCAGTGGCAGCGCAGGCGCTTTCTATCTTTGGCGACCATCAAGACATTTACGCGGCAAGGCAAACGGGCTTTGCTATGCTTTGCTCGCACTCCGTGCAAGAGGTTATGGACTTAGCGGGCGTGGCGCATTTGGCTGCTATTAAGGGGCGCGTGCCGTTTTTGCACTTTTTTGACGGCTTTCGCACAAGCCACGAAATTCAAAAAATCGAGCTTATGGACTATGCTGAATTTGACAGGTTGCTTGATAAAGATGCGGTAAAGGCGTTTAAGGACAGCTGCCTAACGCCAGAAAACCCCAAAACACGCGGCACAGCGCAAAATGACGACATTTACTTTCAGACAAGAGAGCTTACAAACCCCTTTTACGAGGCGTTGCCAGATATAGTGAGTGAGTATATGAGCGAAATTTCGCGCATTACAGGGCGAGAGTATAAGCCTTTTGTGTATTATGGCGACCCGCAGGCTGAGCGCGTCATCGTGGCTATGGGTTCTGTAACGCAGGCTTTGGAGCAAGTGATTGATTATTTGCGCGCAAAGGGCGAAAAAGTAGGGCTTTTAAAGGTGTATTTATACCGCCCATTCAGCTTAAAGCACTTGTTTGAAGTGATGCCAAAAAGCGTGCGAAAAATCGCCGTGCTTGACAGGACAAAAGAGCCCGGCAGCCTTGGCGAGCCACTCTACTTAGACATTAAATTCGCCTTTTACGGACAGCAAAACGCCCCTTTAATCGTAGGTGGGCGTTATGGGCTTTCAAGCAAAGATGTCGATCCTTCGCAAATCTTTGCCGTCTTTGAAAATTTAAAGCAAAAAGAGCCAAAAGACCATTTCACCATAGGCATAAACGATGATGTGAGCCACACTTCTTTGCCCTGTGATGAAAAGATTTCTTTGAGTAACGAAAGCACCACAGAGTGCCTTTTTTACGGGCTTGGGGCTGATGGCACTGTGGGTGCAAATAAAAATTCAATCAAAATCATCGGCGACAACACGGACTTTTACGCCCAAGCTTATTTTGCGTATGACAGCAAAAAAAGTGGCGGTTACACGCGCTCGCATTTGCGCTTTTCTAAAAAGCCCATTCGCTCGACTTATTTGGTAAGCACACCGCATTTTGTGGCGTGTAGCGTGCCAGCCTACCTTGAAACCTACGATGTTTTAGAAGGCATAAGAGAAAACGGCACATTTTTGCTGAACAGCATTTGGAGCGAAAAAGAAACCATCAAGCATTTGCCAAACAAAATCAAACGCATTTTAGCGCAAAAAAAGATAAATTTTTACATTATCAACGCCACAAAGCTAGCCCGCGACATAGGGCTTGGCAACCGCACCAACACGATAATGCAATCAGCCTTTTTTAAGCTCACAAACATTGTTGATTACGAGCTTGCTAAAAAGCTGATGAAAGAGTTAGCGCACAAAACCTACTCTAAAAGGGGCGAAGCGATAGTAGAAATGAACTACAAAGCCATAGACATAGGCGCGAACGGACTTGTCAAAGTGGCTGTGGATAGCGCGTGGGCGAGCTTGCAAGATGAGGTGGCAAAGGAAACAAACGCCTACAAAGGCACGCCCTTTGTGGAAAAAATCGCTAAACCTATGGAAAAAGCGCGTGGCAATGACTTGCCTGTGTCGGCGTTTTTGGGCTATGAGGACGGGCATTTTGAAAGCGGGACGACTGAATTTGAAAAGCGCGGTGTGGGCGTCATCGTGCCGCGCTGGATTGAAAGCAACTGCATACAATGCAATCAATGCGCCTCAGTTTGCCCGCACGCTGTGATTCGTCCGTTTTTGCTTGATGATGCTGAATTTAACGCCGCTCCAAGCGGAGTGAAAGAACACGCCATCGATGCCAAAGGCACAAAAGAACAAAAACTCAAATACAAAATTCAAGTTAGCCCATTAGACTGCACGGGTTGTGAGCTGTGCGTGCAAGAGTGTCCAAGCAAGGAAAAATCGCTTGTAATGGTGCCTATCGAAGAAGAGATTGATTTTGGCGAGCAAGAAAATGCGGACTATCTTTTCAAAAAGGTGCGTTATAAAGATGAGATTATGGCGAAAGAAAATACCAAAGGGGCGCAGTTTGCGCAGCCTTTGTTTGAATTTCACGGCGCTTGTCCGGGGTGCGGAGAGACGCCTTATATCACGCTTGTTACACGGCTTTTTGGCGAAAGAATGATAATCGCAAACGCGACAGGGTGTAGCTCGATTTATGGGGGAAGTGCGCCCAGCACGCCTTATCGCAAGAGCATAAAAAGCGGTTTTGGACCAGCGTGGGGGAATTCGCTTTTTGAAGACAATGCTGAATTTGGGCTTGGAATGAAAGTCGCCACGCAAACCATACGCGAGCAAATGGCTATGGTGATGAGCGATGATTTAGCAAATGTGCCAAATGATTTAGCCGCCTTTTACAAAGAGTGGATACAAAAACGCCACGATGTGCCAGCTTGCGTGGCGATGAGAGATGAATTTGTCGCGCTTTTAGAAAGGCACAAAGACATAAAAAGCGCGAAAAAAATCCTTGATTTAAAGCAGTATATCACCAAAAAATCACACTGGATTTTTGGCGGAGACGGCTGGGCTTACGACATAGGATACGGCGGGCTTGACCATGTGCTTGCTAGCGGGGAAAATGTCAATGTCTTAGTGCTTGATACTGAGGTGTATTCTAACACAGGCGGACAAAGCTCAAAGGCTTCGCGCACGGGAGCTGTGGCGCAGTTTGCCGCAGCAGGCAAGCCCGTGCAGAAAAAGGACTTGGGGCAAATAGCGATGACTTATGGCTACATTTTTGTGGCGCAGGTGAATTCAAACGCAAATTACAATCATCTCATCAAAGCACTCATCGCCGCAGAAGCTTACGAGGGACCATCTTTAATCATCGCTTACAGCCCTTGCATAGCGCACGGCATAAAGGGCGGTTTGAGCAGCTCAGGCGAGCAGGGCGAACTAGCGACAAAGTGCGGCTACTGGCCGATTTATACCTTTGACCCGCGTTTGCAAGATGAGGGCAAAAATCCTTTGGTAATGGCGGGTAAAGAGCCAGACTGGGGGCTTTATGATGAATTTTTGATGAATGAAGTGCGTTATAATTCTCTTAAAAAATCAAACCCACAGCACGCGAGTGAGCTTTTTGAGAAAAACAAGCAAGACGCACAGCGCCGATACAGACAGCTTAAACGCTTAGCAAATGCGGATTTTAGCGATGAAAAGGGCTTTAATCACCACAAAGACTAAAAGCCTTACAAAAAGCGGAATTTGCCCTAAATTTAAGGGCATTTCGCTTTTTGAGCCTGAATTTTTATAGCTTTGCCTATGCTATCTTTGTTAATATGCCATTTTATAGTGTTTGCTAGGAACTAGTCCCTTAATAAAATGTCTAGTTCCTTAATTAGTCCTATAATGATTTGCAAACGATTATAACACAAAAAGAATTAAAGACTATCAAAAAACATTTTGGAGCTTAATATATAGTCATTTAAAAGCAAGATTTGAAAACGAAAGAAAGTTTAAGTAAAGGTAAATGGTGGCTCCGATTGGACTTGAACCAACGACCACCACCATGTCAAGGTGGTGCTCTACCAACTGAGCTACGGAACCACATTTGAGCGAGCAAGGCTTCGCTTTTGCGAGCTTTCTTTGTGAATTTTGCAAAAACAAGTTAAAATTATACATTATTTTGCTACAATTTTGGTTGATTTTGCTAAAAATTGTCAAATTTTGCTTAAATTTTTTATAGACAGGTGTCCGAGTGGTTGAAGGAGCACGCCTGGAACGCGTGTAAAGTGCAAGCTTTCGAGGGTTCAAATCCCTTCCTGTCTGCCAAATTCATCAAATTTTGAGAAATTTAACGCAAAAAGCTGAATTTTTAAGCAAAATTTCGCTATAATTTGCTTTTTGTTTGTCCGCAACGCTTTTAGCAAAAAGGGCTTTATGGGGCATTAGCTCAGCTGGGAGAGCGCGACGCTGGCAGCGTCGAGGTCAGCGGTTCGAACCCGCTATGCTCCACCATAAACTTATCATATCAGCTTGCCTCGTGCAAGTTAAATGTCAGGGTAGCTCAGCTGGTTAGAGCGCTGGTCTCATAAGCCGGAGGTCGGGAGTTCAAGTCTCCCCCTTGATACCAAAGCAAAACAATGCTTTCAAAGTCCTTTGCCCGCGCAAAAAGAGTGGATATTTCGCTGCGCTCAATATGACAAATTTGCACGCTCGTTTTCAAGCTAAAATTTAAGCTCAACCCCGAAACTTTCTCGCTCAACCTTGAAAAAATTCAAAGCTAAATTCAATTTCAAACCTAAAAATTTACGCTGAATTCATATAAGCATAATTAAAATTTCAAACTCAACCCTAAATTTCAAGTCAAATTTAAGCCCTAATCCCTAAATTTAAGGCTTAAATTCAGCTCAATCTAAAATTCAAAACTCAGCCCCGAAATTTTCACGCCAAACTCACGCAAAGCCGCGCGAAAAAGCGCCAAGCAAACGCCTAAACATCAAGGTGCTTGACATCTTTTGCGTGGGCTTGTATGTAATCCCTGCGGGGTTCTACCTCATCACCCATAAAGAGATTAAAGGTATCGCTGGCACTTTGCGCGTCCTCGATGGAGATTTTAAGCAAACGGCGATTTGCTGGGTCCATCGTGGTGTCGCGAAGCTGGTCTGGATTCATCTCGCCAAGTCCCTTGTAGCGTTGTATGTCAGCGCCTTTTTTAGCATTTTTTTCTATCTCGTCTAAAAATTCCAAAATGTCCTTGCCTAAGTCAAAGCCCCTGTCTTTAATCTTTTCGTAGATAAACACAGCCTCTTCAAAGAGTGGATTTGTAAAAAGCCTTTCATCGATTATCAGCTCGTTCAGCCCGCTTTCAGTCTGCACGAAAATATGCACGCCGTTCTCGCTCACGCTTGAATTTAAAATGTTATAGCCTTGCTTTTGCACGAATTTTTGCACGCTTTCAAAAAGGGCTTGATTGTCCTGCGCTAAAAGTGCCTTGTTTTCGATGAGATAGCGCACTATGGCTATGTTTGAAAAGCGTTTTTCAAGCTCTTTAAGCACGCTTCTGTAAGCAGCAACTATCTTTAAAAACTCTTTTAAGTCCTTAATCCCCACGCCCTCAATCGAGCTGCTTTCAATGCCCGTTTCGATGAGAAAGTCATTTAAAGCCTTTTCGTCCTTTAAATAAATCTCTTTCTTTTGCCCCTTTTTATAGCGATAAAGTGGGGGTTGAGCCAAATATATATGCCCATTTTCCACAAGCTTGTTCATAAAGCGAAAGAAAAAGGTTAAAAGTAGGGTTTGAATGTGCGAGCCATCGACATCAGCATCAGTCATAATGATGATTTTATGATAACGCAGGCGCGACAAGTCAAATTCATCGCCTATGCCCGTGCCAAAGGCGGTTATCATATTTTTGATTTCCTCGCTTTTTAGGATTTTATCAAGGCGCGCTTTTTCGACATTTAAAATCTTACCCCGCAAAGGCAAAATCGCCTGAAAGGTGCGTGAGCGTCCGCCCTTTGCCGAACCGCCCGCACTATCGCCCTCCACAAGATAAATTTCACACTCGCTTGGGTCCTTGCTTTGACAATCCGCCAACTTACCCGGCAAAGTGCCTATACTTAAACCCTCTTTTTTGCGTGTGAGTTCTCTTGCCTTTTTAGCCGCCTCGCGCCCGCGCGCTGCCATTATGGCTTTGCCCATTATGGCTTTGGCATCGATAGGATTTTCCTCAAAATACTTGCTTAAATACTCAAATGTGGCTTTATTGACGATAGGGCGCACATAAGCTGAGCCGAGCTTGCCTTTGGTTTGCCCTTCAAACTGCGGTTCAGGCACTTTGACGCTCACTATGGCGATGAGTCCTTCGCGCACATCTTCGCCCGTGATTTTGTTGTCCTTTTCGCGTGCGGCGGCATTTGCCTCGACATAGTTTGTTATCACGCGTGTAAGTCCCATACGAAAGCCCGCTTCGTGTGTGCCGCCGTCTGGGGTTTTTATGTTATTGACAAAAGAAAGCAAATTTTCAGTGTAGCTGTCATTATACATTAAGGCTACTTCGACATTGACATCTTCTTCATCGACATTAAAGGCTATGACTTTGGTGAGCGCTTCTTTGGAATTTAAATCGCTCACAAACTGCGAAATTCCGCCATCAAAGTGAAAAGTTTCTGCCCTTTGGCTGCGTTTGTCGCTGAATTCTATGGTGATTTTGGGATTTAAGTAGGCAAGTTCTCTAAATCTTTTTGCTAAAATTTCATAATCAAACTCAGTGATTTCAAAGATTTCATCATCGGGCATAAATTCAACCATTGTGCCTGTGCGTGAGCTTGTGCCTAAAATTTGCAAATCGCTTGTTGGCTTTCCTTTGGAGAATTCTTGTCTGTAAGTTTGTCCGTCTCTTTCAACCGTGGCGACAAGGCTTTTTGAAAGCGCATTTACCACGCTAACGCCTACGCCGTGTAATCCACCGCTTACTTTGTAAGTGTCTTTGTCAAATTTACCGCCCGCGTGCAAAACGGTTAAAACAACCGTTAATGTCGGTATATGCTCGGTTGGGTGCATACCCACAGGAATGCCGCGCCCATTGTCGCGCACTATACAGCTGCCCCGCTCGGTTATCTCCACGCTAATGTGCGTGCAAAAGCCCGCCATAGCTTCATCTATGGAGTTATCCACAACCTCATAAATCATATGATGAAGTCCGCCTAAATTTGTGTCGCCTATATACATTCCCGGGCGTTTGCGGACGGCTTCTAAGCCTTTTAAAACTTTGATATTGCTTTCGCCATAGTTTTCCATACTTTTTATCCTTTTTTTGTTTTTGTGGCTAAATTGAGAGCAAAATTTGCTTAAAGTGTGAATTTAAAGCAAATTTCACTCAATCTAAACTTAAATTTACAAAATCACCGGCATTATTATCGTTTCAAGCTCGCCTGAACGCACGATAAAGGCTAAATTCGGCTCGTTGATTTCAAATTCAAAATCCTCGCTTTCGATGGAATTCAAAAAGTCCATCAAATACTTGATTTTGATATTGAGCGAAAAGCTCTCTTCTATGTTTAACTCTATGTCAAGCTCGGTTTTTGCCTCCATATTGTCTAAACTTATGCCCTCAAAGATGAGCTTGTTTTTGTTAAAATGTAGCTTCATCTTCTCAGCCACAACGCTGATTTTTTTGAGACTATCCAAAAATTCCTCAGTTTTAAAGGATAATTTTTGTTTTATCTCTTTTGGCACAACCTTTTCATAATCTGGGAATTTGTCGTTGATGAGCTTGGTGAAAAACTCGAAATTCTCGTTTTTGGCGATTAAAATGTTATCGCCGTAGAAAAGCTCGATTTTTTCGTAAAAGAGCTTTTGCATCTCCATAATGGCTTTTTTGGGGATACTCAAAGAAAACTCTTTGTCATTAGCCTTTTTAAGCGTGTAAATGGCTAAACGCTTGGTGTCTGTGCTGACGAAGTTGATTTTATCGCTTTTTATGTCAATCAAAGCGCCGTTTAGGGATATTTTAGGATTGTTTATATCCACAGCGGGCAAAATCTTTTTCAAGCTACGACTCAAATCACTCGAATCCAAATCAAATTTGTCCTTGTCATCGGTGTTTGGAAAGCTAGGAAAGTCCTCGTAGTTAAACATAGCGAGCTTATACTTTGTGCTTTTTTGACGGATAAAGAGTGAGTTTTCTACCGTTTCAAGCACTATGTCTTCGTTAGCAAGATTTTTAATCATATCGACTATGCTTTTAGCTTGCACTGTGGCAAAGCCGTTGCTGTCGATTTTGATTTTTTTAATCTTATAACTAAGCCCGAATTCATAATCACTAGCCTTTATGACGAGCTTGTCGTCATTTGCTTCAAAAAGCAGGTGCGAAGTGATGGCGCTGTTGTCCTTTTTGTCAGCGTAGGCGTTGCAAAGGGCTATGGCTGACTCTAAAATGCCCTTGTTGATGCTGAGCTTCATTTTTGTCCTTTCGACTTGTGGTTATTTTTAAAATTTATTTTACCATAATAATAGCAAATGTGAAAATGTGAAAAACTCTTTTTTGACTTTATTTTTGTGGCGGCTTTTTTTCACACGCTTTAAAAAAACTTTCACAGCCTTTCACACTAACTTTGCTTTTTGATTAAAATTTTGTTCTTTAACTCTGTGATTTGTTGTCTTAAATTCTCATCATTTTTAATGTCTTCGTTGATTTTTTTCACATTATGTGAAATGGCTGTGTGGTCTTTCATCGCAAAAAGCCGCGCCAAAATCGGCATAGAAACGCCCGTAAGCTCTCTTGCAAGATATATCACAACCCGCCTTGCCAAAACGATTTGCTGGGTTTTTTTGTTTGAGCGAATGTCGTTTGATTTTAGGTTAAATTCCTTACACACCACCGCCAAAATGTCATCTATGGAAATACTTTCTTTTTGTTCTTTTATGTGGTCTTTCATTATGGATTTTGCTATGTCTGGCGTGATTTCTTGGTTGATGAGCCGCGAGTAAGCATTAAGGCTTGTTATCATTCCTTCTATTTCTCTTATATTATCGCCCATCGAAGTGGCTATGTAAGTGATGACTCCATCATCTAAATTCACACCGCTAAATTCACACTTTTTGCGGATAATCGCCATTTTGGTTTCAAATTCAGGCGGGGTTATATCAGCGATGATGCCGTTTGCAAAGCGTGATTTAAGGCGTTCTGTGATGCCTTTGAGCATATTTGGAGGATTATCGCTTGTCATTATGATTTGCCCAAAATGCTCTTTGACTTCGTTGAAAGTAAAGAAAAATTCTTCTTGAATTTTATCCGTCTTGCCAAAAAACTGCACATCATCGATGAGCAAAACATCACAATTCCTATACTTTTCGTGGAATTTTTCCATAGTGGAATTTTTAAGATGAGCGGTAAAATCGTTCATAAAGTTCGCGCTCGTGGCGTAGATGATTTTTTTGCCTAGCTCCAAGCACGCATTTCCCACAGCTTGCAGCAAGTGCGTTTTGCCAAGCCCCGTTGGACCATAGATAAATATGGGGTTGTAAAGTTTGCCGAGCTTGTCTTTGTTCGCTACGGCTTTGCAGGTTGTAAAGGCGTATTGATTAGAATCCCCAACGACAAAGTTTTCAAAGGTGTATAGTGGGTTGAGTATCGTGCTTTGGGATTTGATTTGAGCTATATCGACTTTGGTGCGGCTTTTTGTGGGCTTTTGAAATACGCTTTGAATTTGCACTTTGGCTTTATTGCCGCTTTGCACTTCATAAAAATAAGCCAGCCTGCCCGCATATTTACTTTGCAGGAATTTCGCCATCAGCTCGTTAGGCGCGGTAAAGACTAAAAAATCAGCCTTTGAGCTTTTTTCGCTAAAATTCAGCAAGCTAATGTAGTTTTCGTATTCGTTCTTTGACACTTCATCTTTGAAGTGCGAAAGCAAGGCACTCGCGTCCAAAATCAACCTTTTGTGGTAAAAAATTTATTTTAAGCTGATATTTTACCCAAAAATTCATAAAAAAAGGTTACAATAAAAAACATTTTGCGAAAATTCGCTTAACGAAAGTGGCGACTTGTGAAAATTTCAGCAAAAACACGAAAAACATTGAGAGAAACGCTTTGACCCGAGCGGTCAAAATCTTTGATTTTGGGTTACCGCTCGTGGGCAACGGCGTTGAAAGAAATGTTTTAAGAGTGTTTTTGCGGATTTTAACTTCACAAATAGCAAAAACAAAGCTTTAAAAACTCTTTCGACAAGAGTTATCCACGAAAGAAACTTAATCCGCTTACAGCGGATTTGTTCTTTCGGGCTAAATTGTCTCTTTCGTTTTTACGCTTTGTTTTTGTTTTAAGCGTGGCTAGTCGGCACTTTCGCTACACGAAATTTAAAAGAATTTCACAGCTGTGAAATTCACAAAAAACAAAAGGTAAAAATGTGAAAATCTTAGGCATAGACCCGGGCAGCAGGTTTTGCGGTTACGCTATCATCGAGGCAAATGCGGGCAAAAATTCACTCATCGAGGCAGGACTTATCAAAATCAAGCCATCAACCTTGCAATACCAAATCACAGAGCTTTGCGAGGGTTTGGATTTGATATTTGGGGCGCATAGCTTCGATGAGGTAGCTATTGAGAGTATGTTTTACGCTTACAATCCCCAGTCCGTCCTTAAACTAGCGCAGTTTCGCGGGGCTTTGAGCCTTAAAATTTTGCAACTTCACGGCGAATTTGCCGAGTATTCTCCCTTGCAAGTGAAAAAAGCCGTTACAGGCAAGGGCAAAGCCAGCAAAGAGCAAGTGGCGTTTATGGTAAAAAGGCTACTTGGCATACAAAAAGACATTAAACCCCTTGACATAACGGACGCCATAGCCATCGCGCTCACTCACGCCGCAACCTTGCGCTACAAAAAGCCCTAAATTCAGGCACTTTTTGCAAATCAACGCCTTTTGAGGATAAGGACAAAAAATTTATCCTAGCAAATTTCCTTGTCAAATTTTCTTGTCGCGCGAAACCCCGCAAAACTTAAATTTAAGGCTTTACACCCTGCGTTCTTTGAGCCATTTTGGTGCTTTGTCCTTAAAAAGTGGCGATTTGACAAAGATATTTTCGGTTTTTGTGTCCTCTTTGAGTAAGTTGCCCCAAGAATTTAAGCCTTGTTTGAAGTTTCTAGCGTGGCGAAACATAGCGCTCATATCACGCACCTTGCTTATGTCCCACAAGTCCAAAGGTTGGTTAAAACTTATCGCAAAGCTAAACATTTCGTGCATATCCTCGACATTTTCGACATTCCAAAGGTTTAAGGGCTGATTAAACGCCTCCGCACCAGCAAACATAAGGCTCATATCGCGCACAGCCCCTGTGTCCCAGCCTTGAATGGGTTGGTTAAAGGATTTTGCTTGATAAAACATACCGCTCATATCCTCCACGCTGCTTGTGTCCCATTTGTCTAGGGGTTTGTTAAAGCGCGTGGCTTCCCAAAACATACGGCGCATAGTTTTGACACTGCTTGTGTCCCACTCGTTAAGGTTTTTGTTAAAGCTCGTAGCCCCGCTAAACATAAGCTCCATACTTTCCACGCTGCTCGTATCCCAAAGCTCTATCCCACTGAAATCCGTGCGGATTTCCCTGCACTGTACTTCGCAATTTTCGGCAGCGAAAAGCTCGCTCATATCAAAAATGTCCCTTGTGTCAATGTCTCCAAGATACACACTCTCATCACGCACCAGCTCTTTGAGTTCTTCTTTGCTTTGCGGAGTGTGCTTTTTGTTGCAAGCACTGAACGCAAGGGCGATGAAAACCACGCTAAAAAGGCTTAAATTCAGGCTTTTTCGCGCTACTTTCGCCCAAAAATCCTTGCTAAAACCGCTCATCTTTCGTCCTTTAAAAAAATTATTGTGATTTTAGCGCATTTTGCCTTAAATTCAAATACAAAAGCCAAAAGCCTTGAATTTTTACCCCATTTCGTTTCTTTTTTGCAAAAATTTGCGTGAATTTCTTGCGAATTTTCGCTTGAATTTCGCTTTGAATTCACGCAAATTTATAAAAATTCACAAGAATTCACCAAAATTTCACACGCATTTACAAAAATTCACAAAAATTTCGGGCTATTTGCCACTTAGCGTTTTGATATACTGGTCTGCTAAATACAATCCACTGCCATTTTCGCCGCAAAGTTTAATCTTATCGACAATACCCCTAAACAACGCCTCTTCTTCGTGCTGTTCGGCGACATACCATTGCAAAAAATTAAACGAGGAATAATCTTTTTGCGTGAGCGTAAATTCCACTAGCTCGTTGATTGACTTTGTTACAAGAAGTTCGTGTTCATACACTTTTTCAAAGACTTCTAGCAAGGATTTAAACTCACTTTCTGGCTTTTTGATTTCGCTTAAAATGAGCGCTGAATCCGTCTCGTTCAGGTAGGTGATGAGTTTTCTAGCGTGTTCGCTTTCTTGATTAGCGTGCTCAAACAAAAACGCACCCGCTCCGTCAAAAAGATGAGTATGACACCAAGAACTCATACTGAGATAGAGGTTTGAAGTGAACATTTCTTTTACGACTTGTTCGCTCAGCCTTTTTACAACTTCTTGTGTTAGCATTGTGTATCCTTTGAGATTGAATTTACAATTTTGATTTTTTATATCAAAAATTGTTTGTAATTATAATCAAATAAACTTAAAAAATTCTTAAAATAATTTCTTTCAGTCAAATTTTGCTTAAATTCAAAAAATCTCACTAATTTCGCTTAAATTCAGCCTTTTAGCACACCAAAAACCTTTGAATTTCGCCCTTGTTTTCAAAGGGCTTTGCGCTTAAAATCTCATCTTTAAAGCCCACTTTGTAGCTTTGGGCGCAGTTTGTTTTAGCGTAAGTTAGGGCGATTTTAAGGGCTAAATTTAAATCCTTTTCATCAGCATTTGTGCTCAAAAGCGAAAAAGCGCCCACTAGCTCAAAAAGCTCGATTTTCTCATACTTTGGCGTTTGCAAGGCTTGCAAATGCGCGTTTTCACTCTCATCGCGCCCTATTATCATCTTTGCCCCATTTGGCAGGCGCAAATGCCGCCCGAATTTTAAAAGTTGCGCGTCATTCACGCTCATTTCATCATCATAAGCCTTAAAATCCTTGATTTTGTCCGCAAAACTTTGCAGAGTGAGCAAACAGCCTCCGCCCGGGCTTTCATAGTCCTCAAAATTAAACCTTTCGGCGAGTTCAAGCTGCCTTGTGCGACTTCGTCCGCTGATGGCTTCAAGTTTGTTTCTATCTACCCAGCCCAAAATTTCGGGCTTTGTGGGCGGTAAGTTTTTCGCGCACAGCGGGCGGAGTATGAGAGCGGCGGCATCTTCGCCTAAATTTTCACTCGCCAAAGCCTTGACTTTGTTCATCGCATCGCCTCTTTGACTCATCGGGCGTTGTCCTAGCACCTCGCCCGTGATGATGAAATGCGCTTTTTCGCTTTCAAGCATTGACAAAGCGGTTTTAAACATAAAAGCGTGGCAATCTATGCAAGGGTTAAAGTGCTTTCCGTAACCATAACGCGGGCTGAAAAGCACTTCTTGCAAGTATTTGCTGCGAGTATCTACCAACTCAAAGTCCGCTCCCACGAGTTTAGCGCGCCTTTCCATCTCAGCGCTTTTGTCCGTGCGCCCTCCAAAGCCTATGTTTATGTGAAGTGCCTTGACTTCTATGTTTTGCAAGGTGATGAGCTTCATCGCCAGCATACTATCAAGCCCACCGCTAAAAAGTGCTAGTGCTTTCAAATCTTGCCCCTTTTGTCTTAAATTTTTTAAATTTTGCCTTTTTTGTTTTAAAATTTAAATTTTCGCTTTTTTGTTCTCAATTTTAAATTTTTGTCTTTTTGCTCTAAATTTTGCCTTTTTGTGTTGAATTTTTGCTTGATTTAGCGTAAATTTCACAAAAATTGAGCTTAAAATTCAGCAAAATTTGTGAAAGTTCTATGAAAATTCAACTGTGATTAAATTTTGTGCCATTATAGCTTAAAAATTTAAATTTTATGCCTTTGTGCTTTAAATGCGGTGTTTAAGGCTTGCAAAAACAGCTTCGCAAAAATTTTGCAAGGCGCCTTTGTCATAATCAAAATAAAGGCTTGGTTCTATGAGTTCGACCTCGTTTATAAGGGTTTTTCCTTTGTGTGTGATGAAATCGATTCTTGCGTAAAGCGGCTTTTGGGGCAAATGCGCTAAAATTTGCCTTGCTGTGTCAAGGCAGCTTTTTTCCACGACCTCGCAGCTATGAACGCTTGCGCCAAATTGCGAATTTGCGCGAAACTCGCCACAAGCAACCTTTCGTGTGATAGCATAGTGAAATTTTGCGTTAAAAAATACAAGGCAAAGCTCGCCCTTGTCTAAAATCTCGCTCATAAATTCTTGCAAAACAAAGCCGTTTTTAAAGAGTTTGTCCTTAAAAAGTGAGTTTAAATTTAGCCCATCAAGCCTAAAAACTCCGTTGCCACTTTGTGAGACAAGGGGCTTGATGATGGGATTTTGCCACATTTTTGCGCGTTTGAGCGCTTCGTCAATGGAAATTTGACTTGGGCGCACAAAAAGGCTAGGGATTATGTCAAAGCCTAAATTTTCTAACTCTTTAAGATAAAGTTTAGATAAATTCCAGCGCAAAAGGGGCAAGGGGTTGAAAACAGCAAGGTTTAAACGCTTGATTTCGTCTAAAAAGCGTAAAAATTCATCATAGTGCTGACTATAATCCCACACCGCTAAGGGCAAAAGCACTGAATTTGAGCTTAAATTTTTTAAATCAAGCCCGCGCCAAGGGGCGATTTTTGCCTCGCATTCAACGCCCCTTTCAGCCCAAAACGCCTTTAAGTGCGCGCAAAGTCCTTGCAAGGCTGAGTTGCCCTGCGGGTAGTCCTTGCACGAAAGTATGACAAACTCATTCTTTGATTTGTGTGGCATACTTTTCAAGGCGACCCTTGTTTTCGCTAACCCTTTTTTCAAGTTTTGGCACGGCAGCTTTTGCTTTGGCTGCATTTGTCGCCTTGCCTACTTGGATAATGCCTAGCATATTCATCATCTTGTGCGGCGGGCATTCGTAGATATAAACGCCCTCTGTGTCAAATTTAAAAGTGGCTTTTTCATCTAGCTTGCTTTCAAATTTGCTTGCGCCCTCTGGGACAAGCACACTTTTAGCCCAATGCGTTTTGTGTGTCGGCACAAAGGTAATGCTGTCGCCCTTTTGTATGTGAATGAAACCGGGTTCAAAGACCATAGTGCCTTCATCATTGACATCAAGCATTTTGACTTCGTAATCCTTTGCATAAGCAAAGGCACAAAGCAACGCTGTTGCTGACATAATCTTAACTATTTTTTTCATTTTTCCTCCTTTGTTAAGATATTTGTTTTAAGTGCTGATTTTGCCACGATGACGGGCTTGTTGCTCTCATCGTAGAAAATATCGGCTTTGATTTTGTATAAATTTTCGATTAAATCTTTCGTTAAAACGCCCTTTGCTTCGCCTTGCGCCCAAATTTTAGCATCACTTAATACCACAAGTTCGTCAGCAAACTGCGAAGCAAGCGATAAATCGTGCAAGATGATGACTGTGATGAGCTTTTCTTTGCGCGTGTATGAGCGCACACATTCAAGCAAGACACATTGATGGTGCATATCAAGCGCACTTACAGGCTCATCAAGTAGCAAAATTTCAGGTGCTTTGATAAGCACGGAGGCAAAAAGCACCATTTGCCTTTGCCCGCCGCTTAAATTTAAAATGTCTCTGCTGGCTAAATGCAAAATGCCAAGTTCTTCCATAAGGCTCAATGCCTGCGAAATTTGCGTGTCGCTCACATACATTCCAAGCTGGTCAATCAGCCCCAAAAGCACCACTTCAAGCGCGCTTAAACTCGCATCTACGCTACTATCTTGTGGCATATAGGCTATGCGTTTTTTCCACGCGAAATGATTTTTGAGACTTAACTCCATTTGCTTGTGCGCTATGCTGCCCTTAAAGGCTAAATCCCCAAACATTGCCGAGATAAGCGAGGTTTTGCCCGCTCCATTTGGACCAAGTATGGCATAAATTTTGCCCGCTTCAAATTCGCTATTTATGGCATTTGCCACGCAAAGTTCATTGCGATAAATGCTTAAATTTTCAAGCCTTAACATACGCTTTTCCTTTTTGATAAAATTATCCAAAAGAAAAACGGCACACCGACAAAAGAAGTAACGATACCCACAGGAAAGAGTGCGCCGGGGATTATGATTTTAGAAAGCACTGAGGCTATGGACAAAAAGGCTGCACCGCAAAACATAGCACTTGGCAAGAAAAACCTTTGGTCTTCTCCAACAAGAGTGCGAGCGATATGCGGGGCGACAAGCCCGATAAAGCCGATAACGCCGACAAAAGAAATGGCTGTGGCTGTCATTATAGAAACGATAAGCAAAGTGCGAAAGCGTAAGGCGTTTAAATTCACGCCCATACTTTTTGCCCTTGCCTCACCAAGCCTTAAAGCCGTGAGTTTCCACGAATCCTTTAAAAGCAAGGCGATACAAAGTGTGCTTACCGCAAAAATCACGGCTAAATTTATCCAATTTGCCTTTTGCAAAGACCCAAAAAGCCAAAACAAAATGAGCTGCGAAATTTCAGGGCTTGATAAAAACTGCACGAGCGAAAGTAGGCTTTGAAACAAAAACAAAAGCGCAATGCCTACTAGCACAAGTGTGGCTGAGCTAAAACGGCGCATAGCCGCAAAGGAAAAAAGCACCGCCGCACTAAGCATAGTCATCACAAAAGCCCCAACAGGCACAGCAAAAAGCAAGGGCAAACCAAAGCTCCCAAAGGCGATGACAAGGCTTGCCCCAAAGCCAGCTGCTGCTGCAAGTCCCAAAGTATAAGGGCTTGCCATAGGATTGTTAAGTAGGGTTTGGATTTCAGCCCCGCCCACGCCCAAAGCCCCGCCAACCACTAACGCCATAAGCGCGATAGGCAAACGCAAATCAAAAACTATCGCCAAAGTCGTTTCATCGACACTTATGTCATCAAAAAAAGGGCTTAAAAGCGCGTCTAAAACTTCTCGTGGGGGCAAAAGCGATGGACCTGTGGCTATGTCAAAAATGAGCGAGACAAAAGCCACAGCCAAAAAGCTGATGATGATAACAAAGCGTTTAAATTCACGCTTTCTGTGTGCTTTGAGTGCGCTTTGAACTTGCTCGCTCATCATTTGTCCTTAATTTACTCAGCACGAATGCCAAAAGTGCCTTGTGGGATTATCGGCAGATATTTTTTGTGAAAATCCACATAGGTTTTAATCGGGTCAATGTCCTCAAACAAGTCAGGATACAAGGCTTTTGCAAGGTATTGTATCATACTTGCATCGGCTAGGTTGCGTGAAGCACCCATATAAAGCCCATAAAGGCGATTTTGCTGAATGGCTGGGAGCGAATTCCACGCTGGGCGTTTTTTGTAAGCTGCTAGTCTTTTTAGGGCTTCTTTTTTGTCAATTCCTATGCCCATCACCATAGCTTCTTTGTTCTTTTTAAGCTCTGTTTCGCGCCCTGCTATCATTATAACCTCTGGCTTTGAAACGATGATTTGCTCGGGGTTTATCGGCGCCCATTGCGTTACAAAGGGTGCTGCTATGTTTTCTCCGCCCGCTAAATCAATAAGCGAACCCCACATATCCTTGCCATAAGTAATGCCCGCTTCATTTGGTCCTTTGTTGCCAAATTCTATGTAAATTTTAGGCTTTTTGCGCTTTGCCTTTGCTATGCGGTTTTGCACTTCATTTGCTATGCTTTCATACCATTTGGCAAGCTCTGCGGCTTTCTTTTTTTCGCCTGTGATTTCGCCCAAAAGTTTGGTTGAAAGCAAGTGCCTTTCAAGCGTTTCGCGGTTATAATCCAAAATGATTATAGGAATGTTCGCCTCAATGACAGGTTCAAGGTCAAATTCCAAAAGCTGCCACTGCCACGCCGCTAAAATTAGCAAATCAGGCTTTAAGGCAAGCACCTTTTCTACCGAAAAAGTTCCAACCTCAGCCTCGCCAAAGTCTGCAAGCTTGTTAAGACGAGGCACAGCCTTGCTATACACCTCCCAGCTTGCGGGCGTCCAGTCCGTCCAAACGGCTTTTGAAAAGCCTACGACATTGTCAAGTGCCTTTACACCGCCAACAGCGATGAAATCAGTATAGTAAAAGCCCAAAGCTATGCGTTTAGCGGGCAAATTTACCTTAACTTCGCGCCCCAAGACATCTTTGAGAACCTTTACCTCCGCAAAGGCTGAATTTGCGATGAATATCCCAAGCAGGATAAAGACTAATTTTGCTAAATTCTGTTTCATTGTTTCCTCCCTATAAAGAATTTGCAAACGAATTTAATTATTTTTGATTTTAATTGTCAAAAATAATAATGCGAAATGTTAGCAAAATTTTCTTAAAATAAAATTAAATATCAAAAAATTTATAAAAAATTTTTTATCAAAATCAAAACAAATCCCATAAAATAAACTTTAAATAAGCATTTTTGAGCTGAATTTTTGTCAAAAATTTTGCATTTATTTTGAGAACTCTTTTAAATTTTAAAAGAATTTTTAGCAAGAAATAAATTTTTATCAATGATAAACATTATAAAATTTGTGCTGTTTTTGTGTGGATTAAAAAGCGATTTTTGCAAATATAAAAAGCCCTTAAATTCGCTAATACGCTACCACGAAGCCTATGCCGAGTTTATTGATATAGCGTTGGTAGTCGATTAGGCTTTCGCCGTAGCCGTTAAAATACTGCACGAACCAAAACACGCCGTTGTCAAACAAGTCAAAGCCCGCATTTATCTCTACTGCACCCTTGTTGTGCTTGAAATTTAGGTTGTTTCGCAGCAAAATGTAAGCGAAGGTGTCCCTGCCAAGATAGGCGATTTTCGCGTCAAAATTCCCCAAATACTTGCGTATGTCTTTGTTTTCATCAAGGCTTGATTCTGGCACGATATACCAAAGTCGTGGCAAAAACACGAAGCGTTTGTGATGAAAAACCGCATTTGCATAAACCCTGTTCCACGAGCGCGAGTCCGCTCCGTCCTTGCCGTTTGACTGGTGCATAAAGCCCACGCTCATACTTTTAAGCCAGCCAAAACCGCTGAAAGGAAAGCTCACAAAAAGCTCAGGCGCGTAGTTTAGCTCGCGAAAGGGCGCACTCTCAGCATACATTTGCCACCACGCCGTTTGCGTGTAGCCAAAATTCCAACTTTCGCCTAAAAAAAGCACATTTTCAAACAGCACTTTTTTCACGCTGAACTGAAATTTCGTCTCCGCTTGCTTGTATTTTGGGTCATTTGGGCGTCCGTGAAAGGTGTAAGCAAAGGGCAAAAAATAGTTCGTGTCGTGGGTTTTTATGCGTAAAATGTTGATGGTTGTGTCTTCGCCGTTGTATTCTCGTGCGGCGATTTTAGCAAAATCATAAATGTTTGGCTCATCATCTTCGGCAAGCGATGAGTTTTGGGCTGAATTTACCGCCTTTTGTTCGTTTTGTTGCAAGGCGTTTTCTTGCAAATTTTCTTTTTGCAAGGTGCTTTCTTGTGAGTTTGTCAAAGCCTTTTGCGGTGCGCTTTTAGCACTTAAAGGCTGTTTTAGCTCACTTTCAGCGCACAAAAGGCTCACAAATAAAGCAAAAAGCACAAATTTACGCATTTTTTATCCTTTCATAATCCTGCGGGGTGTTGAGATTGAAAAACTCATTTTCATCGCTAAATTCCACGAATTTTAGGGCGTTTGGGGGCAGATTTTGGCTTAATGCGCTGATTTTATGCACGCCATTTTGCAAGCATTTTAGGCACAAGGGCGCGATTTGGCTGTGATAAAAGGCGCAAAGAAAATGCGCCCTGTTTGCCACGCTTGGCACTATCATAAGGGCTTCATTTGCGCTTAAAATCAGCCTTTGAATGCTTTTTTCGCTCACAAAGGGCGTATCTACGCCGATGATGAAAACAAATTTGTTCTCAAACGCCTTTAAAACGCTGTATAAAGCAAGCATTGATGAAAAATCCGCCATTTTTTCGCGTTTTGGCTTGGCTAAATTCGCATTAAGGGCTGAATTTTCGCGTGAAATTTGACTTGACATTGAATTTACGCTTGAATTTTGGTGTGAAATTTGATTTAATGCTGAATTTATGCTTGAATTTGCCCCTTGTGAATTTAAATTCACATTTGAATTTGCACTTAAATTCACTCTTAAATTCGCCCTTTGTGAGTTTAAATTTGAATTCAAAGAATTTTTTGAATTTTGGCTTAAAAATTCTAAATTTTCATCAAAAATCAGCGTTTTTTCTCCAAATTTGCCCCCAAATTTGTCCGCCTTGCACGAGATAAAAACGCTTGCAAAAAGCTTACTCATCTTCTCAAACTGCCACTCAATAAGGCTTTTCGCCTTAAAATCCAAAAAGCACTTATCCGCGCCCATACGAGCTGAACGCCCGCCAGCAAGGATTACGCAAGGAATTTCACTCATCATTTGCCCTTTTGTTTGTAGTGATATTTTACAACAAAAAAGCAAAAAGCTAATCAAATTTAGACTAAAATATCACTATGAAATACACCGAGCTTTTGCAAATCGCTGATTTTTTACGAGATTGCGCTAAAATCCACTCCATAACGCGCGTTGATGATAATGCCTTGTGCGTGAGTTTTGACAAAATTTCGCTCATCTTTGATATGAACCGCGCAAAAAGCGCCATTTACGCACCAAGCAAAATGCAAAACCACAAAAACTACGCCGCTCCCTTTGACATAGCCTTAAAAAAATTTTTTCACTCAGCCAGCATACGCGAAATCAGCGTGCTTGAAAACAACCGCATTTTACTCATCAAAACTAGGCTAGATAAATCCTACAAGGCTTTTGAGAGCAGTATTTTTTTTGAATTTACGGGCAAAAATACAAATGTCATCATCACCGATGAAAAAAAGACTATTTTAGCGGCTTTGCGGCATTTTGACAACGGCATTCGCCCTATAAAAGTGGGACTTTGCCTAAAAGATTTGCCGCCTTTTGCGATAAATGAGAGCTTTGAGCCTATTGAGAATTTTCAAGTTTATTTTCAAAACGCCTTTGAAAAAACAAACCAAGCAAGGCTAAATGCCCTTAAAACAGCTAAAATTTCGGGCTTAAACAAGCGCATAGAAAAGCTAGAACAAACCCTAAACGCCCTTGAAAATGAAAGCGAGTTAGCCCAAAAAGCCCAAAATTTAAGCCACAAAGCGCAAATCATCACGGCGAATTTATACGCTTTAAAGGATTTTGAGCGAAAGATAAGCCTTGATGATTTTAATGGCAAAAAACTTGAATTCATCATCGACAAAGCGCCTAAAATTTGGGCTAATGAAGCCTTTAAGACGGCTAAAAAACTCAAACAAAAAGCTACAAATTTACACATTCAAAAAGAAAATTTAAGCCAAAAAATCGACACGCAAAAAGAGTTGATTGCGCTCATAAAGGCGTCAAATTCAGCCTTTGAGTGTGAGATTTTAGCCCCAAAAAAGAGCGCGAACGAAAGACAAAAAAAAGAGCAAAGCGCGCAGGTAGCGAGTTTTGATTATGATGGGGTAAAAATTTATGTCGGCAAAAACGCCAAAGAAAATGAATTTTTGCTAAAATTTGCGAAAAAAAACGATATGTGGTTTCACATAAAGGATTATGCGGGAGCGCACGCGATTGTGCGGACAAACAAGCAAAATTTAAACCAAAATTTGCTAGAATTTGTAGGGAAACTTTGCGTGCATTTTTCAAAGCTAAACAAAGGCGCGTATTTGGTCGATTATACACGCAGGGAAAATGTCGCGCCCAAAGGTGGGGCGCTGGTGGAATACAAATGCTTTAAAAGCATTCGCATCACAAAGGAGTGAAAATGGCGATTACACCATTAAGCAACTCAACTTTTGTCAGTCAAAACGCCGCTGTGGCTAGCACGCAAGTGGCTAACGAGCGTGGCAAGGAGAGTTTTGCGGCTTTGGCAAATTTAGCCGAATTTCAAGGCAAGGAAAAATCTGTCGAGCGTATCGACAAGGCTGCACCTGCTGATGAGGTGCAAGAGGAGATTAAAGAAAAGCGCGAGGAGGAAAGCTCCAAAAGGCGCAGGAAAGACGACAAGGACGAAAAGCAAAAGCGCAAGACGGCGCAGAGCAGTGAGGACAACGAACTTGGCTTGCATAGCCTTGATATTAGCATTTAAGGGAGATTTATGTTTGACAAAACGCGCATTGTTTGGGGTGTAGCCCTTGTTGTGGCGGTGATTTTCATCGCTCTTATAGATAGCTTTTGGCTCAATCTCATCATCTTTGGCGCGATTTTATATATCGCCTTTGATGAGGCAAAAAGGCTTTTTAACACGCCAAGTGCAAATGTCTTTTTCGCTCTTTTAGCCCTTGTCTTTGCGAGTATCAGCAAAGAGCCGCTAGCTTGCGGTGCTGGGCTTTTGCTGCTTGTCGTGGGCGTGCTTGTGTATAAAAAGGCAAAGAATTTAAAAGAAGCCTTGCCTTATCTTTACCCTACCTTGCCTATCTTTGCATTGTGGCAGGTGTATTTGGATAGTGGTGTTTTCACGCTTTTTTGGCTGATTTTCATCGTGGTTGTGTGCGACAGCGGGGCTTATTTCATCGGCAAACTCATAGGAAGCACGCCCTTTTCGCCTACAAGCCCAAACAAAACAAGAGAAGGTGTCATCGGCGGCATAGCTTGTGCCACGCTTTTTGGCACGCTTTTTGGGCTTTTTGGGTATCATTTTTCTTTAAGCCTTGTAACGGCTTTTGTCGTGGCGGTTTTTGCGGTTATCGGCGATTTACTTGAAAGCTATTTTAAACGACAAAGCGGGGTTAAAGACAGCGGCGAGCTTATCCCCGGACACGGCGGTATGCTTGACAGGATAGACGCGCTCATCATCGCTGCCTTTGCTATGCTTGCGTTGGTGTAGATGATAGTCCTTGGAAGCACGGGCAGCATAGGGCGCAACGCACTTTTTTTAGCCCAAAAATTCAGCCTGCAAGTAAGCGCGCTTGCCTGCGGGCGCAATGTCGCCTTGCTTAACGAGCAAATCGCTCAATTTCAGCCCAAATTTGTCTGTATCAGCGAAGATGCCGACAAAAACGCCGTTAAATTTGACAAAAAACGCTTATTTGTCGGGCAAAGCGGGCTTGAAAATTTGCTTGAAAGCTGCGATGATGAGCTTGTGCTAAACGCCATAGTTGGCTTTGCGGGGCTTCGCGCGAGCTTAAAGGCAAAGGCTTTAAACAAGCATTTAGCCCTAGCAAACAAAGAAAGCCTAGTCATCGCTGGCAAATTCCTAAAAGGCGCGAAAATCACGCCCATAGACAGCGAGCATTCAGCCTTAAATTTCTTACTCAAAGCCCACAAAAAAAGCGAAATTTCAAGGCTTTTTGTAACGGCAAGCGGCGGGGCTTTTTTTAAATTTAAGCTCAAAGATTTAGCCTCCGTTACGCCACAAATGGCTTTAAAACACCCAAATTGGCTAATGGGCGCGAAAATCACCATAGACAGCGCGACTATGATAAACAAGCTCTTTGAAGTCATCGAAGCCTATCATCTCTTTGGCATTAAGCACATAGACGCACTCATAGAGCCGCAAAGCCTTATCCACGCTCTTTGTGAGTTTAAAGACGGCGGTGTGAGTGCCTTTTTTTCAAATGCTGATATGAAACTTGCCATTTCTCAGGCGATTTTACCGAGTGCGAAAATAAAAAATCCGCAAAATATCATCAAAAAACTTGACTTTGTTACCATTTCTAAATTACAATTTCACAGCATAAATTTAAACAAATACCCGCTTTTCGCCCTTAAAGATGAATTTTTGGCGAATTTGGATTTAGGCGTTGTGATAAATGCCGCAAATGAAATCAAAGTCGAGCAGTTTTTGGCTGGAAAATGTGGGTTTTTAGACATTTCAAAAGGGATTTTCAAAGCCTTGAAGCACTTTCAAAGCGTTAAAATTTCAAATTTAGATGAAATTTTTGAGCTTGATGATGAGGTGAGAAAATTCTGCAAAAGGTTACGATGAAACAACTCGCGCTTTTATTGCTCTTTATGAACGCCCTTTTTGCGCTGGAATTTACCATCAGCGAAAAGGGCGAGAGTTTGGGGGACAAAAACACGGTGCTGATTTTTGGCGGTATGCAAGGGGACGAGCCGGGAGGCTTTCACGCTGCGAGCTTGCTGATTAGCGATTATAACATTACCAAAGGCAAAATTATTGTCGCGCCGAATTTAGCCTTTGATAGTATCATCAAAAGGGCGCGTGGCGTCAAAGGCGACTTAAACCGCAAATTCGCCGAGCTTAACAAAAACGACCCTGACTATGCGACTATACAGCGCATAAAAGAGTTGATTTTGCGCGATGAGGTTGGAATGGTGCTGAATTTGCACGATGGCTGGGGCTTTTATCACCCTACCTTTGTCGATGAGCTGAAAAACCCGAAGCGTTGGGGAAATTCAAGCGTGATTGACACCACAGAAATCAACGCGAGCAAATGGGGCGAGTTAGAGCGCATCGCCACAAACACCGTTGAAGTGCTCAACTCCAAACTTATCGATGAAAAACACAAATATCATCTTAAAAACACCAAGACAAAAGAGCTTGCCGACACCGAAATGCTCAAAGCCTTGACTTATTTTGTCATCTCCAACAACAAAGCCGCCTTTGCCAACGAAGCGAGCAAAAATCTGCCCGTGAATTTAAGGGCTTATTATCATTTAGTGGCGATTGAAAACTATCTTAAAACCGCTGGCATAGAGTTTGAGCGCGACTTTGAGCTAAGCCCAAAAGGCGTGCAGCAAGCCATAAACAAAGAAATCATCGTCAAACTTTTCACAAGCAAAATTCTCATCAGCCTTGACAAACCGCGCAAGGACATTAAATTTGTGCCTTTTCCGCTCAACCGCGAGTATGATTATGCCACGAGCAACGAAATCACAGCGATAGTGGCTGACAAAAAGGGCTATTTTATCCAGTATGGCAACCGCTTTCAAGCTAGGTTGCACCCTGAATACTTTGAATTTTCAGACGCTTTTAATAAATTTAAAATGGAAATTGACGGAGAAGTAAAACTTGTGCCATTTGCCAGCAAAGTGCTCGTGAAAAAAGAATTTATGATACCCAAAATCAAAGGCGTGAGAGTCAATATCATCGGGCTTGACAAGGGTAGGGACGAAAGCGGCATAAGAGTCGTCAAAAAAAATATGATACCACAATACTCGCTTGACACGGCGGGCAAAATGTTTCGCGTGGAGTTTTACGAACTGCGCTGGGCTATGCTTGACCAGCAAGCCGTGAGCCACATAGACGATAAAATCATCAAAAACGCCCAAGAACCAAGCATAAAAACCTACGAAGAAGCGAAAAACAAGGACAAATTTTTAGGCTCGATTTTGGTGGAATTTGAGTGAGTTTTGGGTAAAATTATGTCGAATCTTGTGTGGAAATTTGAGTGAAGTCTTTTTTTAAGTGTGCTTGAATTTCGTGCAAATTCTTTTGTTAAAGCACGCTTTGAATTTTTACCTTGAATTTGGGGATTTTAAAAGTGTATTTTAATCTTGCTTTGAATTTTAATATATTTTAAAGCGTGCTTGAAATTTTACTTTGCTTTAAAATGAGCGTGTAAATTTGTCATATTGACTTATTTGCTGTCATACTGAGCGCAGCGAAGTATCCATAAATTTAAAGTGTAAATTACACCTTTAAAGTGTGGATTTTTCGCTAACGCTCAAAATGACAAAATGCGCTTTCTTTGTAAGTGGATTTTTCTGCTGCGGCTGTGCCTTTCAAGCTGCTTGATTGCTTTGTGCTACGCTCTGCGCTTGCAGTGATAATGTGGGTTTTTCGCCTTACAAAATATAGACAATGAATTAAAATGGAATTTTGGTGTGAATTTTCGCTTTGTGCGAAAGCTCAAAATGACAAAATCAGCCTTAAATTCTTTCGCATTGACTTAATCTTTGTCATAATGACTTGTCTTTTGTCATACTGAGGCGTTAGCCGAAGTATCCATACATTTAAAGTGTGTCTCAAATTTCTTTGGATTTTTCGCTTTCTAGCAAAGGCTCGAAACAACAAAAGCACATTTCACTGCGCTTGCACCTCATCAAGCCTTTTGTAAGCAAGGCAAGCGGGCGAGTAGTTTTCATCGCAGGCTTTGCCGTAGTAGCGTCTTGCCAGAGCCTTGTCCCTGCTTTCGTGGTATTCGCCAAGTGCGAAGCAAGCCTTGCCTAAGCCTAAATTGCAAGAGTTGCTGTAATTAAACAACGCTGCTTTGGTGTTTTGACGCGTTACGCTGCCCTCATCATAAAGCTGGGCAAGCTTAAAACAAGCGGTGGCGTCTTTGAGTTTGCAGGATTTTTCGTAAAATTCCACAGACAAATCGTGCTGTTTGGCTCTCTCATAGCCTGTGGCTAGGTGCTTGCAAGATTCATTGTGGCGTAGCGCACAACCTTGTGCGAAGGCTAAATTTGCCTGCTTGATGCGTTTTTTCCGCTCATAGAGTAAGCCCAAATTAAAGCAAGCCGCGCTTATCCTACCTTTGCAAGCTCTGTCGTAGTATTTGCTCGCCTTGCTGTCGCTCTTTGGCACGCCCTGCCCGCTCTCATACATAAAAGCAAGCGAAAAGCAAGCCTTTGAGTGTCGCTGCGAACAAAGCGTGCGAAACACGCTAAATGCTTCTTTAAGGCGTTTGTCGTTATATAAAGACAAGCCATCTTCAACCTTTGGGGGCTTGACACTCAAAGCAAAGCCCAAATTCACAAGTAACATAGCACTAAAAAAGCACGCAAATACCGCTCTCATCGCCGTCCTTTTTAAATTTAACAAATTTAACTTTTAAATTCTAAGCAAATGATACCAAGTTTTTGTGAATTTTGACACAAAATTTGCAAAGTCTTTGCGAAGTCTAGCCTTTATAATGCAAAATTCACAAACTTTTGCTACAATTTCACAAAAAATTCAAAGAAAAAAGATGAATGTCAAAAGAGTAAAAACAAAGCAAATCAAAGTCGGCAAAGTGCTTGTGGGTGGCGGTGCGCCTATATCGGTGCAATCAATGCTTTTTGCAAAAACCCGCGACATAAAAGGCTGCTTGGAGCAAATCAACCGCCTTTACTTTGCGGGTGCTGATATAGTGCGGCTTGCTTGCCTTGATATGGCTGATGCAAGGGCTTTAAAGGAAATCAAGGCGCAAAGTCCCTTGCCTTTGGTCGTGGATATACATTTTAACCACAAATTAGCCGTATATTGTGCTGAATTCATAGACGCTGTTCGCATAAATCCCGGAAATATCGGCAGTAAAGAAAATATCAAAGAAGTGGTGCAAGCGTGCAAGGCGCGCAAAATCCCCATTCGCATAGGCGTAAATCACGGCTCTATCGAAAAGGAATTTGCGCAACAATACGGCTATGGCGTGGAAGCTATGCTGCAAAGTGCGCTTTATAATATAAAACTGCTTGAAGACTTTGATTTTACGGATATTAAAATTTCGATGAAATGTTCAAACGCCCAAGATACCATAGAAGCATACGAAAGACTGCGCCCGCTTTGCGAGTATCCCTTTCATTTAGGCGTTACAGAAGCTGGCACGCGCTTTCACAGCACCATAAAAAGCTCTATCGCGCTTGGAAATTTGCTTTTAAAGGGCATAGGCGACACGGTGCGAGTGTCGATGACGGGCGAGCTTGAAGAGGAAATTCGCGTGGCAAAGGCGATTTTGCAAGATAGTGGCGTGCAAAAAAGCGGTGTAAATATCATCTCTTGCCCTACTTGTGGGCGAATTCAAAGCGATTTGGTAAAGGCGATAAAAATAGTAGAGGAAAAGGTAGCACACATAAAAGCGCCCTTAAACATAAGCGTGATGGGCTGTGTGGTAAATGCGCTTGGCGAGGCAAAGGGCGCTGATGTCGCCATAGCCTTCGGCAAAAATCAAGGGCTGGTGATTCGCCACGGCGAAGTGGTAGCAAAGCTCAAAGAAAGCGAGCTTGTCGAACGCTTTTTGCAAGAGGTTGAGGACGAGGCAAAGAGCAAAGAGGCGTGAAGTGGCTTAAATCTTTAAAGCTAAAAATGGCTAATGGCGCAAAAATTTGATAAATAAGACACCCTTAAAAAACAATAAGTGATGAAATTTTGCCGAGCTTAATAAAGAAAATTCAAGGTAAAATTCAAAACATTTTCAAAGCAATTTCAAGGCAAATTTAAAGGCAAATTCAAAGCACTCTCAAAAGCAAATTCCGCTTGTGTTTTTTAAAAATTTTCTCAAAAAATTCAAATTGTTAGTATTGTTTTGTTACAATTTTATCACACAAATTCAATTCATAAGGGAGAGAAAATGCTAAAAAAAATCGCATTTTTGGGGCTGTTTTTGGGGCTTTGTTTCGGAGCAACGCCCAAAGACACCATAGTCGTAGCGGTTGAAAACGAGATAGAGCGTATCAACCCGATTTTCAGTGAGGACCACGATGAGGCGGTGAGGCTCATCTTTTCGGGGCTTGTGCGCTTTGATGAAAAGATGAAAATTCAGCCTGATTTAGCAAAATCGTGGAAAGTCAGCAAAGACGGGCTTACATATAGCTTTGAGTTGCGAGATGATGTGCTGTGGCACGATGGAGCGAAATTTAGCGCAAAAGATGTGGAATTCACGCTTAAAGCCGTCAATGACGCCAAATTTAACTCGCCTATGCGGGCAAATTACGAGATGATAAAGGACATAAAAGTCCTTGATGACACGCACATTAGTATCACGCTTGCTTATCCTTTTCCAGCCTTTTTGGACGCTTTGATGATGGGTATGTTGCCCGCTCATCTCTTGCAAAATGAGAATTTAAACACAAGCAAATTCAACCAAAAGCCCATAGGCACGGGCGCATTTAAGTTTAAGGCGTGGAAAAAAGGGCAATATCTAAGTTTGGAGGCAAATGAAAACTATCATTTAGGCAAGGTGCAAAGCCCAAAACTTATTTTAAGGCATATCAGCGACCCAAATATCAGTGCTTTGGAGCTTAAAAACGGCAGCGTTGATGTGGCACTTGTGGGCTTTGAAATGGTAGAGAGCTTTAAAAATGATGATAAATTCAAGGTTTTAGTGGAAAATTCAGCCGATTATAGAGCCTTAATGTATAATTTTGACAACCCCATTTTCAAGGACAAAGCCGTGCGCGAAGCCCTTGATTATGCTGTGGATAAAAGGCTCATCGTGGATAAACTCTTGCACTCACTTGGCAAGGTAGCCCATCACCCCTTGCAAAACTCGTGGGTAAGCCCTAAAAAAAGCTCGCAACACGCTTACAATCCGCAAAAAGCAAGTGAAATTCTCGCAAAAGCGGGCTGGCAAAAAAACGCTAAGGGCATACTTGAAAAAAACGGCGTTGAGCTTAAATTTGACTTGTATGCGATGAGCAACGACCCTTTGCGCGTGGCTTTGGTGAAGCTCTTGTCAAGCGAATTTGGCAAAATCGGCATAAAAACGCAGGTTTTTGCAAAGCCTGCTGGCAGCTTTGACTACTCAAAGGTAGATAGCTTTTTGGTAGGCTGGGGAACGCCTTATGACCCTGATTTGCACACTTATAGGGTGTTTGAAAGCACACAAGATAAGGTGTGGAATTTCGGGCATTATAAAAACGCAAAAGTTGATGAAGCACTGAAAAAAGCGCGTTCTACCCTTGATGAAAAAAAGCGAAAGGCGCATTATGCTGAATTTATCAGCGCTTTAAATGACGAACCGCCTTTTTTGTTTTTGGTGTATTTGGACTTTCCTTTGGTGTATAACAAGGACATAAAGGGCATAAAGCCCCAAATTCTAGGGCATCACGGCGTTGGCTTTTCGTGGAATGCTTGGCAGTGGAGCAAATAAAGCTTGCTAGCCCTTATCCTTAAACGCTTGTTTTGGCTTGCGGCTTTGCTTTTGGCGCTTTCTTATGTGTGCTTTGCGATGATACATTTAAGCAAGGGCAGCGTGGTGTATGCGAAAAGCCCGCAAGCTGTGAGTGCTGAGCTAAAAGCGCAGATTGAGTCGAATTTAAATTTAGACAAGCCCCTAAACGAGCAATATTTGAGCTGGCTTAAAGGGGCGATGAGTGGCGATTTTGGCAACTCTTTAATCACAGGCGAAAGCGTCAATGAAGTCCTTGCTGAGCGTTTGCCGCTCACACTCACGCTTGGCGGGCTTGCTTTGCTTGTGTTGTTTTTTGTGAGCTTGTTTTTTGCGATTATCAGCGCGATTTACAAGGACAAATTCATCGACAAAGCCCTAAATTTCATCTCTATGAGCTTTTTGGCAACGCCTGCTTTTGCGCTTTGCTTATTACTTATCTTGTTTTTTAGCGTGTATTTGGGCGTTTTGCCGAGTTCTGGCGTGAGTGATTTGGGTTTTGAAGATGATATTTTAAACCGCGCCGCTCATTTGGTGCTGCCTATTTTAGCCCTAACTTTGGCGCATTTGGGTTCGTATCTGCGCCTTTACAGGACGATTTTGCTTGATAGTCTTAATCAAAGTTTCATCGAAGCAGCCTTTGCGCGGGGTTTGAGCCTAAGGCGGATTTATTTTCACTTAGTGCTTAAACACGCTCTACCGCCTATACTCACATATTTTGCGGCAAATTCAGTGGCTTTTTTGATGAATGTCTATGTAGTTGAGAGTGTTTTTGCTTATGGTGGGCTTGGCAATTTAGTGATTGAAAGCATTATTTTTAAGGATTATCCTATGGTTTTGGCTGTCTTGCTTTTAAGCGTTGTGGGCGTTGTGGTGCTGAATTTTTTGGCTGAACTTTGCGCGAATTTGCTCGATACAAGGAAAGTTTATGCCTAAAAAGCTCTTAATGCTTAGCCCCTTGCTTTTTTGCCTGCTTTTTGCCATCTTTGTCCCGCTTTTAAGCCCCTATGCTGCTGGCTTTAATGAGCTTGCAAAAGCTAAAATGCCCCCAAATTTAGAGCATTTTTTTGGCACGGATTTGTTGGGGCGCGATTTATTTACTCAGCTCGCGCAAGGCTTGCGCGTGTCGCTTTTTGTGGGCTTTATGGCGGCTTTTATGAGCGTGGTTTTGGGCGTTTTGTTTGTTTTGCTGGCGCGAAGTTTTTTTTATAGCTTTTTTATACGAAGTTTGGACGCGATTTTAGCCGCTCCTAGCCTTTTAATCGTAATGTTTTTTCAAAGTTTTTTGAGCGGAAATTTACTCACAATGTCCTTTGTCATCGCCTTGGGGCATTTTGCTTTCATCGCAAAACTGCTTGATAGTGAGCTGAATTCCTTGATGAAAAGCGAGTTTTACCTGTGCGCCCTTGCGCTTGGAAGCACGAAATTTAGGGCTTTTTACAAGGACTTGCTGCCCGCTTGTGTGAATTTGCTTTTGGTGCTTTTTATCCTTAACATAGCTCACGCCATTTCACACGAGGCGACTTTGAGCTTTTTTGGCTTGGGGGTAAGTTTAGATGAGGTGAGCTTGGGACGGCTTTTGGACGAGGGCGCAAAGGCTGTTTTCATAGGGGCTTGGTGGCTTGTCATCTTTCCTGTGGCGTTTTTGCTTGCGCTCATCTTGCCCTTGCTCGCTCTTGCTTCAAATTTGCAAGGCAACTTGGGAGTGCGCGTTGATTAGGGTAAAAAATCTCAATTTAGAGCGCAAGGGGCGTAAATTCTTGCAGGATATTAGCTTTGAACTTCGCCCAAACAGCGCGCTTGGTGTGCTTGGCAAAAGCGGAGCGGGCAAAAGTTTGCTTGCTAAAAGTTTGCTTTGTCTTATCAACAAACCCTTTGTTTTAAGTGCTGATGAGTTAAGCGTGGCGGGCTTTTCGCCCCTAAACCTTGACAAAAACGCCTTGCGAACTTTAAGAACAAAAGTAGGCTTTATCTTTCAAGACGCAAGGGCTAGCTTTCACCCTATGTTTAATATGGGCGACATTTTTGAAATGCACCTAAAAGAACACAGCAAATGTGGCAAAAAAGAGCGCAAAAATTTAGCTTTTGGCTGGCTTGAACGCTTGGGCTTTGATGATATGGAGCTTTTGTGGCACTCTTATGCGCACCAAATCAGTGCTGGTATGGCTATGCGCGTGCAAGTGGCTTTGGCTTTAAGCCTTGGGGCGCAAATTTTACTTTGCGATGAAATCACAAGCTCACTTGATGAAAAAAACGCGCAAAATATCACAGACATTTTTAAAGAGCTAAAAAAAGAAAAAAGCCTAGTGCTTATCTCGCACGAGCTGGATTTTGTAAGAGCTTTAAGCGATGAAATCATCGTGCTTGAAAGGGGACAAATCACCGAAAAAGCTAGCGCAAAAGACTTTTTTAGCGCACCAAAAACAGAGTATGGCAAAGAGCTTTTGCGCTTATACAAGGACAACAATGCTTTTAAAAGTGCATAAACTTGCTAAATTCTACGAATTTAAACGCCATTTATACCTTAAAAGCGAGCAAAAAGCGGTGTTTGAAAATGTGAGCTTTGAGCTAAATTTGGGCGAAAATTTACTGCTTTGTGGGCAAAGTGGTTGCGGCAAAAGCACACTTGGCAAAATCATCGCAATGCTTGAAAAAGCAAGCTCTGGGGAAGTTTTTTTTGAAGAAAAACCCATTTTAAACCTAAAATTTGATGAACAAAGAAAGCTGCGAAAAGAAATTTCTTATGTTTTTCAAGAGCAAAAACTTGCCCTAAACCCTTACAAAAAGGTGCTTGACTTGCTTTGCGTAGGACAGCAAAATTTTGGCTTGAACTTTGACTTAAACGAGACAAAAAGGCTTTTTGAGGACTTTGAGCTTGAATTTAGCCTTACAAAGCTCAAACCAAAAGAGCTGAGCACAGGACAAGCGCAAAGGATAGGGCTGATTAGAGCTTTACTCTTGCGCCCAAAGTTGCTGATTTTAGATGAAATCACCGCCCCGCTTGATTTAAGCGCAAGTGGCAAAATCCTTTCTCACCTTTTAGCCATTCAAAAAAAGCAAAACATAAGCTATATTTTCATCTCACACGAAACGGGGCTTTTCAAGCCGCATTGTGCGCAAATTTTACAAATGAATTTTTTGCAAAATCGAGCCTAAAATTCAAGGAAATTTTGCTAAAATTCAAGGCAAAATTCAAAATCACAAAAATTTGAGGAAAAGCTATGAATGCGAACGAGCATTTTGATTTGGACTTGGAGCGGGCTATTTTAAGCTCGTGCATTTACAGCGAGGACGCTTATGGCTCTGTGGCTGGGGACATAGAGCCAAAGGACTTTGTGTTAAAGGCTCATCAAGACATATTTAGCGCGATTGAAGCGTGCGCAAAGGCTGGTGAGCCTGTGGGTATAAGTTTTATCAAAAAGCACAAAAAGGTTGATGAGGGCGTTTTGGGCGAGGTGATGGCGACTACAGCGATAGTTGATGTGCCAAAATACGCTACTGAACTGCGCGAAAAGGCGATAAAACGAAAGCTGTTAGATTTTGCGCACACTATGCCCGCTCGTATCAACGCTGACAAGCCCATCGGCGACATATCAAACGAACTAAACAAAGAAATTTTCAATATCACAAACCGCACCAACAAAAGCGATATTAAGGACACGCAAGAGGTTATCGGCGAGCTTTTGGAGGAATTTGAAAAGCAAAAAAATAGCGCAAGCAAAGGCATAGTAGGACTTGACACGGGTTTTGATGATTTAAACGAAAAAATCAAAGGCTTTAAAAATGGGGATTTAATCATCATCGCCGCGCGTCCTGGTATGGGCAAAACCTCAATGGGGCTTCATTTCATCGAAAAAACCTTGCGCGAGGGCAAGGGCGTGGTGTTTTTCTCACTTGAAATGCCCGCCACACAGATAATGCAAAGGCTTTTATCCGCTAAAACCTCCATTCCACTACAAAGGTTGCTGATAGCTGACTTAAACGATGATGAATGGAACAGGGTTGCAGACGCTTGCAAGGACTATGAAAGCAAGAAGCTCTACATTTACGATAGTGGCTATGCGAGTATCACCGACATAAGGCTGATTTTGCGCCGTCAAAAAGAGCTAGATGGCGATATATCGCTTTGCGTTGTGGATTATATCGGGCTGATGATGAGTAGTAGCAATTTTAGCGACAGGCACTTGCAAGTAAGTGAGATTTCACGGGGACTAAAACTACTTGCAAGGGAGCTTGATATGCCTATCATCGCACTTTCACAGCTCAACCGCAGCCTTGAAGCGCGGGCAAACAAGCGTCCTATGCTGAGCGACTTGCGCGAAAGTGGCGCGATAGAGCAAGATGCGGACACTATACTTTTCGTGTATCGCGATGAAATCTACCGCGAACAAGAAGAAAAAGAAAAAGAAAACAAGGCAAAGGCTGATGGCAAAGAGTATAAACGCAGCTTTTTTGCCAACCCAAAGCAAGAAAAAGCCGAACTCATCATCGGCAAAAACCGCAACGGTCCCACAGGGGCTGTGGATTTGCTCTTTTTGAAAGAAAACTCGTCCTTTATGGAAGCCCCAAAAGGCGGCTTTGAAGCGACAAATTTTGAAGAATGAGCCTAAATTTAGCTTTTGTGCGCTTGAATTTACTGACACACTTAAAATCGCTCACAAGGCTTAAATTTATCCGCACGCCTAAATTTAAACCTAAATTCAAACTTTGCGTGCTTGAATTTAAATTTGAATTTAAGGCTAAATTCAAGCTAAATCCGCAAATTTAAATTTTCAGCCCTAAATTTAAACCAAAATAAAATTCATTTTGAAAGCATTTGTAAAGAAAAATGTTTTATAATTTTGCTTATCACTGAAATGGAGATGAGATGAAGTTAAGCGAGATAGCCGAGTTTTTGAGCCTTGATTATGCGGGCGAGGATATGGACATAAGTGCGCTGAATTCGCTGCATAATGCGAATTTTAGCGAGCTTACTTATTGTGATGGCAAAAAAAACGCCAAAGATATAGCCGAAACGGGCGCTGGGGCGATTTTAGTCAGCAAGGAATTTGAGGATTTAGTTCCCCAAGACACTAAGGTTTTAATCAGCCCAAACCCCCATTTGTCCTTTGCTTATATCAGCAAACTCTTTGCCAAGCCCCTTGTGAGCGACAAAAAGCCAAACAAAATCGCCAAAAGTGCCACCATAATGCCAAATGTCTATATAGGCAGCGGGGTTGAAATCGGCGAAAATGTCATCATAATGGCGGGTGCTTACATAGGCGACAATGTTTGCATCGGCGACTTCACGCTCATTCACCCAAACGCCGTCATCTACAACGACACGAAAATCGGCAAAAAATGCCACCTGCTCGCAAACTGCGTCATCGGCTCTGATGGCTTTGGTTACGCTCACAACGATATGGGCGAGCATTATAAAATCTACCACAACGGCAATGTGATTTTGGAGGACAATGTAGAAATCGGCGCTTGCACGACAATAGACCGCGCGGTGTTTGACAGCACCATCATCAAAGCTGGCTCAAAGGTAGATAATCTCGTGCAAATCGGACACAACTGCATTGTCGGGCAAAACTGCTTGCTCGTGTCGCAAGTGGGGCTTTCAGGCTCAACAGAGCTTGGCAAAAATGTCGTTATGGGCGGACAAAGTGCGAGCGCAGGACACCTTAAAATCGGCGACTTCGCCACAATCGCCGCAAGAGGCGCAGCGGTAAAGGATATGCAAGGCGGGCAGATTTATGGCGGTGCGCCCGCTATGCCACAGCGCGACTGGCTGAGACTTCAAGCGAAATTTGCACTTGCGCTGAAAAAGAAAAGTTAAGGCTGAACGCTTTTTATCCGTCATTATAAACAAATTTTTGCAAAATTTGCGTGGCAATCCAAAGGTAAATTTGCGTTAAATTCGTGGATACTTCGCTGCGCTCAGTATGACAAAATTTATGACACAAAGAGTGTTTGGTATGACAAGACAAGTCAGTATGACAAATTTGGGGCTTTGCTTGAATTTTTGTGATAAAATTTGCTTAAAATTTTATCGTGGATTGCCACGCTCGCTTTGCTCGCTCGCAATGACGAGTAAAAAGCGTTTTGTAGCACAATGACGGCGGACTCTTGTCATTTTGAGCTTTCGCAGAAAGCGAAAAATCCACTCTTTAAAGGCGCAATTCACACTTTAAATTTATGGATACTTCGCTTCGCTCAGTATGACAGCAAAAAAGGCTTTAAGACAAATCGCCACTTTTTAAAAGCCAAAAATCCATAAATTTTTCACAAGCTATAAAGTAAAAAATTTTTCTGCCGATATAGCAAGTGAATCTTTTCAAAAATATGCTTAATCGGCGAAGCCCGAAAGGGTTTTGCCTTTTTTTATGCCCGAAATTTAGCCTTTTGGGGCAAATGCGCTTTTAGTTTCCCAAAAGAATGTAGCTTTTGTTCGCCAAACTCTTAAAACTTTGCGAGCTGCTCAAACTCGCGCAGGCTTTGTTTGCCGAAGTGCTGGTAAATTCAGCGTTTAAAAGGGCGTTTGTGGCATCTTGCACGGCGGTTTTAGCGTTTAAATCCGCGCTGTTTTTTAGGCTTTCGTTTTGCGCGTAGGCTAAATTTTCGATTAGGCTTTTGACATTGTCATTTGGGGCTATGCCAAAGGCGAGTATGTGGCTAGCGTTGATAAATACGAACTCCAAGCAAGCATCATCGCTGCCAACGCCGAATTTTGCGCTTTTTACGCCCGTGAAATTACTCAAATCCACATTTTCAAGCCCCGCGACATTGCTCATCGCCGCAGTGCTTGACAGCGCGTCATTTTTCATCGCGTAGGTGTGTAAGTCCGTGATGATGGTTTTTAGGTTGCTTAAAGCCTTAGCGATTTGCGCTTCGTCCTTGCCCGCACCAAGTCTAGGCAAAGCGATAGCGGCTAAAATGCCGAGTATAACGATAACAAAGATAAGTTCAAGTATAGTAAATGCCCGTTTCATCGTGTCCTTTGCCTTTTTTGCCTTTGCAAATGCCCTTTTTACCTTGCGGGCGGCTTGCTTTTTGCCTTGTAAATAAAAGATGATTGTAGCATTTTTTGCTAAATGCTCGCGCTTTTTTAGCTCAAACTCGCCTAAATTTGCCCTTAAAGGCGCGTGAAATGCTTGTTTTTTGGGCTTATTATGTTGTCTTTTATGCTTGCAAACTCGCCGCGCTCATAAAGCGCACAAGCTGCGCGGGCTATCATCAAGGCATTGTCAGCGCAAAATTCAAGCGGAGCAAGCCTTAACTCGCAGTTAAATTCAGCGCAAAGGCTTTGCAACTTGCCCCGCAAACGCAGATTTGCACTCGCCCCGCCCACGACTCCAAGCGTGCTAAAATGATGAGCGGCAAAGGCTTTGCGGCACTTGTCGATGAGATGAGCTGTGGCGGCTTCTTCAAAGGCAAAGGCGATTTCGCTTTTTTGCGCCTTGCTTAAATTTGGGCTTTTGCTTAAATTTTGTGCCTTTTTTGAGCTTGAATTTTCGCTTAAATTCAGGCTTTTTGCTGAATTTTCGTTTGAAAGTGGCGTGGCGTTTTGGCTTTCTTGCCTTAAAATTTCAAGCCGAACGGCGTTTTTAAGCCCCGAAAA
This sequence comes from uncultured Campylobacter sp., assembly GCA_900539255.1. GTDB lineage: Bacteria > Campylobacterota > Campylobacteria > Campylobacterales > Campylobacteraceae > Campylobacter_D. The sequence goes on along the minus strand of UQBJ01000002.1, from coordinate 18,790 downwards.
GCTAAACGCAAGCTCTTTGGAGTGCTTTAAAGGCACGGGAAAATTCAGACTTTTTTCGCTTGCCTTTTGCGCACACTCTTGCACGCAAACTCCGTTTGGACGGGCAAGGGCGAGCATTTTTGCTACCTTGTCAAAGCTCTCGCCGAAGCTGTCGTCATTTGTGCTAGCAAGCACTTCTAAAAAGCCCATTTTATCGACATTTACAAGCATAGTATGCCCGCCGCTCACCAAAAGCACGCCCATCTCAAAGCGCGCATTTTGTGTCAAAAAAAGCGAGTAAATATGCCCCACAAGGTGATTTACGGGGATTAAAGGCAGGCGCAGGCTCACACACAGCACCTTTGCCATCGTTATGCCGCCGAGCAAACTCACGCTCAACCCCGGTTCGCTCGTAACCGCCACAGCGCAAAGCCTATCAAAATAGCCACCGCACTGCTCTAAAATGCTAGGCAAAGCCGTTGTATGCAGTCTTGCGGCAAGCTCAGGCACGACACCGCCGAATTCGCTGTGGGCGAGTTCTTGGGAGATTTTTTTGTGAAACATGCACTCAAAGCTGTCCTTGTCGATGATGGCGATGGAGCTGTCATCGCAGGAGCTTTCTATGGCTAAAATAAGGTTTTTCATCGCAGCCTTTTTGTCGCTTGAATTTAGCGTGAATTTTAGCCAAAAATCGCAAATTTTACGCGATAAAGCGCGATTTTATGAAAAATTGTCATTTTGAGCCTTTTGTAAAAAGGTAAAATCTCAAACATTTGTCATATTGAGCGTTAGCGAAATATCCACACCGCTTGTCATTTTGAGCGGAGTGAGTTAGCACAAAGCGAAAAATCCAAAGTTTTAAGACACCTCAAATTTAAGATAAAAAATCCACGCCTTAAATGTGTAAATTCACACTTTAAATTTATGGATACTTCGCTACGCTCAGTATGACAAGAAATAGCAAAGTATAAATAAAAATAACAAAGTATAACGAAAAATAATAAAGTATGACAAGACAAGTTAGGTTTATCTTTAACATTCAAGGCATTTGCCTTGAATGTTTGTAGTGGATTGCCACGCTCGCCCTACGGCTTGCTTATAATGACGATATACATTTTGCCACGCACTCACAAGGCTTGCTTACAAGATGAGTAAAATCACGCCGTTTTTGTGAAAGCAGCTTGCAATGATGAGTTGATAGGCTTTGCACTCACAAATCAACGCTTGTCAGCAAAAGAGCCATTAAATTTTTATGTGTGTTTTTAGAAATTTAGTAAATTTGTTCATCATAATAAGCAAATTTAAGCCAAGCAAGCCTTTCAAGTGGCTTTTCGCCACTTGAAAATTGAGTTATTTTTTTATCCAGCTCATCATTTTGCGTAAATTTGCGCCTGTTTTTTCAAGCAAATGTTCGCTTTCAAGGCGTCTTGTGGCTAAAAATTTAGCCTTTCTGCCCGCTGAAAACTCACTCGCAAATTCGCTCGCAAAAGTGCCATCTTGTATCTCTCGCAGCACCCCGCGCATCACCTTTCTCGTGTGCTCGGTGATGATTTTGCGCCCTGTTCGGTAGTCTCCATACTCGGCGGTGTTGGAGATAGAATCCCTCATAGCCGCAAAGCCGCCCGCATAAATCAAATCCACGATGAGTTTCATCTCGTGTATGCACTCAAAATACGCCATTTCAGGCTCATAGCCAGCCTCCACTAGCGTTTCAAAGCCCGCTTTCATCAGCTCCGTTACGCCACCGCAAAGCACAGCTTGCTCGCCAAACAAGTCCGTTTCGGTTTCATCGCGGAAAGTCGTTTCTAAAATCCCCGCACGCCCTGCGCCTATGCCGCTCGCATACGCTAGGGCATACTCTTTTGCCTTACCGCTAGCGTTTTGCTGCACGGCGATTAAGCTCGGCACGCCCTTGCCCTCGACAAATTGACTTCGCACGGTGTGTCCTGGTCCTTTTGGGGCTATCATTATGACATCTATGTCCTTTGCGGGCTTTATCATCGAAAAGTGTATGTTAAAGCCGTGCGCGAAAGCTAGGACATTTCCAGCCTCTAAATTCGGCGCGATTTCGCGTTCGTAAATGTCCGCACAAAGCTCGTCAGGCACAAGCAACATTACAATGTCCGCTTTTTTCGCAGCTGCGGCGACTTCAAGCACTTCAAGCCCCGCTTTTTTGGCGTCTTTAACGCGTGAGCTGTCCTTACGCAAGCCCACAACGACCTTGCAGCCGCTGTCTTTGAGATTTTGCGCGTGGGCGTGTCCTTGCGAGCCAAAGCCTATGATGGCTATGGTTTTTTTGGCGATTAAGCTTAAATCGCAGTCTGAATCGTAGTATTTTTTAATCATCTTTTATCCTTTCGCTTGATGAATTTAAGCGGAATTTTTATCATTTTTGGCGGTTTTTGATAAAATTTCTCTTAAATTTTTCCGCATTATAGCAAATTTATGTTGCTTTTTAGACAGAGTGAAAAAATCTTTGCCTAAAATTTGTAAAATTTTGGACGAAAATTTAAAAAATTTAAATTTTTTTAGAAATTTCAAGCACTTTCAAAATTCCAAACACTTTTAAATTTCAAAGGCTTTCAAAATTCAAAAATCAAAATTCCAAGCATTTTCAAAATTTTAAAGACTTTTTTTAAAGCACCGCTTGTCATACTGATGACTTTGTCATTTTGAGTGAGCGAAATGGGCGAAAAATCCATATAAATTTCGTTTTTAGCAATCTATTCTCCGTTTTTTTGTGGATACTTCGCCAAAGGCTCAGTATGACAAAAATAAGGCAGTATGACAAAGGGAAAATAAATCGGCAAAACAAGACAGTATGACAAATGGATACTTCGGCTAACACCTCAGTATGACAAGGCTATGGCACAGCACGACAACAAAATAAGGCAGTATGACAAATTTAGGCGTTTTTTGAATTTATCAAAGCCAGTATGACAAGGAAAAGTCCGTCATCGCGAGCAAAAAAGAGCGTTAGCAAATTTTGTGTGCTTAAAGCATAATGTCGTAATTTTTACAAATAAAATACAATTTTACACAATTTTGATTATTTTTTGCTTGATTAAGTGTTTTTTAAGAAAAATTTAAGTTTAAGCGGCTAAAATTAAATAAAAAGGCAACAAAATGCACAAATTAAAAGTCGCTCTCGTTCAAATGAACGCCACGCCTTACAAGCTCAAAGAGAATTTGCATTTAGCCTTGCAAATGGCGCAAAAGGCGTGCAAGCAAGGCGCGAGGCTCATCGTGCTGCCTGAGCTTTTTGACAGCGGATACTGCGTGAGCGATAAGGATTTTGAATTTGGCATTGATTTCAAAAGCCCTATTTCGCACCCTTCTTTCAAGGCTTTGAGCGAATTTGCAAGGAAAAACGCCGTTTATATCATCGCTTGTGGCATAGAAAAAGCGCGCAAAAGACTTTATGACACGGCTTTCATCATCTGCCCGAAAGGAAAACTTGTCGGCAAACACCGCAAAATTTATTTGTGGAATGGCGAAAAAAAGCGTTTCAGTAGGGGCAAGGACTATGAAGTTTTTAGCCTAAATTTTGGCGAATTTAAGGTAAAAGTGGGCTTGCAAATTTGCTATGAACTCGGCTTTGGCGAGGGCGCGCGGATTTTAGCCTTAAAGGGCGCGCAAATGCTTGTTTATCCAAGTGCCTTTGGCAAAGCGCGTGCGTATAATTGGGATTTACTCAGCAAGGCGCGGGCTTTGGAAAATGGCTGTTTCGTGCTGGCTTGCGGTTTAAGCGGCAATGCTTTTGATAAAAATTCAAAGGAAAATTTAGAATTTACGGGCGATTCACGCGTGGTTTCGCCAAAGGGCAAGGTGCTACAAAAGGCAAGCGAGCTTGATGAGTGTGTGCTTTGCGAGCTTGATTTGGACGAGATTGTCCCGCAAAGAAAGGCTTTGCCTTATCTTAAAGATTTTGATTTGAAGTTGATTAAAAAATTGTTTGTAAATCTCAAATAAAGGAGCAAAAATGGCAAAAGAAATTTTAGTTGCTTATGGCGTAGATATTGACGCTGTGGCTGGTTGGCTTGGAAGTTATGGTGGCGAGGATAGTCCTGATGACATTTCGCGCGGACTTTTTGCGGGCGAGGTTGGCGTTCCACGCCTTTTGAAGCTTTTTGAAAAATACAAGCTTCCTGCGACTTGGTTTGCGCCCGGACACTCCATCGAAACCTTTCCAAAACAAATGAAAATGATTGTTGAGGCAGGACACGAGATAGGTGCGCACGGGTATTCGCACGAAAATCCCATCGCAATGAGCGCAAAGCAAGAAGAAGATGTCTTGCTCAAAAGCATCGAGCTTATCAAAAAGCTCACAGGCAAAGCACCTACGGGCTATGTCGCGCCTTGGTGGGAGTTTTCAAATATCACCAACGAGCTTTTGTTGAAACACGGTATCAAATACGACCACTCGCTGATGCACAACGATTTCACGCCTTATTATGTGCGCGTTGGGGACAAATGGAGTAAGATTGATTACAGCGGCGAGGCGAAGGATTGGATGAAACCTTTGGTGCGCGGCAAGGAGACGAATTTGGTAGAAATACCTGCGAATTGGTATTTGGACGATTTGCCGCCGATGATGTTTATCAAAAAATCCCCAAACAGCTTTGGTTTCGTAAGCCCGCGCGACATAGGCAAAATGTGGATAGACCAATTTGACTGGGTTTATCGTGAGATGGACTATGCGGTGTTTGGTATGACGATACACCCTGATGTAAGCGGACGCCCACAAGTGCTACTGATGCACGAACGCATCATCAAGCATATCAACAAGCACAAAGGCGTGCGCTGGGTAACCTTTAACGAAATCGCCGATGATTTCTTAAAACGCTGCCCGCGCAAAAAATAACTCGCAAAATTTGCACGAATTTGCGTGAAAATTTAACTTTCACGCAAATTTTGTGTGAATTTTTGCTTGAATTTGGACGAATTTTTGCGTAAATTCTTGCACGAATTCAAAATGAAATTGAATTTATGCGCTTAAATTTTTGCGCGAATTTTATGCGAATTTAAAACGAAACTCAATTTGCGTGCGTGAAATTTTGCAAATTTAAATTCAAAAATTCAAGCTTAAATTTAACTAAAATTAAGGGCGAAATTCGCACTTTTTCAAAAAGCAAATTTGTGGCTTTTCGCAAAAAATAAATTCGCCCTTTTGCTCATAAGCCCTTTCGCACTTCGCTTATGGTTTTGCCGCCAAGTCCGTAGTTGTCTGGTTCTATCTCATCGATGATGACGACTATGCTGGCTTTGTTTTTGCCAAGCACGCGCACGAGCAAATCACTCACGCCGTTGATAAGCTCTTTTTTCTGCTCGGTGCTTACAGGCTTTGCTTCTTTGGTTACTCTTATATTGACAAATGGCATTGTGTCCCCCTTTGAAAAGAAAAGTGTAGCATAAATTTGCGAAAAATTTGTCAAATTTAAGCCAAAAAGATATAATGCCTTGCAAGGAGCGACAATGTGTATCTTGTGCGGTGAGCTTGTAAGCTCGTTTCATTGGAGTGATGTGGATTTTAAGGAGCAAAAAAAGCTCATCAGCGTGGGCGAAAACGCAAAAGAGCGCAAAAGAGCAAGGCTCAAAAGGACGCGAATTCTTAACGAAATTTTGTGCTTTTATGGGCTGCAAATTGCTGATTGGCAAAGCAGTAAATTTGTGCTGAGCGACAAAAAAGGAAAAAGCGTGCTAGTCAGTGATTTGGGCGATTTGTGGGACAAGGCGGCGACTTTAAGCGGCAAGGATTTGGACGCTTTGGACGAAAATTTGCTTGAATTTTTACGCCAAAAGAGCGTGGGTAATGCCTAAAATTCCTGTTTTACTCATCACGGGCTTTTTAGGAAGCGGTAAAACCAGCTTTTTGGGCGAGTATCTTAGCGCAAAAGGCGACAAAAGCACCGCTTTAATCATCAACGAGCTAGGACAAATAGCCCTAGACCAGCGCGTCTTAAAATCAAGCGTGAGCTATGCTGATGAGCAAATGCTTTATTTGAATTCAGGCTGTGTGTGCTGTAACAAGCGTTTGGACTTAGTAAATTCGCTCAAAAGCCTGCTTGATAGCTACGACAAGCAAAACCAAAAACTTGGGCGAGTCATCATCGAAACCACAGGGCTAGCAAACCCAGCGCCGATTTTATGGACACTTTTAAGCGATGTGTTTTTGTCCGCTCATTTCGCCACGCAAGGTGTCATCGCTTGTGTCGATGCGTTGAACGGCTTTTTGCACCTTGAAAACAACGAAGCAAGGCAGCAAATCATCTTTGCTGATAGCGTGTTGCTTACTAAAACGGACTTGCAAGGCGATACTCAGGCTTTAAAGGCTGAAATTTTAGCACTTAATCCAAGCCTTGCCGTGTTTGACAAGGCGAAAGTGCGCTATGATGAGCTTTTTTCTCACGCAAATAAGGCGAATTTTAGGGCGTTTGAGACGAGCAACTCACACGAGCAAGGCTTTGAAACTCTAACTTTGGGCTTTGATGGAGCTGTCGAGTGGAGTGCCTTTGGGATATGGCTGAGCCTACTTTTGCAAAAGCACGGCACGCGGATTTTGCGAGTAAAAGGGATTTTGGACATAGGCGAGGACTTTTTAGTAAGCATTAACGGGGCTATGCACATTATCCATCCGCCAACGCATATCAAAAAAGACAAAGAAAACGGCTCAAAACTTGTTTTCATCACGCGAAATTTACCAAAAGAGCAAATTTTGCGCTCACTTGATGGCTTTAAAGGCTTGTTGGGAGCTGAATTTAAAATTTTATCTTAAATTTAGCCGCGCAAAATGCTAAAATTCACAAAACTAGCCCGCAAAATAAATTTTTTGTTATTGCTTTCAAGCAAGATTTAGCAAGGATAAGCTGTCGCTTTTATGCTGTCAAGGTGCGCAGTAGCTTTTTAACTCTTGTGAAAATTTTGCGCTTGTGGGTGGTTTTGCGAAATAAAATGCTTTGTTTGCAAGGATAAAATGCGAGGATACTAACGCCTAATGGACGCCCCTACGCTCTTAGACCGTATCTAAGTGTAGAGTTAGATAGAAACTCGCATTTGGGTAAAATCCTACCACAAATAACCAAACAAGTCAAGGCAAAAGCACTCATCAAGCAAAAAACAAGCGTTAAATCGCTAAATTTTTTAAAAATAAAAACGACAAAATTTCACACAAATTTTTTAAGCTTTTTTCTCAAAAAGCGTTGAATTTCGCTTGATTATGGCGAGCCGTTAATGAGCTTGATTTAAATTTTAAAATGCAAATTTGCCACTTACACGGCACGCACGCAAAATTTGCTTACTTGTCATTGCGAGCCGTTTTCATAAAAACGGCGTGGAAATTTACAAGCAAAGACAAGGTTTTGCTTTATGAAAAGCCATTTTATCGCCCTTGTTTATGGAGTGTTGTAAGTTTGCGTTAGTGCGAACTCTTGCGAAAAATCAACAAAACACAAAATCAACGCTTTTTACGAAAATGGTTTGTGAGATTGTATCTACAAATCAATACTTTAAGAGCATTTACCTAGCCTAATGACTACTTTACAGGCTTTCTAAAAGCATTAAAGCATTTTGTGCTTCTATTTTACCAGCGTTTGAGCTTGTGCTTTTTGAATTCGTGCGTTTTGAATTTGCTGCGCCCTTTAAATTTGTGCTTTTTAGGGCAAAATCCTTTGAATTTACGCTTGAATTTGCGCCACGCAAACTTGTGTTTTTTAAATTTGCACTTTGTGAGTTTGCTTTTTTTGAATTTATGATTTGCGAATTTTCGTTTTTTGAGTTTGCGCTTTGTAAATCCGCACTCTTTTTGCTGTCCTTTGCGCCCAGCTCCACGCTTTTTATGTAAAAATCCACATAAGGCAGGTAAAATTCGCTCGCAAAGCCCTTTTTCACAAGGCTTTCATCGCTTTTAATTAAAAGCAAATCATTACCAGCGGGCAAAATGTCTTTCACAACGCCAAGCAAAAGCCCATTTTCAAAGACTTTAAGCCCGATAATGTCAAAGTAAAAAAACTCACCCTCATTAAGCTTACAGCTTGCGCGACTTTTTTCCACGCTTTGAAAAAGCTCTAAATTCACAAGCGTTTTAGCGCACTCTAAACTCTCAAAGCCCTCAAAAAGCACGCTTTGGGCGTTACGAGCCTTGATTTTAAGCACACGCGAATTTTTGTCAAAAAAACTCACCCCGCACTCAAACTGCTCAGGAAAATCGCTGAGGTTGTGAAGTCTCACAAAGCCCTGCACACCAACGGTGCGCCCAAGTTTTGCCACAAGCACCAAAGATTCATTCAAGGCTTTTGACGCTCACGCGATAGTTCGTTTGGTCCTTGCTCTTGCACGCTCCGATGACGGTTTTGATGGCGTTTATCATCTTGCCGTTTTTGCCGATGAGCTTGCCCGTGTCGATTTTGTCAGCATAAATGATAATCTCAGCGAAGTTTTCGCCCAGCTCCACGCGCTCGGTTTTGATTTTGTCAGGGTAATCCGCGATGAGCGCGGCGTATTCTCTTAAAAAATCTTCAACCATTTTACTTGCTTGTGATAGAAGCGACTTTTTCGCTGAGTTTCGCCCCAACGCCTTTCCAGTAGGCTAGACGCTCGGTGTCGAATTTGATGACTTCTGGCTCGCTCATAGGGTTATAATAACCTATGCTTTCTATCCACGAGCCGTCTCTGCGCTTGCGGCTGTCCGTAACAACGATACGGTAAAAGGGCTTTTTCTTGCGCCCCATTCTTGTGAGTCTGATGACTGTCATACTTGCTCCTTGCTTTAAAATTCAGTTCTAAGCACCAAAATGCTTATAAATGAATTTTAAATTCAAAATTTTACTTAAATTTAGCGTTAAAAATTCAGCTTTTTTCTCTTTTTTGCGCTCAAATTTTTTCATCATTTTTAAATTTTTTTCCATTTTTACCTGCCAAAACCCTGTCTCGCCCCGCTCATCATCGACATTAAATTTTCCATTCCGCCCTTGCCTGAAAAGCGTTTGGCTAGCTTTGCCGCGTTTTCAAACTGCTTGAAAAAGCGATTCACCTGAATTTGCGATAGCCCCGCACCTTGCGCTATGCGTGCCTTGCGGGAGTTGTTAAGCAGGCTTGGGCTTTGCCTTTCTTTTGGTGTCATCGATGAAATCATCGCTTTGATATGCACGATTTCTTTGGAGTTGTCCAAATCCAAATCCTTAACTTGATTTGCAAGATTGCTCATACCGGGTATCATACCAAGCACGGACTTCATCGAGCCGAGCTTTTTCACGCTTTCCATTTGCGCTAAAAAATCATCAAAGTTAAACTCGCCTTTTTTGATTTTCGCACTCATTTTTTTGACTTCTTTTTCATCGATGACGGCGGCGGTTTTTTCGGCTAAACTCGCCAAATCGCCTTGCCCCATAATGCGCGAAACGATGCGTTCGGGGATAAACACCTCCAAATCAGCCGTCTTTTCGCCCACGCCGATGAAACGAAGCGGCACGCCAAGCTGTCTTGCTATGCCAAGTGCCACGCCGCCTTTGGTGTCAGCGTCAAATTTACTCAAAATCACGCCCGTTAAATTCAAGCGTTCATCAAAGCTAGCTGCCGTTTTTACGCCATCTTGCCCGCTCATCGCATCAGCAACATAAAAAATCTCATTTGGTTGCAAGCTCTCTTTAATGCCCGCTAATTCGCTCATCAAGGCTTCATCTATGGCTAAACGCCCCGCTGTATCGATAAGCAAAACCTCATAAAGCTCACTCTTTGCTTTTTTAAGGGCATTTGCGGCGACTTTTAAAGGATTTGTCTCGCCATCCATAAAAAAGACTTCAAGCTCATTTGCCGCGCAAAGCTGTTTGAGCTGCTCCACAGCCGCAAGGCGTTGCAAATCGCAAGCCGCGATTAAAACCTTTTTTTGCCTTAGTTTAAGGTAGTTTGCAAGTTTAACCGTGCTTGTGGTTTTGCCACCGCCCTGCAAACCGCACATTAGCACGATTGTGGGCGGTTTGGGCGCGAAAACAAAGCCTTGATTCTTGCCTTGTGCGGTTAAAATCGCCTCTAAATTTGACTTTACGGCGTTTAAAAAGTGTTTTTGCCCTATGCCTGCGCTTTTTACTTCATTTTCAATCGCTGCAAGCAAGTCTTTTACGACTTTGTGATGCACATCAGCCTTTAAAAGTGCCTTTTTGAGCGTATCTAGCGCGTTTTTAAGAGCCTTCTCATCATCAACAAATCGCAGTTTATTGACTGCTGATTTGAATGAATCGCCGATTATTTCAAACACTCTTGCAACCTTTCTTCATAAATTTAAACCCTTATTTTACACAAAACTTGCTTTAAATGCCTTTAAATTTGCAAATTTTTTATCTCAAAACCAAATTCGTTAAAACTTTCGTCCAAATCTGCCTTAAAATCATAGTCAAAAATCCTTAACCTAAAACTATGCAAAAACATTCTTTTGGACGCAATTTTAGCGTATTTTTCATCGCCTATGATGCCCTGCTTGATGAAAGCGCAATGCACTCTTATTTGGTGCGTGCGCCCTGTGGCTATATTAGCTTTTACGAGCGTTTTTTTGCCACTTACGAGCAAAGGCGTGAGCGTGGTTTGCGCGCTTTTGCCCTCTTTGCTTACCTTGCTAAACGCCCCTTGCTTGCTTTTTATCGTTAAAACAGGCTCATTTATGGTAACTTCGTCCGCTAAAACTCCGCTAATTATGGCTAAATAGCTCTTATACACTCTTTGCTTTTTAAATTCCTCTATACACTTTAAGCGAAAATTTTCGTCCTTATAAAGCAAGATAAGCCCGCTGGTTTCTTTGTCTAAGCGGTTTAAAAGTTTAGCGTTAAATTCTTTTTCTAAATCCTCGCTTTTTTTGCCAAAGGGCTTGTTTGCGGCGATGATTTGAGTGTCTTCAAAAATGAGTGTGGATTTTTGGGGCTTTTTGACGATAAAATGTGAATTTTCACTCATCAAAGCACGAGCAATAGCCACTTTTTGCGCTCCACAAAAAACTAAACCACTATCTATCAGCTCTTTGGCTGCATTGTGCGAAATGTTTTCTTGTTTAGCTAGGACTTTGTAGGCTTTATCCTGCATTTAAACCCCTTTCAATGCTCTGTAAAATGGGGCTTAAATCCACGCTGTTTTTTAGGCTTGTGGCTTCTTTGTGTGAGCGAACAAGGGCGTTAAATTCGCTCAAATCCTCGCAAAAGCGCACTCCACAGACATTTGCAAAAAGGGCTTTTTGGTTGTGTATGAACGCCCCTGAAATGATGGGCTTGTTAAAATGCGCGATTTCTACGGGGTTGTGTCCGCCTATGCCCTCGATAAACGAACCGCAAAGCACGGCTATGTCGCAAATAGCGTAAAAATTCACAAGCTCGCCAAGCGTGTCAAGCACTAAAATATCAGCACTCAACTCACGCTCTAAATTTAAATCCTCTAAATTCAGCTCACTAAAACGCGCGAATTTAAGCGCATTTGCCCTTGCATACTCGCTTGCAAGCTCGCAAACCTCGCTAAATCTTTCTGGGTGTCGTGGTGCGATGATGAGTTTTTGCCCTTTTGGCAAACTAAAATTTGACAAAAGCAAGTTTTCTTCGCCATCGTGAGTGCTAGCAAAGATGATAAGCCTTGAATTTGGCTTTTTGTAAGCTTTATTTGCGCTTATGTTGCCGCTTACTTTTATGTTTCCTACAACGCTTATGTTTTTTGCGCCCAAAATTTCAAGCCTTTTTTTATCAGCCTCGCTTTGAGCGTAGATTTCATCGACATAAGAAAAAATTTTTTTGTATAAAAAGGCGAATTTTTGGTATTTTGAAAAGGAGCGTTCTGAAATGCGTGCGTTGATGAGCAGGGTTTTCGCGCCCTTAAATTTAGCGACATAAAAGAGCATAAGCCACAGCTCAGCCTCAAAGACGACAAGCACCTTGCAAGGCGTGAGCCAAAAGGGCATAAAGTTTTCAAAGGCTAGGAAATTCACGCTTTTGCAGAGCTTTTGTGCCGCTTCATAGCCTGTTTGCGTGATGACGCTTATGCGGCTGTTGAATTTCGCTACCAAAGGCTCTATCGCTCGCACTTCGCCAAAAGAACAAGCGTGAAAATGCACGCTCGCCTTTGCTTGGCGCAAATTTTTGTAGAGAAAAAACCGCGCTTTAAAGCTTTGAGCGTGCTTTTTGTTCGTAAAAGAGAGTATGAAAAGGGGCAGTGCGCAAAGCGCCCACAAAAGCCACGACAAAGCGAAATAAAAGGCTATCAAAGCTCTTGCGTGCTTTCTTTTTTAGCACTTTTTTCGGCGTTTTTGCCCGCTGTTTCAGGCTCTTTGTATAAAATGCGCCCACAATGCGGGCAGGTAACGATTTCTTCGCTTTTTAAAATCGCAAGATAGGTTTTATCGTAAATTTTCATAAAACAACCATAGCAGGCTTGTTTGCGCACAGGCACGACAGCAGTGTTTTTCGCCCACTTGCGTATCTTTTGGTAAAAGCTCAAAATCTTTTGGTTCATCTGCGCTGTGAGCTTGCTTTTGCGCTCATCAACCAAGCCTCGTTCCTTTTCAAGCTCGGCTACTTTGGCGTTTATCTCCACGCTAAGCGTTTCAAGGCTGCTTTCTTCCTTGCTTTTTTGCTCGCTGCACTCTTTTTTAAAGTCCTCTTTGCTCGCTAAAATCTTATCCAAACGCACTATCTCGTCATTTGCCGCATCAAGCTGCTCTTTGGCGATGTCTTCTTCGATTTTAAGGGCGTTTGCCTCCCTTTCGGTTTTCACGCTCGCTACTTTTTTGGCGATTTCGGCGATTTTAGCTGAAAACTCGCTTATGTGAGTGTTTGCGCCTACTTGTTGGGTTTGAAGCTCTTTGATTTCGTTTTCATACTCGTCTAACTGCTCGCTGAGCTTTGCTATCTTGTGCTTTGCGTCTTTTAAAGGCTTTGAGATAGCTTGAATTTTAGGCTCAAAGCTGTCGATTTCTTGGTCGATTTGCGACAGGGCGACAAGTTGTTCTAGGTATTTGTTCATCGGTTTTCCTTTTAAAGATACTCAAATGGATTTTTCAAAACGCATATTATAGCTTGTAATGGCAAATTTTGCAAGTGTTTTGACAAAGATTTTGCAAAACAGCTTTCACTTTCGTAATGTCCTATGTCGATGAGAGATAAACCACTTTGGCGTGCGGCTAATGCTTGATGATACTTAAAATCTCCGCTTAAAAAGCACTCCACTGCTTTGTTTTGCGGTGAATTTTGGCTCAAAGAGCCGTTTGAAAGGACTTTTTCTATCAAATCCCCACCGCTACCCGTGCAAATAGCAAGCCTTTGAATGCGCTCTTTGCCCGCAAATGTGGCTTTAAGGATATTTACGCTCAGTTTGTTTTTAAGGTGCGCTACAAGCTCGCTGAATTTCATATCAATGTCCGCATAAATGATAAACTCATCTTTGCTTGCTATGTTAAAGCCTAAAATTTGCTCGGTAAAATAAGCGTTTAAATGGCTTAAATCATAGTTTGTATGGAGGCAAATCAGGCTTTGATTTTTGCAAATCATCGTTTTTATAAGGTTTTTGGGGTAGTTTTGGCTCGCTAAATCGCGCAAAGGCTTGAAAATCAGCGGGTGATGAGTGATGAAAAGCGCGTTTTCATCAGCATTTGCGACTAACTCGCTGTCTATGTCAAGGCTTATATAAATTTTTTGAATTTCATTGTTTAAATCCCCCAGCAAAAGCCCGCTGTTGTCCCAGCTTGCTTGCATTTCAAAAGGACTGAGCTTGTCTAAAAATTCATAAATTTCAGCTAGTTTCATCGCCACACTTTTTTGGCTTGAATTTAAAAATTCAAGCCATTATTTTACATATAGTTGAGCAAGCTCAGCTGTGAAAGCGTGGTGCTAGCTTTAAGCGCGGCTTGGTAGGTGAGTTGCTGCTGCATTAGCTGGCTATACACTTCTGGCAAATCCGCGCCGATGACTTCATTTTGCGTGCTTTTGACATTAACTTTAAGTGTCATCACCTTGCTTTTGGTGTCGCTCATCGCCTTTTGGTCTGCGCCGATTATCGTGCGTTGCTTGATGATATGCTCGTTTAAGTGGTCTAGCCGCTCCAAAGCCCCTTGCATACCTGTGTTTCTGGGGTATGCGCCTGTGGAGTCAGCGCGCACATAGCCATAACGCACGGCTTGTATCATCGTCTCTAAATCGTTGATTAAGTCATTGTGCGGTTCATCGATGATGAGAGCGTTGTTTGCGCTAAAAGATAGGGCTGAACCTGTGGTTGTTTGGGCGGTTGTGGTAAGTGGGGCTGGAAAAACACCGCTTTGGCTGTCAGTAAGGGCTATTTTTATCTTTGTGCCAGCTGAAAGCCTGTCAGTTACGGTTATGCGCCCCTTATAGTCCATATCCACATTTACGCTTACCCTTGAAGTGGCAAAGGCTTGGCTTAGGGTCTCATAGTCGGCTGCGGCGATTTGATTGTTGTTTGCTTGTATGGTTGCTGTGGGCTGTCTGTCGTCTGCAAAAAGCCCGATGATATCATTGAGCTGGCGGTAAGTGATTTCGTTTGTGGGCGTAACCACGCCTGAATTCAGCGTGGTTGGGTCGGTGTGCATTATGGGGAAAGTTACTGCATTGCCGCCGCCTTGTGGTGTGTAGCTCACGGTCGAAGTGCCTAAATTTATGCTGACAGTATAAGTGTTGCCCGCCCTTGAACTCACTTGCAAATTCAAAGTCGTGTTTGCAAGGTCGCCTTTTGCTACTTCGCTGAGTCTTGTCGAGTCTGTGGCGTAAGCCCCGCCGTCTTTGAGCACTTGGGAGACATTGCCGATGACTTTGTTGTCTTTGGTTTCAAAATACACATTATCATAATCCGCCCCGTTTGCAGGATTATTCCCTGTGTCTGTCATTTTGGAGAAAATGAAATCGGTTTTATGCAAGGTCATAATGTAATTTTGCCCGCCAACTGTATAGGTGTAATTACCTTGTGCTGGGTCAGTTATGGGAGCATTGTTTGGAAAGGCTTGCCCTAAAATGTTGTTTGTGAGTTGTTCGACTATTAAGGGTGGGTTTTGCTGTGCCATTGCTTCCGTAGCATTTTTCAGATCACTTCTCGTTTGAAACTGCGGTGTATAAGCCACAGCGTGAAAATCAAGCACGGTGTTGCCTTGCTTTAAATCAGTGATTTGAATTTGCCCACTGTTATTTATGCTCACTTCAACAGCCTTGTTGGTTGTCGTGTTGCCATAGAGTGCGCCGATTTTATCAAGCATACCTTGTATGGTGTCTGTGGGCTGAACTAAAACAGCGCTTTTAAAGCTCGTGCCATCGGGCTTTACGCCTTGCACATAAAGGGCTGTGGGCGGAAATTTCATCGGTGTCGTGTCAAAATCCGTGTCCTTGTCAAGCTGGTCTTTTTTAGTGCTTACATAATCACGCCCGATGAGATAGCTTATTTTATCCTTGCCTTCAAGGTAGCGCGTTTTGTCTTTATTTTGCACTAAATCATAGCGGTTGTCAGTAAAGCTCACATTTGTGGTGATTTGCTTTTTGAAATCATTGTCAGCCTTGTAAAACAAATCATAGCCCGGTATGTTGTAGGCGTTTTTTACGCCGTCCCCTGTAACGATATTGAGCCTTTTGTCATCGCCGTAGTAGTTGCCGCTGTAATCAAAAGGCTTGGTGTTGGTAAGCGAGCCTGAGAACAAAAACTGCCCGTTAATGCTGGTGTTGGCTAAATCCACGATTTGCTGGCGAATGGTTTCTAACTCTTTGGCGATGACTTCGCGTGAAGCGGTCGTTTGCGTGGCATTTACAGCCTCAGTTACCTTGACTTTAAATTGTGTAAGCAGTTTTTCCATTTCGCTCATCGTGGAGTCGGTGTTTTTCATCAGCTCATCGGCGAGTTTAGAAGCGTCTTCTATCTGCGAAAGTGTGGCGTATTCATACTCTAACCTTGCATTTGTGATATACATACCCGCGCCCTCGTAGGAATTTCGGATTTGCAAGCCTGATGAGAGTTGGTTATAGGACTTGTAAAGGTTTTTCATACCTGTTTGCACTTGGTTTATGGAGTTGTATGTGTTAAGTTTGTTTGTAATGCGCATTTTTTCTCCCTTTTTTGCGATTTATAAGCAAAGAGCGTTCCAAAATCGTGTTTTGCCGTGAATTTAAACTCTTTTAGCTCAGCTTTTGTGCGCTTTTGCCAAAAACTTGCCTTTATATCGGCAAAAGGCTGTTAAGAATTTATGGTGGATTAAGAAAAATGTTAAATTTTATCATCATCGCAAGCTAAATTCACAGCACTTGCCGCAAATTTACGCTTGCGATGATAAAAATGGCTTTTTTAAAGCTGAAATTTGCGCCTTTTACGCAAAAACTTTTCGTCCTATCCACGAAAGAAACATTACGCTCAAAGCCACAAGGCACATTGCAAAGGCGAGCAAGCAGCACTCAGCCATATTGCCAAATTGCGCGCTTGGCACGAGATACCAGCCATCAGCGTAAAGCTCCACGAGCCATTTTTGAAAGCCTTCAAGCACCAAATCGCTAGGCGGTGTAGAGTAGTCAAACCCGCAGTCGCCTGTGGGCGCGAAAAGGCTAGGAAACCACTTATCAAGCGGCAAACCAAAGTCAAAGCTAGGCACTGTCGAGCAACCTTGCACGCCAAATATCGCATCTTCGCTGTGTGCGGCGTGATGAATGCCGTTTAGCTTCACGCTAAACATTACCCCGCGAACAGCCCCAAAAAAGGCTAGCGCATAAGCGATAAGCTTTAAAATGGTGTTTTGCGGCTTAATGAGCGCAATGATACCGCCCAAAGCCATCACCAAAAAGGCGTAACGAATATACACGCACTGCTCGCAAGGGCGCATAAAGGCGTATTCTTGGAAAACAAAATGCGCCACAAACACAAGCGCCACGCACACAAAAACCATCAAAGCCCACAAAAATCGCTTGTCCTGCCAGCACGCAAGCGTATTTATGACGCGTAAAAGCAAGGGTTGATTTGAATTCATTTTAGACATTTTTTACCTTTCGTAAGGGCTGAATTTAGACAAAAACGCGCCTAAATTCAGCGAATTTTGCTATTTTTTCAGCAAAAATTTGATTTTAGCTTCCAAATCCTGCATTGAAGTGATGGCTTGGGTTTTGATGAGATACTTGCCATTGACGACAAAGGCAGGCACGCCTTGCACCTTTGCCACTTCGTAGCTTACTTCCCACTCTTTGAGTGTGTCTTGGACGGCTTTGTCGCCTAGCGCTGCTTCATAATCAGCCTTGCTGATACCTGTGGCGTTTAAGCCTGTTTGCAAAAAGCCCTCAGGGTCCTTGCCGTTGCCCCAGCGGTTTTTCTTAGCGTGATACTCTTCAAAGTAAGCGCTTTCAGCCTTGTGAAAGGCAGAGTTGCTGTCAAGGCTCGAAATTTTCGCCTTTGCGTCCTTTGCCATAGCCACTGCAAGCACTTGGCTTGCGATTTTACCATAATCGCCCTTTTGCTCTAAATGATAAGGCTTGAACGCCACGCTTTTTGGTAGAGCTTTGATGAGTGTGGGTGTGATTTTTGTGTATTTGTAGCAAAACGGACAAGCGTAGCTATACACTTCTATCACGGTGTTTTGGGCGTTGGGGATAGGATTTTGAAGCACTTCATAATCCACGCCTTGCGTAGGTTCTGCATTTGCAAGGCTGAAAGCCGCTGCAAGTGCGGTAAAAGCGCACAAAAATTTGCGCCAGAGTTTTGTTGAGATTTGCATTGTCTGCTCCTTAAATGTGAAATTACAAAAAAATTATACACTAAATCAATAACAATTTCATAACACAAGCATAATTTTAATTCACATTTCAGCAAACAAGCATATAGCCCTCGCCTGAGACATTGACGATAAAGTCCTTGTTTTCAAGCATTTGCTTGACATATAAAATTTTTTAAATTTTTTATTTTTCTCACATAAAAAGGCTAAAAATTTAAAAAATTCACACCCAAAAGCTAAATTTTTGTTAAAAATTCAAAAATTTATAACAAATTATTATATAATGTAAGCCTAATCAAATCAAAAAAAGGAGGTTCATTATGAACGAAAAATTCAGTTGTGGCGCAAGCCACCAAAGCAAAGGCAAATGCCTTGCTAAAATCGCTTCAAGCGTTGTGCTAGCGGGTGCTTTTGTCTTAGCTGCTCCGCAAATGGCATTTGCCGCAGGCGGAGCAAGCGGAGCAAAGGTAGTAAGCGTGCCAGCTATCGGCAAAATCGGCTCGATTATCGTAAATCCTTACGGCATAGCCCCGCTTACGGCGATTATCGAAAATGGCGGTTATGTGTTGCGAAACGCCAAAGTAACAGTGGCTGGTAAAAGTGGCGGTGTTACCATAAGCTATAAAGTCGCTGATTCTCAGCTTAAAACCCATCGAGGAATTCCTATTTTTGGGCTTTATGCAAACTACAAAAACCAAGTCAGCGTGGAGTATGATAGGATTTTTGGCGGCAAGGTCGAAAAAATCAAAGAAAAATACACCATTAACACCGCGCCCATTTACGGCGAAGTAACAGGCTCACAAGAAGGTGGCGTATTTTTCAGCAAGATTAACGCGAAAAAGGTTGATTCTGCCTTTAAAAATAGGCTTTATTTCATCAACCATTTAGGTTCTCATCGACTTTCATCGCAAGCTGTGTGGAACAACCCAGGCGGAGGTGCGTTAGAATGGGATTTCACGCCACAAAATTTCATCATCGACACCAAAGGCGAGGTGCGCTGGTATTTGCTGCCCGATAAAATTTATGATAGAGATAGTATCTACAAATCAGGAGCAATGATGGGCTTTCGCCAAAACACTGACGGCGCGCTTTCGTGGGGCTTTGGGCAAA
>UQBJ01000001.1 GCA_900539255.1 uncultured Campylobacter sp. | reverse complement strand
CCCCCCCCCGTAGCATTATCGCCATCGGCAAGAATTTCAAATCCGCTATTTAAAACGATTTGTGCTAGACTATCCTTGTCAAATGCTGAATTTTGTTGCATTTTTACCGCCGTGCTTGTAAGCTCACCGATATGTTTTAGCAAGCCTGATTCGTAAGCCCAAAGCAAATGAAAGCTTTTGTTGTTTGGGACATTGATATGCAAGATAGTATCTTTATCGCAAAGCTTTGCTACCACTTGCAAAAATTCACGCGGACTTGGCACTTCGTGGAGCAAGCTGCTCAAAATAATAAAGTCAAATTTCTCTTTTTGAAGTGCGGTGAGCTGATTTTCCAAAAAATCCTTGATGATGGTGATTTTGGGATTATAATGCTTTGATTTTGCGATAGAAGCGCAAAAAAGCTCACTTGGCTCAACCACCACAAACCGCTCATAGTCAAAATAAAAATCAAATATCGAGCGCATTCCACAGCCTATCTCTAAAATGCTTTTGGGCTTATAATAACGCAAAATTTCTAGGACTTTTTGCCTACGAAAATGCACCATAACGGACTCAAAATCATTATCTGCGTGGGTGTAATCCTTAGCATACTGCTCTATATTTCTAGCGGTGGATGTTTGTTTATTTAGTGTAGAATTTGTCTTTTTCATCACGCTACCTTTATTAGTTTTCCATTGCTTTTTTTATATCATTGTAATTCCAATCAACTTTACCAACACAATTTTTATATTTCATTGGAATATGTGCTCCTGTATTTCTAACTGCTTCTGGGCATTTATCTTTTGAAACTATTGTAGAATTATATAAAACAACAATTTTAATGTCTGCTTTCACGGCTTCATTGCATTCATATTCAATATAGCTCTTACAGTCAATAGAATACCTTTTTGCACAAGAATTAGTATGGCTATTATAGCTATCGCAATACTGACAACTACCAGCCGTTAAATTATTAGTTTTATCTCCAACTATTAGCACAAATGTTTTTGATGCGTCCATTCTTTCTTTGAGAGATTTTTTTATGCTACACTTCAGGCTATCATCTCGCGCCTGTGTCAAATCGTGTGCATTAGTAAATGAAAGACTCCAACGCTTACTGTTATTCCATTCATATAGCTTATCAATAGCATCTTTATCGCCAGTCCAATCCCCTGCAATATATGTCCTTGTTCTATAAGCCATCTTAATCCTCCCATATATCATAAAGATTTATTTCATCTTTAATTCGCTCATCTAAAACGATATTTAAAGACGAATGAAATGTTACCATACTAGATTTAAATGTAAATAAAATATGTTTTAGTAATTCCTGTGATGCAATTTTGTTACTATTAACACGAGTAATTCCACTTCCTAGCAATGTTATTGACAGCAACTCTCCATTATAGTATTTATCAATCTCATTCCACATATTCATAAGACAAGATATGTAGTCTTCAAAAGAAATATATGCCCTATTATCATCGTCAAAATGTGAAAATGCTAATAAATAATAGTCGCCAAATGGACAAATTGCACCTAACTTATACTGTGTTGTTTTTCCACCATATTGCCTAATTACATTTTCTTTCACAATAGATTTCTTTAAGAGAATTTCGGAATCTATCGCAACATCAATTACTTCTGAACCAGCAGAATGTTGGGTGATATATATACCATTTAGCGATTTTGTAGATATGATTTTATTATCAACTTTGGTATCAAAAAATTCATTGAAAGCAATAATTTTAACCCCACTTTGTTTAAATATATCTCCGTAAAATATGTTGATATTAGTGCCATTTATTTTAAATTTCTTCCTTTTTTTCTTGTTTGCATAAATTAACATAACTACAAAAATAGCAAACAATAATAAAATCAAACACAATAACAATATCTTTTGATAACTCTGTTCAATATCTATAAAAGCGAGAATTAAAGACAAAACACTTGCAATAACAGAAACAACTTTTATAAAATTACCCCAAAGTCGCTTATTTGTTATTTTAACTTTAATCATTTTATAATTCCTTTCCATTTTAAAAAATTTGATACAGATTTATCTATGGCTATGACACCTTCTTTTACGAGAAATTCTTTCATTGCTGTGCCAAATTGTGTTTCATAATTTTCTCTTAATTTCCCTTGTTTGTATAAACTTATCATCGTTTTCATATGTTCGCCTTGACCTTCTGGCATACAATGAGCCGAATTTAACCATCGTTTTATTTTTTGTTCATATCCCTTATAATTACGAATGTGATAGTGATATAATATGATATTAGAAGCAAAAAACTGCCTTTGATTGCGCATTTTAACCGAATGATTACCGTCTGTGATGCCTTCAAAATCTTTGGTGTTGTGTATGACCTTTGTGCATTCTTGTGAGCCGATAAATATCTCAAAATTTTTATTATTTTCGATTCCCAAATTTTCAGCTTCAAAATTTTGAAAAGGTTTTACGACAAAATAATGGCTATCTCTTAAATAATCATCCTCATCAGTTGGAAACAAAAATGTCGAATCAACCCATAAATTATTTAATCCAGCTTTTATTGCATCAGCTATATCTGCTTTAAGGTTTAAGTATTTGGAGTAATAAAACTCATCGGCATCAGCATTGATAACCCAGTCTGCTTTATATTTTTTTGTGGCAATATCAACCATATCATTTACCCATATATGATGCTGATGAGCTTGACTATTTTTATAAAGTATTTCTACTATAAGTCCTTCCATTTTTAATTTTTTTAAAATTTCATTTGTTTTATCTGTTGAATTATGACTTGTTACAATAAAAGCATCAACACCCATTGCCTTATGAAATCGTATTTGTTTTTCGATGATTTCTTCTTCATCTTTTACAACAAGAGTCATTAGTAAATAAACTCTTAAACGCTTATTTTCTAAGTATTCTTTAACAAATTTTCTTGATTTTCTTGACAGTGGATATTTCATCAAATGTCTTAAATAATCCTGTTTATTTTGCATTACTATTCCTTATCATTTGCTTATACTCTTTTATGATTTTTTTACACTCTCTATACTTTGTCTTATTTTTTTCATACTTATCTTTTTTATTTTTATTAAATAAAAGTTCAATCTTATATTTTTTGTATCGCAGATAATATTTAAAGATATTTTGACGAGCGATATTATAGTGATACCTAAGTAAATTTTCCTTGCATTTTTGTTTATGCTGCATATCTGGCGTTTTTTCAAGTGCATCTTGTAACCATAGTTGAGCAAAAGCACTCAACTTTGCTAATTTTTTATTTACAGCTTTATAGTTGATTTGCTCTTTTATAAGCCTTGTTAGGTTAATATCATCAAAAGAATGATACAGCCTATTTTGTATATCTAATGAATGTAAAAGAGATTGCATTCTTGTTGAGGTGGCTTTATTTTGATTGACACAAATAAAAGGCTTGTTAAACAAAATAGCAAAACAAGTTCCGTGAAAAGAATCGGAAATAAAAAAATCACAATTTTTGATTTGATACAGCCATTGCGCAACAGAAGTATCATAAGTGATATTTTTGGTTAAATTTCCAAGCAATACTGAATTTTTAGCGATATAATCTTTTATTTCCACTTCTAAACTTGCATCTATGGTGTAAAAAACTACATTATGCTTTGACTTTTTTTCTTTATTCTCTTGTATTATGTTGTCGTATTCTTTTAAATCTAAAAAAAATACAGGGTCTATAATACAAGTGGCGTTTATACCTAAATTTTTACAAAACTCCATACCACTTGTTTCTCTAACACTGATAGAATCAAACAAGGTTAATTTTATCTTACAAAGTTCAAGTTGTTTATCTCCAAAATCTTTTTCTATCTCATCGACACCAAAACTCGCTGCGCAAGAGATGAGATTTTTATCTAGATTTGCAAATTCTAAAAAATACGCTTTTAAGTCATCTTTAATAAAAGAATACCGCCAAACTTGGTCTGAACCGACAATAAAATTTTGAAAGTATTCGTTTAATTCGACCAAATCGTCTGCTTGTGTAAATCGTCTTGTCATAGGTAGATGTTTTAATCTAAATTCATCAAAATAAGGATTTGGTTTTTCTTCTTCTATCCACGGAAAGTGAGGTATATAGTCTATATTTTGAGCATTATAGCCTGATAAATTTAAAAAACGATTCAAGGCAAAAGCTGTAAGCAAAGCCCCAAAATTCACATTTTCCCAGTGGTAGTTCAGTAACGCAACATTTTTTTTAGAATATAAATTGTTGTTTAAACTTTCTTGTAAAGTCATTATTTTCAAATCCTTAAAAAAATAAGAAATCCACAAATTAAAATTGTAGCATATTCTACCTAAATTTTTGCTGAATTTACGCAAAATTGTAGCATAATAAAACTTGTTTTTGACAACAAAGGGATTAGAATTTGTGATATAATGTCAAAATTGATTAAAAATTAAGGATTGTTACGATGAAAATTTTACTTTTAGGCGGAACTGGTGCTATGGGAAACCATCTAGCGAAAGTGCTTAGTAGCAAAGACAATGAGGTGCATATCACTTCAAGGCGCAAGATTGATTCTACCCCAAATGTTTGTTATATTCAAGGTAACGCGCACGATTTGGACTTCACATTAAATTTGCTTAATACGCACAAATATGATTGCGTGGTGGATTTTATGGTGTATAACACACTAGAATTCCTAGATAGAGTGGATTTGTTACTTGATAAATGCGCTCATTATGTGTTTTTAAGCTCATCTCGTGTATATGCAAGTAGCGATAAGCCTTTGAGAGAGGATTCGCCTAGATTGCTTGATGCAAGTAAAGACAAAGAATATCTAACCACCGATGAATACGCTCTTGCCAAAGCAAGACAGGAAAACATTTTAGCCCATTCACACAAGCGCAACTACACAATAATCCGCCCTTATATCACATTTAGCGAGATTCGTATGCAACTTGGTGTGTATGAAAAAGAGTCGTGGCTTTGGCGGGCTATGTCAGGCGCAAATATAGTGTTTTTCAAAGACATAGCCACGCATTACACAACTATGACTTACGCACTAGAAGTGGCAAGGGCTATTGCTGTGATATGGCTAATCCTAAAAGCTATGGTGAAACCTATCACATAGCGAGCGAAAAAGCAGTGCGCTGGGAAGAGATTTTAGCCATTTATCAAAAAGTGCTTAAAAATAAGCTAGGCAGAGAAGTCAAAGTCATTTTTGCAAATTTAGACGAATTTTTTGATAAAAATGCGTATCAAGTCATCTATGATAGGCTTTTTGATAGAAAATTTGACAGCTCTAAAATCAACACCCTACTTGCTGAAAATGACGAAAAACAGCTGGGGGGGGGGATTTAGAAAATCACCTTACACTTTGTCTTAAAGAATTTATCCACAATCCTAAATTCGACTATATCGACTATGCCGATGAAGCTAAAAAAGACACTTTTTGCGGTGAGATGATAAAACTACGCCAAATTCAAGGGACACAAAATAAAATCGCTTATCTTAAAGCCTACAAACGCCATAGTAAAGGCTTTTTAACGAAAATCAAAGCTAGGATTTTGTATAGGGTTTATAGAGTGTGGTGGGAATCGATAAAAACATATAAAAATTTTTTACCTACCTAATCCCCTGCATTTTAACTTTTTATCAAGTAAGGATTTACATAGTGAAACAAGTTGCTTTTTGCCCTTAAAGTATTCTTTTTTTATGTCATCTACCTCGTAATCAGCCCATTGTCTTAAACGATAAAACATTAAATAGTGATTTCGTAGATTATTTGCTGTGATATTATTTTTTATATGTCCGTGCATACTACCACTCTCATTTGTAAATCCATTGTCATACACCGCTTTATGATATAAAGCATAGTAAAGCCTACCACAAACCATTCGATAACCTATGTTAGAATTTTCATCGCAACTTTGTTCTACAAAATCGACAAAATCTTTTACAAAATCTATGCGAGAATTGTATTTAAAACTCATAGCACCATTACTGCTTCTATCGTTTTATAGTTTTGTTTATCAAAAAGTTCAAATACTTCATCGTTGATTTTACCTATTTCATTTGGCGATAAGTTAGGCAAATCGGTATTAAAAATAAGGGCAATTTTATCATCTGCCTTTAATTCTGTTACGGATTTTACCTCAAAATCAAAATTGTCATTTACAAGCTTACGAAATTCTTGTATTTCTACATTTTTTTTAGCATTTAAATATATATTAGATACATTTAAATTAAATATATCCGAGCTAGACAAAATTTCTGTGCTATAACTATGATTTGACATATATTCCATAATTTTTATTTCATATTGTGTTTTTGGCATTGCTTTTTGTAATATATCCCAATTCGTAACAGTATCATACGCCATAAGCATCGTAAATCTCCTTAATTTTGCTAACTAAAAATTCTATTTTTTTAACTACTTCTTTTTTTTGTAGATTTTGTTCTATAAATACGATGATATCCGTTACCACTTCTTTATTGTCATTAAAAGTTACATAAAATTCATAATGTTTATATTTTTTATGTAACCTTAAAAAACAATCGTCAAATTCTTGTATTTTTTCGTTGATTAAAACCTTAATTTTTTCCTTTGCAATAGGACTTTTTAGATTTGTTGCCCTAACTCCTAACCTAGTAATTTTAAAATTTTCCTCAATAAATTCAGCAAATTTATAAACCTTATCATTCTCTATTTTCTCTACATTTTCTATGGATATTCCTAGCACCCTATCGCCAAAAAAGATTGTGTGTGTTTTGTTTTTAGCCTCATATAAAGGCTGATTTCTCAAATTCTCATCTTTCTCTAAAACTTCTCGTGGCACTTCAAGCAAAGGAAGTCTCTTAATTTCATAGTCTTTTTCTTGTAGTTTGGCTACAATACTTTCAGGCAAAAAATTCCCCTCACTCTCAAAGTAGATATCACTGGTTATCCTCCACATCACATACCCCTTTCTTCCTAACAATTTTGCATATTTCCATAAAAATTTCTTTAAATTCTACCAAACAAAAGTAAATTTATGCTGAAATATCGTCTAAAATTGCAAAATGTTTAGATTTAGGTATCAATACCGAACAAAACCACTCGACTCACCAAATCTAGCGCATTACATCACCGATAAAACACATAGATTGTCCTATCCGTAATCAAAGCGCGCCAAATTTAGCGATTTTAACAGAAATCGTGCCGACTTTTGGCTTGGTGCTACTTGTGATAGGCACATTTTAAGCGGCAAGCACTCTTATGCCACAGGCAAGAGCAACGGCGTGCCTTTGAATGCCTTTGTGCTGATGGTTTTATTTAGCCCTAATGCTCATAGCGTGGGTAAGAAGCAAGGCTAAATGAGCCTTTGGCTGAATTTGTTACGAAAAGTATTGACTTGTTAATATGATTTTGGTAAAATGTGGACTGAATTTTATTTATAAGGAGTTCCTATGGAACAAATTACAAATCTCTACGAGTTAAAGACTCGCTTAAAAAAAGATTACCCTGGTTTCAAAGATATGGAGGCGTGTCTTAAATTTATTGAGACTAATTGTGAGCTAGTTGATGATAACGAATCGTTAGAAGATTACTTTGGCTATATTCTTCCACTTCAACTTTCAACCGAATCGCAATCAAACGAATATAGCAGGAAAATGAGCGCAAAAGCTAATGCAGTAATTGATAAATGGAAATCTAATGGTGATGAAACTGACTTTAAAAACATACAAGTCAAAGTGAAAGAGGAAAAAAGAAAATGTCAAATGCTGAATGTATAGCTATATTAGGTGGGATTGTTGGAATTATAGGTGGCGTGGGAGGCATAGGAGGACTTATAGTAGCTTGGAAAAAGCTTACTAAAATTGCAGAAAACCAAAGAACCGATATTTTAAAAGTAGTTTTAGAGATAGAATCGCAAATAAATGAAAGAAAAGCAGAATTTGATAAAGTCAATAAGCAAGTTAGGGAGTTGGGTTTATCTAATCCTAGCAAAGAACAGCAAGAAATATTAAGCGACTATCGGGAAACAGCAAGGGAAAATTATTTCAATGCACTTGATAGATTATGCTTTTGTATAGATAAAGAATATATACCAGAAAGAGATTGGAAAGATGAATATAGGGATATGATAATTGGGACAATCAAAGACTATGAAAGATATTTTGGAGCAGGTTCGCCATATAAAAATATGCTAAAAATTAACGAAAAATGGAGATAAACCGATGGAGCCAAAGAACAACACAAATCTCCCCGACACTCTCTCCCACTACACCGCCGATAAAAACGCGCAGATTGTCCTAGCCTTGCTAAAAGCGCACAATATCCGCAAAATCATCGTATCCCCAGGCGCTACGAACATTACCATTGCTCGTAGCGCACAAAATGACAGCTTTTTCACGCTTTACTCTGCCATAGATGAACGAAGTGCGGCATATATGGCGTGTGGATTGAGCGAGGAAAGTGGCGAAGCAGTCGCTCTATCTTGCACGGGCGCAACTGCTGCTAGAAACTATATGAGCGCACTTACAGAAGCCTACTATCGCAAACTCCCTATCCTTGCCATCACTTCTACGCAAAATATCGACAGAGTAGGACACCTAAACCCACAAGTAACAGATAGAAGCCATCCACCACGCGATATAGTCCGCCACAGCGTGTATCTAGGAATTCCCAAAAATGGCGATGAGTTGTGGGCGTGCGAAGTTAAGGCAAACAACGCTATTTTAGAGCTTTTTCGCGCTGGTGGGGGACCTGTGCATATCAATTTAGAGACAAGTTATAGTGCGGATTTTAGTGTAAAAGAGTTACCAAAAGTGCGTGTGATAAAGCGAATCACGCAAGGGGATTTTTACTCTACTAACGCCACTTTACCACAGATACCACAGCACAATGAAAACGGCGAAAGGGTCAAAATAGGCATCTTGCTAGGCTCACACAGCGCGATGAGTGAAAAGCTGACAAAGGCTATCGATACATTTTGCGCCAAATATGACGCTGTGGTATTTTGCGACCATACGAGTGGGTATTATGGCAACTACCGCGCGGCACATAGTATAAGCACTATGCAACAAAGAGGAAACGCACAGAGTTTGTTGCCTGATTTGATTATTTACTTGGGCGAAATAAGCGCATATAATCACATCTACGCCAAAAGCGTGTGGCGAGTAAATGAAGATGGCGAGATACGAGACACTTTCCGCAATACCGAATATGTCTTTGAAATGCCTGAAATTGTGTTTTTTGAGACTTATAGCGCATTAAACAATACAGCTACAAATGGTGGGGGGGGGGGATACAACTCCGATTCGTCTCGTAGCGTAAATTCTACTCTTAATTCTGCTTTAAATTTAAATTCTACAACTTTAAAGTCTTACATTGAGATTTGCAAAGAGCGTTTGCAAAAACTATGGGCAATCGTGCCTGAACTGCCTTTTTCTAACATTTATCTAGCACATAAATCTCATCATCTTTTGCCGCAAAATTCAGTGGTGCATTTGGGGATTTTGCATAGTATTCGCTCGTGGAATTTTTTTGATTTTCCGCAAGGTGTGAGAGCATACAGCAATGTCGGTGGCTTTGGCATAGATGGGTGCGTGAGTGCGGCACTTGGGGCGAGTTTGGCGGATAAAAATCGCCTTGTGTTTTGCATTGTGGGGGATTTGGCATTTTTTTACGACTTAAACGCACTTGGCAACAGACACTTGGGTGCAAATCTTAGAATTTTACTTATCAACAATGGCAAAGGCACGGAATTTAGAAATATCGGGCATTTAGGTGCGCTTTTTGGCGAATCTAGCGATGAATTTACCGCTGCTGGGGGACATTTTGGCGACAAATCACCCACACTTGTGAGAGACTATGCACGAAATTTGGGCTTTACCTACCTTAGCGCAAACAACAAAGAAACCTACGAAAAGGTGGCAAAAGAATTTTTTGCCACTGAAATGACGCAAAAACCTATGCTTTTGGAAGTCTTTACCAATGATAGAGATGAAAGTAAAGCACTAGAAATCATCATAAATATGGAGATAAAAACGCAAGCAGAAAAAGAAGCCGAAAAGTCAAGACAAAAAGCAAACAAGCCCAAAATTTCACTTGGTAAAAAGATAAAGCACGAAACCTTGCGCGTGGTAAAACAGATTGAGCGAAAGTTGAGCGATGAATAAAATAGTTACGATCTCTTATTTGTCAAGTGCTCTTACATTTATGGTTATATTGCTATTTTTTCTAAAAGTGTCGATAATTTCATCAATATCAATGTAATCCACGAGTATATCGCTGTTATTATCGACTCTAATTTGCCTTTCTATAAGCTCTTTGTGTGTCCTTTTAGGATATATTTTACTGTCTATTTCTTTTTTAAGCGCTAATATGATGTTATCGGGATTTGGAGCTGACACTTCTACGATAACCTTATAAGGCTCTTGACTTTCTGCGCAAATTGTTATTTCTAATTTATTGCTTTCAACGGACGAGCTATGCACCACATAGGAATCACAGTCCATTTTTTTGTCATTTATCTTTACTTCTTTTCGTTCTAATGCATTTGGTAGCATACTGTGTCCTTAATGTTTTATTGTTAAGAATTTTTTAGCTCTTTAAGCAAATAAAAATCTCTAATATGAGTTTTATCATTATATAGCTTAAAAAAAGCTTAAAAACATTTTCTATTTTAAACTTAGTCCCTTAAAACCCATAATCCACATCATCAAAAGTGATAAGTCCAGCTCCACCGCTCATATATACGCAATCCCCAACGATAGTGCGCGACATATCGCTAACTAACACCACCGCTAGATTAGCAATTTCTTGCGGAGTAACAAAACGCTTGATGGGGTTGTTTGGTAAGTCTATTGTTTCTTGCGTGTGTGGAACGAGCATAGGTGTAACAGTGGGACCTGGTGCAAGGGCATTAACTACAATGTTATATGGAATCAAAGATTTTGCCAAGCCTAGTGTAAGACCTCTAATGCCCCATTTAGAGAGCATATACGGCGATGTGGCTGGGCGTAGGCTAGAACTTGACGCGATATTGAGTATATTTGCTTTACTGATATTGTGTAGTTCTGTTTTAATATGTGTTGCAAAAAGTGAGGATAAGAAATATACACTTTTTAGATTGATATTTAAAGTCGTATCAAATTCTTTTTCATTGAGATTGCTGAAATCGCCACTACTTACACCTGCATTATTCACTAAAATATCAAGTTTGTTGTTTGTTTTTTTTAAAGCCTTTGCAAATCCATTCTGCACACTTTGTGTATTTTCGTTGTCAAGTAAAACAAAGTCTATGCTTGACCCCCCCCCACTAGTAGATATTGACGAAAGTTTTTTGCAAGCATTAGATAGTTTTTCATAATTTCTACCGCTAATAATAACATTTGCGCCATTTCTCAAAAATACATCAGCGATAGCAAAACCTATGCCACTATTACCACCTGTGATGAGTGCGTAACGATTTTTAAGTAATTCACCATAATACATAGGGATTATGATAGGCACTTTTACTTCGACAACTTTGACAAAATGTTTTTTAAGTTTTTTAGTTAAGTTTATCATCAGCCATACTCCAAAATTTGCAAATTTCTCTCTTTTAGAAAACTTTTGCACCTAATTTAGTATATCGTCAAATACTCCATAAAATGAACTATCCTAAAATCGTTTTTTAAAATAAATACCTTTTGAATATATATAATCTCTATGGAATGGAAGTTTGATGCTGGTCAAATATGGAATATCCCAAATATCAACTACCTCATACCCAAATGATTCAAAAAACTCAATAAATTCTTTTTCATTAAATATCAAAAAAGGTGTATAAAACTCATTTCTTACATTTTGTAGCGTTACAAAAGTGTTTTCATTGGTGAATTGAAAATCAGTTACTATAATATGCTCTGCCCCCCCCCATTAGTATTAAGAAAATAACCTTTCAGTAAATCAAATAAATTTTCTATGTATTGAAACGCGCTAGATGAAATAAGAACATTATGCGCTTTTGCATCCATAATATCTGTCATAAAATCTAAATTTTTAATACCTAACATTCTAGCAATTTTCTTTCCCAATTCCACTTGTCGTGGCACTTCAACAACTTGCCATTTGAGTTTTTCTGCAAGACGATGATTTGCATCAAGTGGCTTTATTGTATTGATAAAAGAAAAATAATGCGCTCCATATACTCCTCCAAAATCCAACACACTCAAATCAGTGCCTTTATAAGATTTTGCAATCATATTGAGCCAAAAAAACACAGGATATTCTGTATGTCGCACTTTACGAGTGTGCATTTGACTTGAAACTTCTTCTACACTAGGCAATAAAGCATCTTTATAGAGTTGCCCTCTCTTACTTGCATTTTTAGGGGTAGAATCCATAGCCTCTTTAAAGGTGTGAAATTTGCCTCTAAAATCTGTATATCAACATTTGAAAAACGAATATATCGCAGCGTTTCTCTATAAATTGTTGGTAGTTTAAAAAACAACAAACCAAAAAATTGTTTTATAGGTCTAATACTCTCTCGTATTATCCTGCTTGGTATGGATTTTTTAGCACTCATTGTAATCTCCTTTTGGACTGTAAAAATTCATCATAATCTCTCACATACTCTTTTTCATTGTATAAAGTATTTGTTAGCACCACCAAAACAGCGTCATTTGAAAAGTCAAACATTTCTTTCCATACCATTTTATCAAGCCAAAGGGCATTTTGTGGCGCTCCGTTTTGAGTGTTTAGTGCGACTTCGCTTTTAAATTTGCCATTATCTATACGAACCTTGCAACTTCCCCTTATACAAAACATCACAAATTCAGAGTCTTTGTTTGCGTGTCGTCCTCGCACGATATCGCCCTTTGTATCAAAGATATAAAACACCCTATGCGGCACAAAGGGCAATTTAAGGGCATTTAATCCCCCCCCCCCCCAGCAATGTCAGCGGTATTTATAACACCAAAGCCATTTTTAGCAGAAGTTAAAAACTCATTATAATCCCTAATATACTCTTTTTCATCATAATGCTCGCTCGCTATTACCATCAACTTGCACCCATAAGAAAAGTGCTTCATCTCGCGCCACATATTTTTGCCGATATAAAGGGCTATGTCGGGGCGATTGAGCCGCACCACTTCGCGTTTTTTGCCATCATCAAGCACAAATTCACAAGCCCCATCCATCGCCACGATGACTTGCTCCAAATCCTTATGCGCGTGAAAACCCCTATCGCTGTCTGGCAAAGTATCATAAATCCAATACACGCGCCTTATCTCAAAGGGTATGCTTTTGCCCCCTTCAAGCGAGATAAGCTTGCCCCGCTCATCGCCCATTACCTTTAAATTTAAGAGTTTATAATCCATCGTTTCACCATTATCAAAAATCAAGCACTTATGATAGCTTGTTTTGATTAACAAAAAGCTAAAAAATTCTTTTTTTGTAAATTTTTGCCTTTTTGTTTGAATTTTGCGCTGTTTAAGAAAGTGTTTTTAGCCAAAAGCCATAATTTGCTTTTGATTTTAAAAAACAAAATCCCAAAAAAGTCCCATAAATTCAGCGTTTTTGATAAAATTGCTAATTGATTGTAAAAAAATTTCACTTAATTTATTTTTAAGATAAAATTTTATGCTATAATTTCTTTCATTAAAAAACAAAGGGGTTCAAATGTCGTCTTTTCAAAAGCCAAGCAGCTTGACACAAGGCAGGGTAAATTCAAAGCAAAATGCGAAAAATTCAGCAAAAAATGCCGAATTTCTTATGCAAAGTGAGCTAAATTCTGCTCAAAATGCCAAATTTTCGCCCAAAAATCGGGCAAAGCTAGCCCAAAATGCTAAAATTTCGCCTAAAAACAAAGCAAATTCAGCCCAAAAAGCTGAATTTTCAAGCCAAAATCATCAAAATTTAAGCAAAAGCGTTCCATTTCAAAGCCCAAATTACGCCCACAAAAATACCAAAAATTATGCTCACGAAAATATCAAATTTGACGAAACAAATTCGCCCCATTTTCAGCCCAACACAGCGGATTTTCCGCTTTATGAGAGTAGGTTTGAACACGATGCTTGCGGTATCGCTGCG
Organism: uncultured Campylobacter sp.; assembly: GCA_900539255.1. GTDB lineage: Bacteria > Campylobacterota > Campylobacteria > Campylobacterales > Campylobacteraceae > Campylobacter_D. The sequence continues at coordinate 104,977 of UQBJ01000001.1, read as the reverse complement.
GTGGCAAACATAAAAGGCGTGCCATCTCACAAGGTTATCAAAGACGCGCTTGACATTTTGATACAGCTCGAACACCGCGGCGGTGCTGGAAGTGAGGAAAATTCAGGCGATGGAGCGGGCATACTCGTGCAAATCCCGCACGATTTTTTCGCCACGCAAGAACTTGGCTTTAAGCTACCACAAAAAGGCGATTACGGCGTGGCTTTTATGTTTTTGTCCCCAAATGCCGATGCCAAAGAGCTTTCTAAAAGGCTCTTTTTGCAAGGGCTTAAAGAAAAGGGGCTTGAATTTTTAGGCTTTCGTCAAGTGCCTGTAAATCCCAGCGACATAGGCGCGACAGCCTACAAGGCTATGCCTTATTTTTTGCAAGCCTTTGTAAAACGCCCCAAAAACGCCGCTCGTGGCATAGAATTTGAACGCGTGCTTTATGCTGCGCGCCGCCACATAGAAAAAATAGCTCTAAATGTGCCTAAATTCTATGTTTGTAGCTTTTCATCGCGCACCATTGTGTATAAGGGTATGCTTTTATCCACTCAGCTGAGCGATTTTTACTTGGATTTTAAGGACATAAATTTAAAGTCAGCCATCGCGCTCGTGCATTCTCGTTTCAGCACAAACACCTTTCCAAGCTGGGAGCGGGCGCACCCAAATCGCTTTATGGTGCATAATGGCGAGATAAACACGATTCAAGGCAACATAGGCAACATTCGTGCGCGGGAGGGGCTTTTTGAAAGTGAGTATTTTAGCGACATAAAAGAGCTTTTTCCTATCATCGCAAAAGAAAGTAGCGATTCTGCTATGTTTGACAACACTTTGGAGTTTTTAGCGATGAACGGGCGAAGCCTAGAAGAAGCCTTTATGATGATGATACCAGAGCCTTGGCACAAAAACAAAAATATGCCACCCAAAAAACGCGCCTTTTATGAGTATCTTTCTACCTTGATGGAGCCTTGGGACGGACCTGCGGCTATCGTTTTTACTGACGGGGTGATAATGGGCGCAAGCCTTGATAGAAACGGCTTTCGTCCGTCTCGCTACTACCTTACAAAAGATGATTTTCTTATCCTTTCAAGCGAAACGGGCGCGCTTAAAATTGACGAAACAAACATTAAAGCAAAGCGGCGTTTGGAGCCGGGCAAACTCTTGCTTGTGGATACTTCGCGCGGTAAGCTCATACAAGATAGCGAGCTTAAAGAGTATTATGCGAGCGCAAAGCCCTATGAAAAGTGGATTGAAAATTTAGTCCGCATTGAAAATTTGCCCCTAAAAAGCTACACGCATAAATTTTTGCAAAAAGATGAGATAACAAGGCTACAAAAGGCGTTTAATTGGAGTTATGATGAGCTTAAATTTGGCATTGAAGCTATGGCAAAGACGGGCAAGGAAAGCCTAGCCGCAATGGGCGTTGATACCCCGCTTGCCGTGCTTTCTGATAAATGCGAACCGCTTTTTAATTATTTCAAGCAACTTTTCGCACAAGTAACTAACCCGCCTTTGGACGCGATTAGAGAAGAAATCGTTACTTCTACACGCACTTATTTGGGGCGTGAGGGTAATTTGCTCAAACCAAACGAATTTAACTGCAAGCGCGTGCGCCTTTCTTTGCCCATCATTTCAAACGAAGAACTTTTTAAAATCAAGCATTTAAAGGACAAGGATTTTCAAGTGGCTGAATTTTCACTGCTTTTTGAGTATGAGAAAAAGAGCCTTGAAACCGCCCTTGATGAGCTTTTTGAAAGCGTGGAGCAACAAATCCACAAAGGCGCTTGTATCATCATCTTAAACGACAGAGGCATAAGCGAAAAACGCACTTATATCCCGTCCTTGCTCGCTGTGTCAGGGCTTCACAGCTATTTGGTGAAAAAATCCCTGCGAACTCACGCAAGTATCATCATAGAAAGCGGCGAACCGCGTGAAATTCATCATTTTGCTTGCTTGCTCGGCTTTGGCGCAACGGCGATAAATCCTTATTTGGTTTATGAAAGCATTTGGCAAATGGTGCAAAAAAAGGACTTGAATTTAAGTTATGATGAGGGCGTGGCAAATTTCATCAAAGCTGCAAGTGCTGGCATAGTAAAAATCTCGTCCAAAATGGGCGTTTCTACCCTGCAAAGTTACCGCGGTTCAAAGCTTTTTGAGTGCGTGGGGCTTAGCTCAAAGCTTTTGGATAAATACTTCACAGCCCTTAGCTCAAAGGTTTCAGGCATTGACATTGAGGACATTTTTGCTGAGTTAATCCAAATTCACAAAAACGCCTTTGATGACACAAACAACGCCCTTGATAGCAAGGGCATTCACGGCTTTCGCTCGGGCAAGGAAGAGCATTTAATCGACCCACTTGTGATTTTTCACTTGCAACAATCTTGTCGCAACAAGGACTATGCTGAATTTAAAAAATATAGCGCGCTTGTTGATAGCAAATGCGTGAATTTAAGGGATTTAATGGACTTTGACACCAGCGAAGCCATTAGCATAGAGCAGGTTGAAAGCGCACAAAGCATAGTAAAACGCTTTAAAACAGGGGCTATGAGCTATGGCTCTATCTCCAAAGAAGCCCACGAATGCCTAGCCATAGCGATGAACCGCTTAGGCGCAAAGAGCAACTGCGGTGAGGGCGGCGAAAATGAGGAAAGATTTTTCAAAGACTCAAAGGGACTTGACAAAAATTCAGCCATAAAACAAGTAGCAAGCGGACGCTTTGGCGTAAGCATAAACTATCTCATCAACGCCAAAGAACTGCAAATCAAAGTCGCACAAGGCGCAAAGCCGGGTGAGGGCGGACAGCTACCGGGCTTTAAGGTGTATCCTTGGATAGCTCGTGCAAGGCACTCAACAGCGGGCGTTGCGCTCATTTCGCCACCGCCACACCACGACATTTACTCGATAGAGGATTTAGCACAGCTCATTTATGATTTAAAAAACGCGAACAACAAGGCGCGAATTTCAGTGAAACTCGTAAGCGAATCAGGCGTTGGCACGGTCGCTGCTGGGGTTGCAAAGGCTGGGGCAAATTGCATTTTAGTCAGTGGCTATGATGGCGGCACAGGCGCAAGCCCACGCACAAGCATAGCAAATGCAGGAATGCCTTGGGAGTTAGGGCTAGCTGAAACGCACCAAACGCTGATTTTAAACAAACTTCGCGACAGAGTGCGCCTTGAAACTGACGGCAAATTGATGAGCGGGCGGGATTTAGCCATAGCCGCGCTTTTAGGGGCTGAGGAATTTGGCTTTGCCACTGCCCCTTTAATCGTCATCGGCTGCACGATGATGAGGGTTTGCCACCTTAACACCTGCCCCTTTGGCATAGCCACGCAAGATGGCGAACTTCGCGGGCGTTTCACAGGAAAGCCTGAATTTGTGGAAAATTTTATGCTTTTTGTTGCTGAGGAACTGCGCGAATATATGGCAAAACTTGGCTTTAAAAGTGTCGATGAGATGATAGGGCGCGTTGATAAGCTCAAACAAAAGGCGAATTTACAAGGCAAGGCGGCAAAGGTGAATTTAGATAAAATCTTAAAATCCTTACCCACTTACAACCAAACCGCCGTGCATTTTAAGGATTATGCGGAGAGCAAGTTGGAAAAAACGCTTGATTACCGCGTGCTTTTGCCACTTTGCAAGGAAGCTATGCAAAAGGGGCGCAAAATCAAACTCGCCCTTGAAGTAGGCAACTCATCACGCACCTTTGCGACTATGCTTTCATCTGAGCTTACTCGAATTTATGGCGCAAAGGGACTTAAAGAAGACAGCATACAAATCACCGCCATAGGAAGTGCGGGAAATAGCTTTGGGGCGTTTTTAAACTATGGCATAAGGCTTAAAATCGTGGGTGATAGCAATGATTATCTTGGCAAGGGTTTAAGCGGGGGCAAAATCATCGCAAGACTCCCCGAAAATAGCGACATAATCGCTGAGGAAAACATCATCGCTGGCAACGCTTGTTTGTATGGGGCAACGGCTGGGGCTGTTTATTTGGACGGCATCGCTGGGGAACGATTTTGCGTGAGAAATTCAGGCGCAAAAGCCCTAGTGCTAGGCACAGGGGTGCACGGGTGTGAGTATATGACGGGTGGGCTTGTCGTGGTGCTTGGCGACATAGGCGTAAATTTCGCCGCTGGAATGAGCGGTGGCGTGGCTTTTGTGTATGGCACACACAACAAGGCGCGTGTAAATACGGAGTTTGTGGATATAAAAGAGTTAAGCAAAGCTGATGAAAGCGAGCTTAAAACGCTCATAAACGAGCATATCGCGCTTACAGGCTCAAAACGAGCAAGGGACATACTTGAAAATTTCGACAAAAAGGACTTTTTCAAGGTGATGCCAAGGGATTATGCGAAAATGCTTGACGAGCTTAAACGATGCAAGGACGAAAAGGACCCCGAACTTGCGGCGTTTTTGAAAATCACAAAATGAGCTAAAATTTAGGAATTTTAGCTAGAATTTAAGGCAAAGGAGCAAAGATGACTTTTTTAGAGTTAGCCCAAGAGGTGTTAAAGCAAGCAAAATATCCGCTTGATTACAAGCAAATGTGGGAAAGTGCTAAAAATTTAGGACTTGACAAAAAAGTTGGCAGTGAAGGCAAAACGCCTGAGATGAGTTTGACAGCTCAAATTTATGTCAATATGAGAGATAAAAGCGATTCTGCATTTTGCATTGTCAGCAAACGCCCAACAAAATTTTGGCTCAAAGAGCGCAAAAACGAACTCATCGGCAAGGAAAGCGAGTTAGAGCAAAAAATCCAAGAAAGCCAAGAAAAAGAGATTAAAAGCAAAGAAAAAGGCTTTTGCGAGGGCGATTTGCACCCCTTGCTTGTAAAATTCGTGGCAAATGATGAAAGATTTAATCTTTACTGCAAAACTATCAACGCTAGCAAGAGCAAAAACACCAACAAAGGCTTAAATGAGTGGATACACCCTGACATTGTAGGCATTCATTTTCCTTTTGAGGATTTTGACAAAAACACCCTTAATTTGCTCCAAAATTTAAGCAATCCAAACTATAAAATTTACTCTTTTGAGTTAAAAAAATTCATCAACAACGCTAATCTCAAAGAATGCTATTTTCAAGCTGTTTCAAATTCAAGCTGGGCGAATGAGGGGTATTTGGTAGCTTACGAGATAAAAGATGATGAAGAGGTGCAAAACGAGCTAGCAAGGCTTAATGCGAGCTTTGGTATAGGCGTGATAGAGCTTAAAAGCGATGAGGTTAAATTTGAGGCTAAAAGCAAGGAGCTAGACATTGACACGCTTGATATGCTGATAAGAAAAAACAAGGATTTTAAAGAATTTATCACAAATGTCAATAAAGACATACAAACAAACGACCCTGAAAGGATAGCCAAAGACAAATATGATAGTATTTTGGACGATGATAAGCTAAAAGAACACCTTAAATCAAAAGATATCAACAAAGAGGAGTAAAAATGGGTAATCCTAGAGGATTTTTGGATTTTAAACGCGAAAATTTAGCCAAAAGAGCGCCAAAGGAGCGCATAAAGGACTACAAGGAGTTTGTGAGCTTGCCAAGTGAGCAAAGCGTGCAAATTCAAGCAAGCCGTTGTATGAACTGCGGTGTGCCGTTTTGTCAAGTGGGCATCATTAGTGCTGGCAAAGAAATCGGCTGTCCGCTCAAAAACCTAATTCCAGAATTCAATGACGCCCTATACAAAGGCAGCTGGCAAGAAGCCTATGAGCGCTTATCCTTGACAAACCCTTTCCCAGAATTTACAGGGCGAGTTTGCCCAGCACCTTGCGAGGATAGCTGCGTTTGCGCCATAAATTCAGGAAGTGTCAGCATAAAGGCAAATGAATTTGCCATCATCGAAAACGCCTTTAAATCAGGCTTTGTTAAGGGCGAAAAGGCTAAAAAACAAAACGGCAAAAAAGTGGCTATCGTAGGCAGCGGACCAGCCGCGCTTGCTTGTGCTTGGGCTTTGAATTTGCGCGGATTTAAGGTGAGTGTGTTTGAGCGCGATGAGCGAGTGGGCGGGCTTTTGATGTTTGGCATACCCGATATGAAGCTTGAAAAAAGCGTGATTGAACGGCGTGTGAAACTTTTAGAGCAAAGCGGAGTGGAATTTAAGACAAATCAAAACATAAACAGCAAAGCAAAGGCGGACAAACTCATCAAGGAATTTGACGCTGTGGTGCTTGCTGTGGGTGCGAGCAAGCCCATAGACTTGAAGCTCAAAGGGCGAGATAACCAAAATATAATGTTTGCGGTGGATTTTTTAAGGGCAAACACAAGGCATTTGCTTGAAAAAGGCAAGGGCGGCGAGCTGGCAAGGGGCAAAAATGTCCTTGTCATCGGCAGCGGAGACACGAGCGTGGATTGCGTGGCAGTGGCTATCAGACAGGGTGCAAAGAGCATAACGCGCTTTGAGCGAAGCCCCAAACGCCCTTTAAACCGAGCGGAAAACAACCCTTGGCCTTTAAAAGCGGACATTTTTAGCACGGATTATGGGCTTGAAGAGGCTATTTGCGTGTATGGCAAGGATATAAGGCAGTATCAAAAGCTCACAAAAGGCTTTGTGGAGCAAAATGGCAAACTTGTAGCTGTCATTGCTAGCGACTTAAAGCGAGAATTTAAAGACGGAAAGCCCATAAATGTGGAGCTTAAAGGCAGTGAGAAAGAGTATAAAGCAGACTTGGTGCTTTTGGCTATGGGCTTTGAGGGCTGTGAAAACGAAGTGGGAGCGAATTTTGGCGTGGAATTTGACGAAAAACACAACATTTTAACGAAAAATTATCTAGCACAACGCTCTTTAACAAAGGCTTATGCGGATAAATCATCTTGCAAGGACGAAAATTCATCTCACAAAGGCTTGGGGGCGCAAATTTATGCTTGCGGAGACGCAAGAATGGGACAAAGCCTTGTCGTGTGGGCGATAAAAGACGGCATAGAGTGCGCAAAGGCTATAAAAAAGGACTTTGAGGCTTAAAACTTTGCGAAAAGCCTATAAAAAAGGCATTTTGCGTGAATTTTCAAAAAAATTTGCAAATTTTTACTCAAATTCAGCTTTTTTGAAAGAAAATTTCGCTAAAATTATCCTTTTGAAATTTCAAAGGAAGTGCAAATGCCAAAGATGAAGAGTGTCAAAAGCGCAGTCAAACGCTTTAAGGTAGGCAAAAACAAAATCAAAAGAGGCTCGGCGTTTCGCAGCCACATTTTGACAAAAAAGTCAGCCAAGAGAATGCGTGATTTGCGTACGGCAAAGTATGTGCATCCAACCAATGTCAAAGCGGTTGAGAAGATGCTAGGAATTTAAGGTGCGATTTTAAGCCACTTTGCGTGGCTTTGAGTCGTTTTATGTCGGCAAAATGGCAAGTTTTGCTTGCTTTAAGCCGTCTAACTCCCCTTAATCCTTGTTTGAGTTTAAATTTTGCAAGCAAATGGCTAAAATTTAGCTCTTTGAGCGCAGGCAAACAAGTGAGAAAAGGGCAAAGGCTTGATGACTCGTTGTGTTTTGTTAAGGTAAAATGCTTTAAACAAATCGCAGATAACGAAGTGCTTTTAGCTTTGCAAGCAAGTTGCAAGGCAAAAAAACAAGCCCTTACAAGTAAGGAAAATTTATGGCAAGAGTCAAAACAGGTGTCGTCCGCCGCCGCCGACACAAAAAAATCCTCAAACTCGCGCGCGGCTTTTACAGCGCGAGACACAAACACTTTCGCAAGGCAAAAGAGCAGTTAGAACGCTCACTTGTCTATGCTTACCGCGACAGACGCCGCAAGAAGCGTGATTTTAGGCGACTTTGGATAGTGCGTATCAACGCAGCGTGCCGTCTAAACGACATTAGTTATTCTCGTTTCATCAATGGGCTTAAAAAAGCCAAAATCGAGCTAGACAGAAAGGTGCTAGCGGATTTAGCGATGAACGATGCAGCAGGCTTTGCAAAAGTCGTTGAGAGCGTGAAAAAGGCGCTTAAATAGCCTTTTTAGCGGGCAAATTCTATATCTTGCCCGCCTAACACTAAATTTTCGCCACAATAATCCGCCCAAATTTTACAAATTCACAAAACCCTAAAAAACAGGCTTTTTGTCAATATCCTTAATCAAATTCTTAATCTCTGCGGTGAAAAATTCCTCATCATCAAGCCGTTCTTTGAGCTTAAAGCCCGCCTCGATGATGGCGTAAAGCTCGGGTTTGGTGCTGCGCCATCGTTGCAAGGTGCGCGTTGTGAGCCGTAAAATCCTTGCTTTGTCTTGCTGTGTGTATTTCAAATTTCTATCCTAATAAAGTGTTTTTGACATTGTAAAAAAGCTTTTCTTTAATAAAAATTACGACATAATTTCGTAAATTTATTTTATTTTAAGAAAATATGTCGTATAATAATCCTAACTAAAACATTTCAACTTAAAAGGAGAAGCTATGCAAAAGCTATTTCTACGCTGTGTAGGCGTTAAAGTTGCGCTTTTAGCAATTTTTGCTTTAAGTGCAGGGGCAAGTGAGCTGCAAGACATAATGAAAGCTCGAAATTTGAGTGAAAAAGATGTCCTAGCAGCAGTAAAGACCTACCAACCAAGTGGTCGTAAAGACGAGTTTGTGGTGTTTTCATCAGGAGGTCAAAGCGGACAAGTTATCGTTTATGGCGTTCCTTCGATGAGGATTTACAAGTATATCGGCGTTTTCACGCCTGAACCGTGGCAAGGCTATGGCTATGATGAAGAGAGCAAAAAGGTGCTTAAACAAGGCGCGATTCGTGGGAAAAATATCACTTGGGGCGATACACACCACCCAAATTTCACGGAAAAAAACGGCGAGTATGTGGGGGATTACCTTTTTATCAATGATAAGGCAAATCCACGCGTAGCTGTGATTGACTTGAAAAGCTTTGAAACAAAGCAAATTGTGGTAAATCCCATCATCAAAAGCGAACACGGTGGAAGCTTTGTAACACCAAATTCTGAGTATGTCATTGAGGCTAGTCAATACGCCGCTCCGCTTGATAATAATTATCATCCGATAGAAGATTATGAGGCGACTTACCGAGGGGCTGTTACCTTTTGGAAATTTGACTACGGCAAGGGTAGGATAGATGAGGGCAAGTCCTTTTCACTGGAACTTCCGCCTTATATGCAAGATTTAAGCGATGCGGGCAAGGGCGAGAGTATGGGTTGGGGCTTTACAAACAGCTTCAACTCTGAAATGTATACAGGTGGCATAGAAAAGGGCTTACCACCATTTGAGGCAGGTATGAGTCGCAATGACACGGATTTTTTACACCTTTATAATTGGCAAATTTTAGAAAAACTTGTCAAGGATAAAAAGAACTACAAAATCATCAATGGGCATAAGGTTATCCCCATAGAAGTAGCTGTGGCAAACAATGCCTTGTTTTTAATCCCTGAGCCAAAAAGCCCTCACGGCGTGGATGTTAGCCCAAATGGTCGTTATATCATAGTGGGTGGCAAGCTTGATACGCACACAAGTGTGTATGATTTTAGGAAAATTAAGGATTTGATTAGTAAAAAAGACTTTGCTGGCAAAGATCCTTATGGAATTCCTATCTTGGATATAAAAAAGGTTTTACACGGACAAGTTGAGCTAGGACTTGGACCATTGCATACGAGCTTTGACAGCAAGGACGGAGTGGTTTATACCTCTTTGTATGTGGATTCACAAGTTGTCAAGTGGGATTATAAGAATTTGAAAGTGCTTGATAGGGTCAATGTGCATTATAATATCGGGCATTTGGATACTATGGAGGGCAAAAGTGCAAAACCTATCGGTAAATACGCTATCGCACTTGATAAGCTTTCCATAGATAGATTTAATCCCGTAGGTCCCTTACACCCACAAAATCACCAGCTCATCGACATAAGTGGAGCAAAAATGGAGCTAACTTATGATATGCCCATACCCCTTGGCGAGCCACACGATGTGGTCTCCATAAGCGCGAAAAAGCTCAAACCACTCGCTACTTACAAAATGGGGACAAATTCAAGAGCTGATACGCAAAGTGTAGGTATGACTTTGGCTGGACAAGAAAGGATAGTGCGAAATGGCAAAAATGTAACCGTATATGCGACTTTGGTGCGTAGCCACATCAATCCTGAGCATATTGAAGTGCAAAAAGGAGACAATGTAACCATATATCTTACCAACCTTGAACGCGCCCAAGATGAAACGCACGGCTTTGCCATTGATTTATACAATGTCCACGCCAGCGTTGAGCCGGGCAAAACGGTAAGTGTAAATTTCACTGCTGATATAGAAGGTGTATATCCTTACTACTGCACTGAATTTTGTTCAGCCTTACACCTTGAAATGATGGGTTATTTGCGTGTAAAGGACCCAAACAAAAAGTATGAATCAGCCCGCAAGACTTATTTGCAAAAATTTACCAAAGAACAACTTGAAGCTGAGTATCAAAAAGTCATCGCCACAAACAAAGCTACTGATGAGGTTATAGGCAATGTAGTGAATTTTTTAAAAGAAAAACACTATGAAAAATATCCAAAAGTCAAGGCTTTGGTTACTGACGCATTAGACCAATACTCAAAAATTAAAGATGTCAAGGCAAAGGCTGATGAGGCTTATAAAAAAGGCGACACGAATGGAGCTATTTTGTGGGAGTATCAAGTGTGGCAATATATGGTAAAAACCGCCGATGTTGGACTTCGTGCTAAAAACAATCTCGCCAAAGAGCTTTCTACACCGATGAGTAGAGCAGCTTCACGCGGCGAACAAGCGTATTTGCGTGGAGGTTGCAATGGTTGCCATGTTATAGGACAAGTAAGTAGCGGACCCGACTTAACAGGCACGCTTTTACGCCACGAAAACCCTGAAAAATGGGTATTTGAATTTATCAAAAATCCTGCGACAAAATATAATGAACCTTATGTTGCAGAGATGATAAATTATTTCAATCTGCGGATGCCCAACCAACATATGAGCGATAGTGAGATTAAGGACATTATCGAGTATCTCAAATGGATAGATGAAAACGCTGGGCTTCAATAACATAAATCCTCTCCCTTGTGGAGAGGATTTTGTCAAATTTTACTTTTGATGACTATTCATAAAGGTAGATAATGCAAAAATATCAAATTTACACCATCATCGCTTTGTTAATAATGACTTTGGGCTTTACTATACCAACGCTTTGCTTTCACGGAATGAATGAACGCATTAAGGCAAATTTGGATTTGCCAAGCTATGTATATCCAATTTATAACATTTACACAAGAATTCAGTATAAAAATCATCTTTTAGATGAAAGCGTAAAAAACGACTTAAAAAAGCTCATACAAGCAAGGGCTGAAATCGGAGTGCCGTCTTTGCCTGTGTGGTATGTGTCATTAGAAGCACCAAATTACCCAAAGGCAGCCTTTCCAAACGGCATTCCTGTGTATTTTCATATAGATGGATACAGCGGCGATGTGAGTGAGATGAATACGCTCAATCACTACATAGGTATGTATCCTATGGAGTATGGTGGCAATGTTGAGCGGGCTATCGCGCCTTATTATCTTCTTGTAGCCACTCTTTTGATGCTTTTGTATTTATATTACAATGGCAAATTCAACGCGCTTCTTTTAGTGCCGACTATTATCGCGCCCATTTTATTTATGAGTGCCTTTGTGGGTTGGCTTTATTGGTATGGGCACAATATGCAAGATTGGGGTGCATTTAAAATCAAACCCTTTATGCCAACGGCTTTGGGAGATGGAAAAGTGGCGCAGTTTAGCACACATTCTTACCCAGCCATAGGCTTTTGGGCGATGCTTATAATGAGCACGCTTTGCATTTTGGCTATTTTGTCAAAAAACAAATTTTTAAAGACAAAGGTAAGGTAGTGAATTTAAACCCTTATTTTTATAAATTGAATCTTTTGCTTTTTTTGGCAGCATTTTTGCACGCAAACAGCTTGCAAGATGCCATTGATAAAGCTGAAAGTGGCGATATTATCGAGCTTGGTTCAGGTATTTATGAGGGTAATATCATTATTAACAAAGCCCTTACCATAGACGGCAAAGACAAACGCGCTGTTATAAAAGGCGATGGTGCTGGCAATGTCATCACCATAACAAGTTCAAATGTCAAACTCTTAAATTTAAGCATTCAAAACAGCGGGGATTCGCACGGCGATTTGCATTCAGCTATTTCGTGCGACAAGGCAAATAACATTCAAATCATTAACAACGACATACAAAACGCCCTTTTTGGTATCAACTTTAAAGAATGCCACAATGCTCAAATTTCTAAAAACAAAATCAGCTCAAAAGATGTGGATTTAGGGCTTCGCGGAGATGCAATAAGGCTTTGGTATTCACACGGCAATTTAATATCACAAAATCATATCTATAAAAGCAGAGATATGGTAGTATGGTATTCAAGCAACAATGTCATCAAAGAAAATTTAGGTGAAACAAGTCGTTATAGCTTGCATTTTATGTATGCAGGTAAAAATTTAGTGCAAAATAACACCTTTAAGCACAATTCAGTTGGTATATTTTTTATGTTTTCGCAAGGCTCACTTGTAGAACACAATGTCGTTTCAAATTCAAGCGGTGCCTTTGGTGTAGGCATAGGTATGAAAGATACGAGCGATTTTATCCTAAAAGATAACACACTTTCACACAATGGACGCGGTTTATACATAGACCAAAGCCCATTTCAACCAAACAGCGTAAATGTCTATGAAAACAACAAAATTCTTTATAATGTAACAGGCATTCATTTTCACGCCACCTTACATAAAAGTATATTTGAAAATAACGATTTCATCGGCAATATAGAAGTAGCCATAAACGACACACCAGAGTCAAATATGAGCTTAAATGAATTTAGTGGTAATTTTTTTGATGAGTATGAGGGCTTTGACAGAGACAAAGACGGCTTTGGGGATTTAGCTTATCAACATTATGCTTATTTAGATACGCTTTGGCATTACTATCCAAATTTGCGCTTTTTTTACGGCACAGCGGTAATGAGTGGGCTGAATTTTTTAGCAAAACTTATGCCTTTTTCAAAACCAACACTTATCATTAGTGATACAAAACCTCGAATGAAAGCTTTGAAATGACAAGACGAAATTTCACTCTTTTTTCTTTGGCAAGCTTGGCATTAGCTGGCACAAGTGGCTTTATGCTTGGTAAAGTAGAGCCAAAAGTGCATTTGCGCCCGCCGGGTGCTGTGGAAAATTTTGAATCCTTGTGTATTAAATGCGGGCAATGCGTGCAAGTTTGCCCTTATCATAGCATAGAGCTTTTGGGTTTTGATGATGGAGTAAATTTAGGCACAGCTTATATTAACGCGAGCAAAAGAGGCTGTTATCTTTGTGATTTGTTTCCTTGTGTTTTAGCTTGTCCTAGCGGTGCTTTAAGCCATAATACAAGTGAAATCAAAGATGTATATATGGGTGTAGCTGTGGTAAAAAATTTAGAACAATGCCTAGCTTTTAAAGCTCAAAGCGTTGAAACAAGTCATATACAGCATTTGCTCGCCCGTAAAAGCTATAACGAAAGAGAACAAGAAGTAAAGGACATTTTGAGTGCAAATTTAGGTAAAACTTGTGCGCTTTGTGTGAATTCTTGCCCTGTAAATGGTGCTTTGGTATTTGAAGGGCAGGAACAAAGGCAAATTGTTTTAGTTAAAGATGAGTGTGTGGGTTGTGGTGTTTGTGAGGAAGTGTGCTTTGCTAGGGTGATAGAAGTTGTCCCACACGCAAAACACCGCCAAAAATTTAAAACAAAGGAAAAAAATGAGTAAATTTGTGTATGTTTTGGTTTTGTGCTTGCTTTTTACAGCCTGTGAAAAGAAAGAAAACCAAATCCAAAACGAGGAAAATTTAAGCACTCCAAGCATAAATATAAAAAAAGGTGATGGCAACACCTTAAAAGACGAGCTTTGGGTGAGTTTTGATATATACGGCAACAAACATATCAATTTTAGCCCAAACAACGAGCAAAATTCAACCACAAGGGCTTTGGGTGCTGTGGCGTTAGTAAGAGCGCCTTTGCAAAGCATAAACAAAGCTCTGTTGAAAGGACATTTGAGTAAAAATTTCATCTTAAAATGCTCATCTTGCCACGATGATTATGCTAACGGCATTATAGGACCATCGCTTTTAAGTAAAACAAGCGATGAAATTTACACTATGATAAGGGCTTATAAAGATAAAAGCAAAAAAAATGTGCTGATGAGCGAGCTTGTGTCGCAAATGAGCGATGATGAGATAAGAGCTTTTGCCAAAGAAATTAGTGAATTTAACGCGCAATTTAGGGGTGAAAAATGAGTGTAGGTAAGATTATAGCGTTATTGTGTGGAATTTTAGCTGTAATGGCTTTCATTTTTTTGATAAATAACAAAACTCCACAACACACAAATTTGAGTATAGAGACGAACAAAACGGCAGATTTAGCCTTGAATGATGGAAGTGTCGTAGATATCAATGCAAACATTGTTTCAAATGAGGATTTAAAAAAGATAAAGGTGCTTGAAAAAAGTTTGCGTAAAGCTCCAAAAAATTTAAGCAAACTTTACCTTGTAAATTGCGCCCCTTGTCATTTTAAAGACGGCAAAGGCGACATAGCTCCACATATAGCGGGTAAAAGCAAACAATATCTTTTAGAAAAATTGCACGCTTTCAAAGAAAACAAAATTCCAAATACACTTATGCACGGGCTTTTAATGAATTTGCAAGAAAGTGATTTGGAAAATTTAGCAAGCGAAATTTCCGAGTTTAAAGACGATGAATAAATACGAGCATAATCAAACCCTAGCTTATACGAGCTTTTTAAGTTCTTTTATAAGTGTAAATAAAAACGGCAAAAAACGCCCAAGTATTCGTTTTTATCGCTATGTATGTATGATAGGTATTCACTTACTTTTTGTGCTTTCTTTTTGGGTGGATATTCAAATTTTAGAGGGCGATATTACTGGTTCAAGGCTACTTGGCTTTCATTTAAGCGACCCATTTATGACAGCAAGTGTGATTTTAGCGCACCACGCTTTGCCTGTGAATTTACTTATCGGCACTTTTACTATACTTGCTTTTTATGCGTTATTTGCTGGGCGAGCATTTTGCGCGTGGGTTTGTCCGTATAATTTTTTGAGCGAATTTGCAGAAAGGCTTAATGCCTTGCTTGTGAAAAAAGGCATTGTGAGGCAAAGAGAATTTAACCCAAATTTGCGCTATGTGTTTTTGCTGTGCTTTTTTGTGCTATCACTCACAAGTGGCTACTTGGTTTTTGAAATTTTTAATGTCGTAGGGATTTTTTCAAGGTTTATCATCTATGGATACAGCGCAGCTATTTGGTGGGTAGTGCTTATATTTTTGGTTGAAATTTTTTATGCAAGGCGTTTTTGGTGTCGCGCCCTTTGTCCCATAGGCACGATTTATGCCTTAACTTCGCGCTTTTGTGCGATAAAAGTAGCGTGGGATAAAAGCAAATGCGATAACTGCGGCACTTGCTTAAATGTGTGTTTAGTGCCAAAGGTTTTGCAAATCACAAAGGATAAAAGCAAAAACAGCGATGAAGCGCAGAGTAATTTTAGCGTTGTAAGCGGGGATTGCACGCGGTGCGGTAGGTGTATTGATGTGTGCCACACGGACGCACTAAGCTTTGAAAACACGCTTAAAAAATTGCTTTAAAAGGATAAGTATGGTAAGATTAGAGCATATCAGCAAGTCATTTGGGAAAGAACTTATTTTAGATGATATAAATTTACATATTAAAAATGGTGAAAAGGTGCTTATAATGGGACAAAATGGTGCGGGTAAAAGCACATTGATGAAGGTGATTTTAGCTCAGCTTATTTGCGATGAAGGTAGTGTTTTGATAAATGGCACAAATCCTTTTAAAGAGCGCAAAAAGGCTTTATCAAATTTATCTTTTGTTCCACAATCTGCTCCACCTCTTAAACTTCAAATAAGTGAGCTTTGCGAATATGCAACAAAGTTAGGAAATTTTAGCGTGCAAGATATCAAAGAAACTTTGATGAGTTTGGAATTTGAGTATGAAAAAGAGCAAAGAAAGCTTTTCACTGCACTTTCAGGTGGAATGAAACAAAAGCTCTTAATCGCCATAGCCTTGGCAAAACAAAGCAAACTTTTGCTTTTTGATGAGCCAACAGCAAATTTAGACCCGAAAGCAAGAGCACTGTTTTTAAATTTGCTTACCCAAAAAGCACAAGATAAGGCGGTTATCTTTATCTCGCACCGCGTTGATGAGGTGCGAACTTTAACGGATAAAATCATTGAGATGGATTTGGGTAAAATCACACAGGAGCGCAACAATGACTAATCTCATTCTCATCGCTAAATACGATATCAAAGAGTCCTTACGCTCAAAATGGTTTTTGCTCTATATGCTGATATTTGGTGCGCTTATTGCTTTTTTTCTCATTACAGGTGTGGTTGATTCTCGTGTGGCTGGTTTTTCTGGGTTGAGTAGAATGCTTTTGCTTTTTATCCAAATTTGCATTGTTATTTTACCGATTTTTATCCTTATTGCCACCACAAGAAGCATAAGTAAGGACAGAGAAATGGGAAATTTGGAGTATTTGTTGAGTTTTAGCATATCCTTAAAAGAGTATTTTTTTGGTAAGGTGTTAGGTAGAGCTTTTGTGATAATCGTGCCTATGCTACTATCCTTGCTTTTAGCTTTAATCTTAGCCTTTTTTAAAGGAGCAAGTTTAAATTTAAGCGTATTTTTGATGATAAATTTGCTTTTGTTGAGCCTTGCTTTCGTGTTTTTAGCTTTTGGTTTTTGCATTTCAGCCCTTATTAAAAACAGCGAATTCGCACTTGGCTTTGCCTTTTTGTTGTGGATATTTTTGCTTGCGTTTATGGATTTAACTCTAATAGGCTTAATGATGAAAAGTGGAGTTAGCGAAAATGTCATCTATGGCGTGGCTTTGGCAAATCCTTTGCAAACTTTTCGCATAGGTGCAATGGCACTTTTTGACCCGAATTTAAGTGTCATCGCCCCTGCGGCGTATTTTATCTTGGAGAAATTTAGCGAATTTGCACTTTTAACTTTTGCTGTGATTTATCCTTTACTTTTAGGGGCTTTGTGTTTGAGCTTGGGGTATTTTGTCTTTTCAAAAAAGGATTTGGTATGAAATACGCTGTTTTTCTGGCTCTATTTTAAACGCTTATATTTAGTAAATGCACTTAAATGGGGTTTTTGAAAAAAGCGAGCCACTTGGTGTAAGCGTAGTTTAATTCAAGTTGTGGATTTTGTTTTGAAATCAAACTAAATTTACCCCATAAAATGCGCGAATTTTAGAGTAAAGCAATGCCTACCCTAAAATTCAAAGTGCGATTTATTTTTTCCTACACGCACTTTCAAGCGCATTGTCAAGCAAATAAAGGGCTTTTTCAAGCTCGGCGATTATCTTGCGCGAATTTAAAGTCGTGCTGTCATTTGCTCGCAAGCTCGTTAAGCTAAATTTTCACGCCACGCAAATACTTTTTTAGCTCGCTTATGGCGTGATTATCACGCCCTCGCCAAAAAGCCCCGGCGTTAAATTTGTGGTGTAAATTTCAGCAAAAATCTTGCGCGTTTTTATGTCTATGCTTGGATAAACAAGGGCGATTTTCGCTTCTTTTTGCTCGCCATTTATCTTGTAGCGGTAGGTTTGCCCCACTTTAACCTTGTCTTTGAATTTCTCATCAAAACTTATGACAAGTTTGACATCAGGGTATGAAAACATCTCCATCACCACTTGCTGCACGGGCGCAACGCCTTGTGCTAAGTCAATGTATTTTGCTGAGATGATACCATCATAAGGCGCGCGCAAAATTTTCTTTTCAAGGGCGTCCTCAAAGCGTTCTATGTTGATTTTAGCTTTGGCAAGGTTGAGTTCTGCTTGCTTAAAGCCCGCTTCAATGTCCTCAAAGCTCTGTTTGTCGATGACATTTTGCACTTGCTTGAATTTATCCATTTTGCTTTTAGCGTTGTTGTAGGCTATCTGCGCTAAGCCCAGCTCGTTTTTAGCGTTTTTAAGCCCGATTTGCTCGCTTGTGTTGTTGAGCGTGATTAAGATATCGCCCTTTTTTACTTGCTTTGACACGCTTACTTTGATTTCTTTGACTATGCCGCCTACTTCAAAGGCAAGTTTGCTTTGATTTATCGCAAAAACATCAAAGCTAGCGTAAATTTCCTCCGCCAAAAGCCCCGTAAAAAGGCTCATCACAAGGACAAAAATTCTTTTCATTGCATTATCCTTTCTTTTATGTCAATGCCCGAAACAAAGTAGTAGCGGGCTTTTGTGATTTCAAATTCATTTTTAGCAAGCTCCAAATCACTTTGCGCCTTAAATTTGCTCTCCAAAGCCTGCAAATAATCATTATAAGAGTTTAGCCCCGCGACATATTTTTTATCCACGCTCTCAAAAGCAAGGCTCGCGGCTTCATTTGCAAGGCTTAAAGCCTCTATTTGCTCGCGCAAAACTTTCAGCTCTTTTTGCAAAAAATTGATTTCAAGTTTGTTTTTTCGCTCGACATAATTTGCGTTTAAAGCCTGAATTTGATACTCCAAACGCTCACTTTCTACCTTTGCCTTTGTCGAAAAAAAGTCAAAAATTTTCCACTCAAAACCGATGAAAAATTCGTTATTTTTTGCATTTTTTTTGAAATACTCATCTAAATTTAAGCCCATCATCGCAAGTGTGGGCGGGATTTCTAATGCGTAGTTGTTGCGGTAAAAGCCAAAATTGTCTCGCAAAAAAATGCGCGGCAAATAGCTAGCTCTTGCGCTTTCAAGTTTGTTTTTAGCGATTTTTGCTTGCTCTTTTGCGATTAAAATCTCCAAGCTCTTTCCGCTCTCAAAGCCCAAGTCTTTAAGCCTTGCCTCGCCTTGTGGGGTGAAATTTTGCTGGCTTAACTCTTGCAAACCCTTTTCAACCTCCATAAGTTTCAAGCGATTTTTGTGCAGTTCAAGGCTAGTTAAGTGGAATTTCGCCCGCACGCTTTCAAGCGCGTCCTTTGCCGCAAGCCCCGCCTTGTAAAACTCTTCAAGGCGAATGAGCGTGTTTTTGAGCGAGAGTTCTTTTTGCTCGCTTGCTTTTATCAGGCTTTGCAGGCTTTGGTAGTTAAGATAAAGCGTGGTTGCGCTGAGTGCGAGATAATTTTTGCTTTGCTCTTTGGCTAAATTTGCGAGCTTTTCGCCCGCTTTTAAGGCTTGTAAATTCGCCTCTCTTTTGCCTCCATCATAGAGTAAAAAATTCAAACTCAACTTCGCAAAAAGGCTATTTTTGGGGCTTGTAAGAAAGTTATCAAAGCCATTACTCAAATACCCGCCTTGCAAAGAAAGCTCTGGCAAATACGCCCGCGCCACGCTTTTGCGCTCATTTTGCGCCTTAAAAGCGGCAAGCTCACGCATCAAATACTCTTCATTTTTAAGACTCAAATCAATGAGTTCGTTTAAATTTGACGCCACGCTTGTCGTGCAAAATGCGAGTAAAGCACCGAAAAAAAGCCCTTTAAAGCCCATTTAAAAACCTTAAAATTTTTATTTTTGTGAAATTATAGCATTAAATGGCAAATTTATCTTAACGAAAGGCTTTTTTCTCACAAAGCCTTTAAATTTAGGCTTTAAACGCTTATTTTAAATCTTTCGCGTTTTTCTGTAAAAAAGCAGCAAACTTACAAAAATAAGCGCGAAAATAGGCGCGATAATGCCGAGTTCAGGGCTAAAAAGCCCATTTTGCGTGAGTTTTGCCGCAAGATAAAGCAGCCCCCAAAAGCTAAGCGCGCAAAGAAAAAAGACAAAGCTCAAAAAGGCGAGATTGAAAAAACGCCCTATACTTGGAAAAAACACAAACAAAATGAGAGACAAAAAAGGCGCGAAAAAGGGCGTGAAAAGCAGCCCATAAAGTTGCGTGCGAATGGGCGTGGTATTGACATTTTCTTTGCCAAAGGCAAAAAGGCTCAAAAGCGCATCGGCTATGGAGTAGCTGCTTTGATTTGCCACGCTTTCGATGATACGAGGCTTAAAGCCTTTGAGCGCGCTTTCATTTTCAAGCCTTTGCACGCCAAGCCCTTGCCCAAAAAGCTCTAAATTCTGCGGGATTTTGATACGCTCCCCACTTTCTAAAATCCACTCATTGTCCTTAAATACGGCACTTTGGACATTAAAAAGCTCTTTTAGGGCAAAGTTTTCAAGCTCAAAAATTTTCATCGACTCTACCTTTTCATCGAGGCTTTCAAGCCTTTGAATGTAGATGAATTTATCATCGTATTTTAAGAAAATGTCCTTGCTTTGCCCCGACATACCAGCGTTTCGCAAAATGGAGGTTTGATAATCCTCCGCATAAGCAAAGGGCGTGAAATTCAGCCCCACAAACAACGCACAAAAAAAGAGCGACCAAAAAAAAGGATAAGCGATGACTTGCTTTTTGCTAAGCCCAAGGGCGTAAAAGCTCACTAGCTCGTTGCTTCGCACCATATTTGCAAGGCAAAGCACCAGCGCAAAGACAAGAGAAAGCGGCAAGACATAGCTCACCGCCATACAAGCAAGAAACAGCACATAAAGCAAGATGAGATTTGCCGAATTTGGCAAGTCTTTGAAGTTTATAAGTAAATCCACGCCCACAAAAAAGCCAACCAGCGCAAAAAAAATGATGAAAAAGCTCTTTAAATAAATGGCTGAGATGAAACGAAAAAAGACGGAATTCAGCTTCATTGCGCGTTTGCCTTGTGTAAAGAGTTAAAAGGGCTTAAAGTCCTTTGATTTATCAAACCTAAACAGCTTTTGTTTTTTCAAAAACTGCGGACATTTTACGCTTTTTTGGTTAATGAAAGGCAAGCGGAAAAAATTCAGCAGCCCAAAGCCTTGCAAGCGCAAGCCTAAATTTAAGTCTAAAATCAAATCAAATTCAAACCCAAATTCAGCAAATTTCGCAAAGCTCGCAAAAAAATTCAACAAAAACCCGCAAAAGCAAACCCCCTAAAACTCAAAACCTAAAATCCACTCCAAGTTTTGTGTTAAAAGACGATGAAACGCCGCCGTAGATGAGATTTGCGCCTTCAAGGCTCACTTGCAGTTTCCTGCTCGCTTGCCACGCAAGCCCCAGCCCAAAGTCGCCCACAACGCCGTTAAAATTATAGTGTTCTATCGGCTCGCTAAATGTATTAGGCAGCGCACCAGCACCGCCACCAGCACCACTTAATTTCTTTTCGTCAATCTCATCTAAATAATTCGCCAGCGCAAACCCTATTTGCGCCCTTGCGTAAAGTATGACATTGTAGCTGAGCTTGCCCCCAAAAGTCGCCCCAAAAGTCGCCATAGTGAGCGAGTCCGCCCCAGCACTTCGCTCTTCATCTTCATCTTGCGGATAAAAGTTATTCGCCTTACCCAAAGCCACGAGATGATTAAAGTCAAAGGCTAAATTCGCCCACAAAGCAGGCGTGAAATTCGCTTCTTGCTCCACGCCTATGCCTGTGGTAAGGTAGTTAAAGCCGTTTTTAAAGCTCCCGCTTGTGTCCCCCGTTCGCGTGTTTTGCAAGGTGTAGTCGCTTTTCACGCCTATGTTGTGAAAGCTAAAATGCCCGCGCAAATACCCATTTGCCCACAAACTTTGCGCCACGAAAAGCCCAGCGTTGATAGCACTTGCCTTGTAGGTGTTTTGTATCTGCGTGCTTTTGGCGTTTGCGCTTGTGTAGCGCACGAAAAAAGCCGCCTTTGTCGAGCCTGAATTCACCACGCCACCGCCCACTTGCACCGCACTGCTCTTTATGTCAAGCGAGTTGCCATTACTCTCGCCCAAATCCTTTAAGTTGCTATAATCATAATCCACCCACACATCGCCCACTCTCTCATCGCCGCGCATCGCTAGGGCGTCCCCGCGTGTGTTGCTGCGATAAAGCGTGGCAAACTGCGAGTTTTTGTAGTTCATCATCTTGGAATTTATCGCCATCGTGTCAGCGATGAGAATTTGACGCGCTAAAAAGCCCGCATCAAGCACGGCTTGGAGAGAGTCAGACAAGCCTACCTTGTAGTTTGTCATTGTAGTGTTTGCTATGTAAGTGTTTGTGGCACCTGCTGTCGTGTCTTTTGCGGTTATGGTTACTTCATCGCCGCTGTGTTTAGAAAAGCCGTTATCAATAACCTTTCTTTCTGATTTATATCTTTGTGGGGCTGTTGTGCCTGTGGGCAATTGAAATTCCATTGTCGTTGCCTTGTCTTTGGTAGCAAAATACTCCGCATCGCTAGTAGCTATCGGCGTGGCGACAACGACTTGCGTTTGCTTGCCAAATGTCAAGCTCGTCAAATCATAACTTGCCCCATCGCTTGCTTCTAGCGTGAGTGTTTGGAGCTTGTCTTCGATAATCTTTTTTGTAGTGGTATCTGTGTCTATTTTTCCATTTTTTTGTAAAGTGAGATTAAAAGGATTAAAATCGCTTTTGTCATCTTTTCCAAGTGATAATTCGCCATCTTTGACACTCACTTCGCCAAGACTTACTTTTGTGCCTTGCGTTGTTTTTCCGCCTACGCCCACTTTTATCTTTGCATTGCCCGTTACTGCTGTGTTTTTAGCACTGATATTACCCAAGCTTATATCGCCCGTTCCACCACCATTTTCGCCTTCGATGATGAGTGTATTTACGGAGTAAGTGCCACATTTGTTATTAGGGCAACCACTCGTCCCCCAACGCCCTTTATAAGACACAGTAGCGTATTTGTTAAGTGTCAAAGTGTTTATCGTTATATCTTTGTTTATGTTGAGATTGCCACGAGTTGCTGCACTAGTGCCTTTTACCGTAACCTTGTCGATAGTGCTGCCCAAAGGCGTGTTGTAATACTGCCCATTCGTTGTGTCTGTAAAAGTTACCTTGCCTTTGTCTAGTGTGCCTTCTGTGGCGTTTGCGTTTTTATCATTTTTATTGTCAGTTTTATAATCGCCGCCCACCCAAATCCAGTTGTTTCCATTTTGAGCTTCTATTTCAAGCGCACTCAGCGCACAGGGTGCTAGCACTAACGAGAGAGAGAGAGAGAGAAATTCCTACGCCAAAGTTTTTTTTTACACGCTTGCTTTCAAACTCGCCTTTTTGGCACTTGCCTAAAAATATGCCTTTGTGGCTTGCAAACGCCCTTTTAAGCTCACTTAAATGCGTCTTAAACGCACTCATCAACGCCCCTTTTTGGCTCGCAACTGCGTTTTTTTGGCTGTCAAACTTGCTTGCAAGTGCATTTTTTAAACCTTTAACTTCGTTTGTAAGCACACTTTTCAAGCCGTTGAATTTGCTCGCCAGCGTGCTTTTTAAGTTTTTAAACTCATTTTTATGGCTTTCATCGCCCACAAATACACCCTTTGAGCCGTCAAACTTGCTTATAAGTGCATTTTTTAAACCTTTAACTTCGTTTGTAAGCGTGCTTTTGTAGCTTTCATCGCTCACAAATACACTTTTTGAGCCGTTAAACTCGCCTAAATTTACCCCAAAAGCCTTTTCACAAAGCCTTTCGCCTGATAAAACCTTAAATTTTGCTCTCATCTTTTATCCTTCCTGCAAGGCTTAAACCCCGCATTAAATTCAAATCAACTCACATTTGAGCGTAGCCACCAAGCAACTTGCAAGGCGCAAACCGCAACAAATCCGCATTGTCATTTTAAGCTTTCGTTAAAAAACGAAAATCCCAAAACCCTTGTCATTTTGAGCCTTTTGCAAAAAGGCGAAAAATCCATACTTTAAGGTGCAATTCGCACTTTAAATTTGTGGATACTTCACTTTGCTACGCAAAGTTCAGTATGACAAAAAGGGCGTTCAGTCCGACAAGACAAAGTCAATATGACAAAAAAGGCGTTCAGTATGACAAAAAATTTATCATTATGACACCTTGCCATTTGCCTAACACAACAACACTTTTTAAAAAGCCTAAATTTGTCTCTCATTGCGAAAAACAAACGGCTTTTACTCGTCATCGCAAGCCATTTAACGGCAAAGCAAAGCACGAAAAAGCACTTAAAAATGATATTTGAATTTCCATATTCGACAGAAAGCGTTTTAAAGTCCCTAAAAACGCGAAAGGTCATTATACGACACAAAAGTTAATGAACGGCAACAAAAGCGCGGTTAAATTTAAATGTGTTTTGTTTTTAGAGCAAATGCTTGTCGCACTGAGCGTTAGGTATCCTTGCTTTTTGTCGTTTTGCGAATTTGGTTTGAAAGTTAGGTGTGTTTGTTTTGTGTTTAAAATTCTTAAATTTCAAAGCCTCTTTGTGCTTAAATTTCGCAACATTTTTTAAATAAAACGCAAGTTGTTAAACACACATAAGGCTTTTTATGTTATAATCACTCTTTTTAAATTTATCATTAAAACAAAGAGAGTTTATGAAAACATTTGCAAAGTGTGTTTTAGCGTTGTTTTTAGCGTTTGTAGGCGTGGCGTGTAGCGATGAAAAGGCATTTGACATAGGGCAAATCGACACCACACAGCCTTTTGCGCTCACATTTTTTGAGGGCGGAAAAACGCAAATCCAAGTGAGCGAAAACGCCATTTACTCGGATTTAAAAAAGCCCGTCATCTACACATTTTTCACTTCTTGGTGCGAAGCGTGTAAGGTAGAAGCCCAGCTTTTAAGCGTTTTAAACGATGAATTTAAAGGAAAAGTCGCTATCATCGGCGTTTTGATGGAGGATTTAGCCGAAAAAGACATTAAAGCCTACAAAAAAGATTTTGGGGTTAATTACAAAATCAGCATCGGCACGCCAAATATCATTTTAGACACCGCATTAGGCGGCATTGTCGGCACGCCATACACCATCATCGCCGATAAAAACGGGGCTGTCGTGCTGGCGCGAGACGGGCTTATCAGCCTTGAATTTTTGCAAAATTTGCTTAAAAAAATGCTAGAAAACCAAATTTAAAGGGGTTATGATGAAGTTTTTTTTCAACTTTTACATTACATTTATCTTGCTTGTCATCTACGCAAGCACCTGTGCGCTCGGCACTTTCGTGGAAAATGACTTTGGGGTTTGGGACGCTAAGATTCTCATCTACAACACCGCGTTTTTCAACGCCTTGCACGCGCTCATCTTTGTGAATTTAGCAGGACTTATCGTGCGCTTTCGTATGTGGAAAAAGCCAGCCAGCTTTGCCTTTCACAGCGCGATTTTACTCATCATCGCAGGCGCTGCTATCACGCGCTTTTGGGGACTTGAAGCGTCTTTGCATATCCAAAACGAGCAGCTTTCATCAGTAGCCATTAGCCAAGACCAGCATATCATCATCATCAGCGACAAAAACGGCTCAGTGGAGCAAAGCCACTTTCCCATTTTCATCAGCCCGCTCAAAAACTACGCCGAGCTGTTTGAAAACTACCTGCCAGCCTTTATCGCTAAGCCGCTAGGCTTTGTCTTTGGAGACATCACGCAGGGCTTTGCGCCGCAAAAGCTCACGCTAAACGGCGATGAAATCAGCATAAAATTCGATGAATTCAAGCCCGCAATGCCCCCTGTTACGCACTTTCCTATGATAAAACTTTCAGTGAGCGAGGGCAATGAAACCATCAGCAAACCCTTAGCACAAAATTTCTTTGATGAAAGCCTGACTGAATTTAACTTTGGTGATAACGCTATTTTGCTGAGCTGGGGCGCGCGTTTCATCAAGCTACCTTTTGCTGTGTTTTTAGAGTCCTTAAAGGTGCAAAACTACCCTGGCTCCACAAACCCGTCAAGCCACACGGCAAGCATTTTGCTGCTTGAAAACAACACAAGCCAAGAAGCCACGCTGTCGATGAGCAAAATCGCCGATTTTAACGGCTATCGGCTCTTTTTAAGCTCGCTTGATGAGGACAAAAACGGCGCGTTTTTCACGATAAATAAGGACCCTGGCAAGCTCATCACTTATGTGGGGTATTTTGTGCTTTTTGCGGGGCTTATCCTGTCTCTTTTTGCGCGAAATGGGCGTTTTGTAATGCTTTGCAAGAGATTGAGCTTTGTTTTTGCCCTTGCACTCGTCTTTTACGCCTTGCCTTTGCAAGCGGAGTTAGAGACAAATTCTGCAACTTTAAACCCAAGCGAAAACAACGCAAATTCAGTAAATTTAAACGATAAAAACGCCTTAAATTTAAGCACAAACGCCACTTCAAACGAAAGCAACTTAAATTTAAACGCAAACGCTTTAAATTTAAGCGCTCAAAACGCCCAAAATTCAAGCATTAGCGATGAAATTTTAGCTCAACTTCGCACTTCTGCCTTTAAAAACCACGCGACAAATTTCGCTAAAATCCCCGTTTTGAGCTACGAGGGGCGTGTCAAGCCCTTTGGCGCGCTCACTTTGGACTTAATCAACAAAATCAGCCACAAAAGCTCATTGTATGGGCTTTCGCACAAAGAACTCGTGCTGGGAGCTATGCTTTATTATGATGAATTTATGCAAATTCCGCTCATTCGCGTGCGTGATGAACGCTTAAAAGCCCTTATCGGCACGGATAAAGACTATATTTGCGTTGAAGATGTCTATAAAAACGGCGTTTATAAGCTCAAAGATGAAGTGGCAAACGCGCAAAACCACGCTGGGCAAAAAAGCCCTTATCAAAAAGATGTGCTCAGTGTCGATGAGGCTGTGAATTTGCTCATCGCTACTTCTCGTGGGGAAGTGCTGAGAATCTTTGCCGACAAAACGCGCAGTGAGTGGCTTTCGCCAAGTGAAGCCATACAAAACCTTGACATAAGCGGGGCTGGCGAGGTGCAAGGCTTGCTGGAAAGCTATTTTAACGCATTAGCAAACGCCATTCAAAGCGGAGATTTTAGCAAGGCAAATGCGGCTTTGAGCGAGCTGAAAGACTATCAGCTTGATAAGGGGGCGTTTTTAATGCCAAACGCCTTTACGCTTTGGGCTGAAAATTTGCTGCTTGATTTGGACGCTTTTGCGAATTTGGGTAAATTTTACGCCGCTTTTGGGGTGCTGCTCTTGCTTTGCGTGCTTGTTTTAACGGCTCGTGGGCGTGAGCTGAGCGCGAAATTTAAGCTTGGCGTGCGAGGCGTTTTTTACGCGAGCTTTGCGCTCTTTGTGCTTGCCTTTGCCTTGCGCTGGTTTATCGGCACGCACGCTGTTTGGAGCAACGCTTATGAGTCAATGCTGCTTATCGGCGTAGTTTTAGCACTTTTAACCCTTGTTTTAAGCCGAAATTTACTCTTTTTAGCACTTGGTGCTTTTGGTGTGGGCGTGATTTTGTGCGTGGCGAATTTGGGCTTTATGGACCCGCAAATCACACCGCTAATGCCCGTGCTGCAAAGCTACTGGCTCAATATCCACGTAAGCACGATTACAGCAAGCTATGCCTTTTTTGTGATGGCGTATTTATCGAGCCTTGCGGGGCTTGTCGGGCTTGTTTGCCGTGCTAAAAGCGTGCCAAATTTAGCGGTTTTGACAGAAATCGTGCTGACTTTGGGCTTGGTGCTGCTTGTGATAGGCACATTTTTGGGCGGCATTTGGGCAAATGAGAGTTGGGGGCGTTACTGGGGCTGGGACCCAAAGGAAACTTGGAGCTTGATTTTAGCTGTGGTGTATATGCTCGTGTTGCACGCGCGTTTCTTGCCACGCCTAAACTCGCCTTTTGTGCTTTTTTGCGGGGCTTGCGTGGGCTTTTTTGTAATGCTGATGACTTATTTTGGCGTGAATTATTTTTTAAGCGGCAAGCACTCTTACGCCACAGGCGAGAGCAACGGCGTGCCTTTGAGCGTCTTTGTGCTGATGATTTTAAATTTAGCCCTAATGCTCACAGCGTGGCTAAGAAGCAAGGTTAAATGAGCTTTTGGCTGAATTTAGGGCTAAATTTACTCATAAAACAAGCTCGGTTTCAAACGCTACCACAGCTTCGCCGATGATTTGCACTAAAACAGGCTTTGAATTTTCAATGCTTACGCGCACTTGCATTTGCCCCTCGCGCCCTATCGCGTCGCCTTGCTTGGCAAAAAAGCTAAACTCGCCCCCATTTTGCAAGTGTTTAAAAAGCCCATAATGCACCAAATACGCCCCCAAAGGTCCATTTGCGTTGCCCGTTACAGGATCTTCGTTTATGCCTATGGCTGGGGCAAACATTCTGCCGTGCGCTAAAAATTCATCATTTTCATCAAGCGCAAAGACGAAAAAGCCATTGCATGAAAGCTGCGTGCTCAGGCTTGCTAATGCGCTCATATTTGGGGCGAGCGAGTGGAGTAAATTTAAATCTTTTATGCCTATCATTACCTTGCTATGCCCAGTAGAAGCCACGCACACGGGGCAATCAGCTCGTAAATCGCAAGCCTTTATCCTTAAAGCCTTGATGATTTGTTGAGTGAGCGTTTCATCAAGCGGAGGCTGAATTTGCGGGCTTGCTTGCGCCATTTGTATGGCAAAATCGCCGTTTTGTTTAAGCGTATCCACAGCTAAAATCCCCGCCTTTGTCTTTTGCAAAGCCCGCCCTGCTGAGTGTTCGCCAAGTATGGCGCGCACATAATGCGCCGCTATGGTAGCGTGTCCGCACAGCGGCACTTCTGTGTTTGGGGTAAAAAAGCGCACCTCAATATCGTAATCTGCGCCCTTTGGAGGCGCAAAGATAAAGGCGGTTTTTGAGTTGTTAAGCTCTCTTGCGATTTGCTGCATTTGCGCCGTGCTTAACCCATCAGCGTTTGAGACAACGCCAGCTGGGTTTCCGCGAAATTTCGTCCTTGTGAAAGAGTCGATTTGATAGACTTTGTAGCTTTTCATTGTCTGCCTTTTTGTTTTTGGTATTGTAGCGGTTTTTGTTAAATTTCACTCAAAAATTTTTATAACCGTTTCAGGTAAAAGCTCGTGTTCAAGGGCGTGAATTTGGCTTTCAAAGGCTTCAAAGCTCATTTTTGGCGTTTTTTCAAATGCCCTTTGGGCGATGATTTGCCCGCCGTCAAGCTCTTCGCTCACATAGTGAATGCTCACACCAGCCACTTTCATATCGCTTTGGTAGCTTTCTTTTATGGCATTTGCGCCCTTAAAAAGCGGCAAAAGCGAGGGGTGCAAGTTTATGGCGCGCACGCTTTGCGTAAAAACGGGGCTTAAAATCCGCATAAAGCCCGCCAGCACCGCCAAATCCGCCCCACTTTTTTGAATTTCGCCCACCAAAGCCCTGTCAAAGTCCTCACGGCTAGCAAAATTTTTATGCTCGATGATGACGCTTTCAAGCTTAAATTTTCGCGCCCGCTCTATGCCATAGGCGTTTTTGTTGTTGCAAAGGCAAAGAACCACTTCAAATTCGTTGTTGCCAAAGCGTTTGCGGTGAAGTTTTTCGAGCAAATTTTGCAAATTTGAGCCGTTGCCGCTGAATAAAACCGCGAGTTTTACAAGCATTTTAGCCCCTTTATGAGTTTAAGCGCATCAAATGCGTTTGGGTTAAATCGCCATTTTTTAGCGACAAGAGCGTGGGCTAAAACAGCGTTTTTAGCGGCGTTTAAGGGGCTAAATTTAGCACAAATAAGCGCGAGTATCATTCCAGCAAGCGCGTCTCCGCTGCCGCCCTTTGCAAGTGCTGCGTTTCCAAGCGTGCAGACAAATTTTTGCCCCTTTTGCGCGATGATGGTGTTTGCGCCCTTTAAAATCAAAACACACTCGAAATTTTGGGCGAATTTATCCGCATAAAAAAAGCGATTTTTTTGAATTTGCCCACTGCTTATATTTTCATCAAAAGCGATTTTCCAAAGCCTTGCAAATTCCTTTGGGTGTGGGGTTAAGATGACATTTTGCCTTTGTAAAAAAGGGCGAATTTGAGAGCTTTTAAAGGCATTTGCGTCCAAAATCACAGGAATTTTTTCAAGCAAAGGCTCATTTAAAACGCTCAAATCATCAAGTCCCATTCCCAAAGCTACGGCACTTGCGCTCTCATCAATCCTTTCTTTTTGCATTATGAGCGGCGAAAAAGGCTTTGCGCCCACAAGCGAAATCAAACCTGCACCAAAATTAAGCGCCCCAAGCCCTGCTAGCGTGCCAGCACTCGCACTCGCGCAAATAAAGCCGTGTCCAAAGTCGCCTTTGTTTGCGCTTTTTTTGCGTTCTATCAGCTCTAAATCGCCTTTTTCTAGCAAAAAGCAATTTGAATTTGGTGCGTAAAGGCTTGAATTTAAGCCTAAATTCACGCATTTTATCTTGCCAACGCTTTCTTTTGCGTAATCTTCAAGCAAATTTTCTTTTATCACTCCCATTGTAGCGGTGATTGTAGCGTTAAAACAAGGCTCAAAGCCTAAATTTACGGGCATATCGCAAGCGATTTTGAGCGCACGACTTTTATTTGCCTCAGCGATGAGAGCCTTTAAATTTGGGCTTACTTTTCTGTCAAGCCCGCTTCCAAAAATGCACTCGATGATACAATCAAAGCTTTGAAAATTTGGCTTTTTGTCAAGGAATTTTATGCCTAAATTTAAGGCAATTTTTTCTTGCTTTTCAAAAAGGGGGGATTTTTTTAAATTTTTATCCACGCAAAAACAAAGCGCATTTTTTAAATGCCTAGCCGCTACAAGTCCGTCCGCGCCGTTGTTTCCTTGTCCCAGCAAAATTAAAATTCGCCCATTTTTAACGCCCTTTTTTCGCAAGGCATTTTTAGCGATTTTAGCTAAATTTGCGCCTGCATTTTCCATTAAAATAAGCTCATCAAGCCCCAACTTAATGGCTCTTTCATCAAATGTTTTTGCGCTTTTTACCACAGCTTTCATTGCTCATTTTCTCCGTTTTTTTGTTGATTTAAGCTAAACAAATTTTCACTCTCACTAGGGTTTAAATTTATGTTTTCGCCCTCAAATTCAAGCAAATTTTCTTGACTTTTTTTCTCAATTTGTTTATTTGTTTTTGCTCCAAGTTCTTTTAATTTCTCAGCCTGACTCAGTAAATTACCCTTGCCTTTAAAGAGCGTATTTTCAGCCTCTTCAAAGCTATTGTGGAGCTTTGAAAATGAATTTTTTATTTTTTCTATTTTTTCGACAAAAACATAAATTTTGTTATACATAGTGCCTGCTTGTTTTAAAAATTCTTGTTTTTTATTATCACTTTCTACATATCGCCACGAAATGTTTATGGTGTTTAGTGCCATAAAAAGCGTTGTTGGAGTGGTAAGATAGATATTTTTTTTGTAAGCGTATTGATACAAATTTGGCTCAAATTCAAGGGCTAAATCAAGTATATTTTGGTATGGAATAAAAAGTAGCATATAATCGTGCGAAGTGAAATTCACATAAGGTTTGCGCGCAAGTTCGTCAATGCGAGCCTTTAAATTTTGGCAAATTTCTTCGCAAAGTTTTTTATCATCTTCAAAATTTAAATTATTCGGCAAAGGAAATTTAGCATCAATCGCAATGCTTCTTTGTCTGTCTAAATACACCACAGCATCAGGTATATGCTTGCTTTCATCACTTTCATCTTTAAAATGCTCTTGCAATTTGTATTGTTCGCCAAGTCGCAAACCGCTTTGTTCTAACACGCTTTTTAGTTGCAACTCCCCAAAAATGCCCCGAGCCTTTTTATCGCCTTTTAAAATTTTAGCGAGTTTATCGGCTTCTTCGCCGATTTTTTGACTGAATTTAAACATATTTTCAATCTGCGTTTGTATAGTGGCTTTGTTGGAAACTAGCTGTTTGCTGTGTTCTTGCAAGCCTTTTTCATACTCTTTAATGCTCTCTTTTATGGGTGCTAAAACTTCGTTAAAGATTTTTTTACCATCATCGCCCAGCATAAGTTTGTTTTGGAGTAAAAAATTCTTATTTTGTTCTTTAAGATTTGTTTTAAGCTCTTCATCAAGCCTTTTTAGCGACATTTCGTATTTGTTTTCAAGCTGAGTTAGGTTGCGTTGATTTTCGGTTTTTATCTGCGCAATTTGTTGTTCTTTTTCTTCTAATCTCGTCTCTAAACTCGCTATTTTCTTAATCTGCTCGATATTTTGCTGTATGTCGTTTGCGTGCTGAGCGAGTTTTTGTTTTAAATTTTTGTTTTCTTTGAGTGTCCAAACAAACAAAACAAGGCTTACAAATGACAAAAGAAGCAAAAAAACAAAAAGCGACATTTGCATATTTACGCCTTTTTTAAGCTAATTTTAACAAAGTCATAGCCACTTGGGACAAAGTTTAAAAAGCCCACCGTGCCTTGTAAATTCTCATCAAGCTGAATTTTTGCCTTTTGCGTGAAAATGGCACTTTTCACCTGTACTTCATCGCCATTTTGCACCTTTGCAAGCTGTAAAAACTGCTTTGAACAGCGTAAATTTGGCTCATCTGCGCGGCAAAGCACTAGTCCATCAAAGTTTTCAAGCTCTTGTAGCTCGCTTAATGCGCTCGCGTTTATCTTGCTTATGCTTTCATCGCTACAAGCAAGTTTTAGGGCAAATTTTTCGCATAAAAAGCCCATAAAATAAGCGATATTTGAAAAATCCTTGTGTGAAAGCAAGGCTTTATCGAAAATCAAAAACTCAGCCCCTGTTAAAAACTCCAAAATTTCACGCGCTTCTTCCTCGCCAAGACAAGACTCTGCGCTCAAAAAACCCTCGTCCAAAGCTCCAAATTTGCTCTCATCTGCAAGCTTTGCTAAGAGTGCTAGCACAAAAGGGGCTGAGCCGATTTCGCATTTATAGGGCTTTGCGTTAAATTTAGTGTCTTCAAGGCAAGAGATATTGACATTTTTTGAGCCGTCAAGTTTAGCACAAAGCGCATTTGCTCTAAGGCTTGGCATATCGAGCAAACACAGGGCGTTTTTGCCTTTTTCATAACTTGTTGTTTTCATTTTTTCCCTTTTTTAATGGGGCAAATTTTAGCATAAATTCGCTCATTTTTGGCTAATAATCACAAAAATTTCATTTGCCCCTTGACAAAGCAACTTTTTTGAGTTATGATATAGGCGAATTTTCTTTTAAAGGAGCAAGGATGCAAGTCAATTCAGTCGCTGCAAACGCAGCAGTAACAGCAAGTGGAGTCAGTGCTAAAAAGGACAGCACGGAGGAAAAAAATCAAAGCACTAAAAACGCGAACACGCAAAGCGCGCAATCAAGTGCAAACCTCAACAAAGACACTATCGAAAAGCTAAAAGCTTTGGGCGGTAAGGGTATCACAAACTACTATATCGCGCAGTTTCAGCAACAAGCTTTTAATGCAAGCTTTGGAAATTTCGGCTCTCAAAGCAGCGTGCTAGACATTTTATCTAGCGATGCGAGCAAGGCTACAAGCATACTTTCGCAAATCGATTTTGCCGCCATCGGCTACACAGGCAAAAATATCTTTGCGATGAACAAAACCGAGCTGAACGAGCTTATCAGCGACAAGGGCTTTTTTGGTATCGAAAACACCGCTAACCGTATAGCTGACTTTGTGATAAATGGCGCGGGTGATGATTTAGAAAAGCTCAAAAAAGGCTTTGAAGGTATGAAGCAAGGCTTTGAGCAAGCTGAGAAAATTTGGGGCAACAAGCTGCCACAAATCAGCCAAGACACGATAACCAAAGCCATAGAAAAGGTAAGCGCGCGCATAAAAGAACTCGGCGGCAACGCGGTTGATATGAACGCGTAACTTTTTCATCAAGCTAAAAGCAAACAAGGCATTTCAAACAAATGTCTTGTTTTGCTGAATTTGCTTTGTCGGGCTAAATTTATCGCAGCGTTTAAAGCGTTTAACGCCAAAGCGATGATAAATCTTACACTCACACAAAATTTTTTGTAAAAATTCAAAACATTGCGCTTATTTAAGTAAAATGGACGAGAATTTTTAAATTTTAAGCTAAAAGTTGAGATAAAAGCCCGCTCAAATCAAATTCAAGCGGGCGAGATTTCAAACAAAGCTTAACAAATTAGAATTTGTTAAGGAATTTGTTCATTTGTTTGCCAGCTTCTTTTTTAGCTGCATCTTTGGCTTCTTCTTTTTTGCCATCAGCGATTTCTTTGGCACTCTTGCCTTCCATCACTTGTCCTGCAATGTCAGAGCCTTGCCCCATCGCACCTGCTTTGAGGTTGTCAGCTGCTACCACAGCGGTAGAAGCACCGAAAATTGCCACGAGGGCTACGAAAATTAGCTTTTTCATAAGCTATCCTTTAAAATGAAATTCGCGTTTTTGCAAACGCGTAAATCAAATTTAACCAAAAAAAAAAAAACAAACAGTTAATGAACTGAAAAATTTAAAAATTTTTGAAAATAAAGCCTTTCGTTTGCTTGTCATTTCGGCGAGCAAGGCGTTTGCCAGCGTTTTGGCGTTTAAAATTTTTGTCTTTAAATTTGGCTTTTAAAACACTAAAACGCGCTCATCAAAGCTAAATTTCACGCAAAATTCAGCCTTTGCTTAAAAATTTACGCACTTGCCTTTCATTTTAATCCGCTAGAAATCATTTTTTGCTAAAATTTTTTTCAAGTTATTTTTAGGATAAGAATTTGCGAACTTTATTGATTTTGCGGGGCAACTATTTTAACGGACAAAAGCTGTTTTTAGCTGAAAACCACCTAGCACCTTACACTTTGGACATCGAGGAACTACGCTTTTTAGCAGGCGGATACAAAATGCTCTCAAACGGCTACAAAAGCCTTGATTATCGCAACGAAAGCCAGATTTTACACACGCTTTTTGAATTTTTGCAGCTGCGAATGAGCAAGGGCGAATTTTGTGTCGTCAATGCCCCAAACGCCAGCATTTCGCTGCTAAAAGAGTATAAGGATTTGGCGGACAAATACCGCTACGAGTGTTTCATCATCGAGTTTGACGCCCTAAAACTTGACGAGTGCAAGCAAAAAAATCTCTCCCTAGCCGAGCAAAGCGGCATTTTCATACCCGAGCATATCCTTGAAGCCATAGCCCACTCACTAGAACGCGACAAAGTGCCTAAAAAATACCAAATTCTAGCCCCCAAAGACTGGAAAAACAGCCTTTACAAGCTCAACAACCTCAACGCCTACAAGAAAATTCACCACATAGGCGACATACAAGGGTGTTTCAGCGTGCTGAACAAGGCTATAAACAAGCTCAAAAAAGATGAATTTTATATATTTTTGGGCGATTATATCGACCGCGGGCTTGAAAACGACAAGGTGATAAAATGGCTACTTAAAATCAAAGACTGCGACAATGTCGTTTTGTTGGAGGGCAACCACGAAAAGCACCTTATCCGCTGGTCAAACGGCGAGCCGTCAAACTCCAAAGAATTCAACGAAAACACACTCAAAGACTTTCGGCGCGGCAAAATCACCCAGCAAGAGACGAAAAAGCTCTATCCGCACTTTAAAGAGTGCTTTTGCTATGAATTTGAAGGCAGAGTGGTGTTTTGCTGCCACGGCGGGCTGAATTTTTTGCCGAAAAACTTGGAAAATTTGAGTTTCATTCCGAGCGAGGACTTGGTAATGGGCGTTGGCTCGTATGAAGAGAGTAAATTCATCGCCGAGCAGTTTTGTCAAAACACGCCAAGCAACACCTACCAGCTCTTTGGGCATCGCAACCGCCACAAACTGCCCGTGCAAATCGCCACTCGCGTGTTTTTATGTGAGGGCAAAGTCGATGCGGGCGGGTTTTTGCGCGTGGTGAGTTTGAGCAAAAATGGCTTTGAGTGCAAGGAATTTAAAAATTCTGTGTATAAAAAGTGATTTTTTAGGCATTTAGCCTACCCACACAAGGCTAAAACGCCTGAATTTACGCCCTTTCAAAACTTGCCTGCCACAAATAAAACAAAGAATTCAAATTCACAAAAAATTCAAACCAAACCCTTAAATTTTGTCATACCGACAAAGTCCTTGTCATACTTGTAAAATTGTCATACTGCCTTGTCTTGCCGATTTATTTCCCCGAGCGTAACAGAGTATTTATTTTCCTTGTCATACTGAGCGTAGCGAAGTATCCATAAATTTAAAGTGAGAATTTGCATTTTAAAGCGTAAATTTTTTGCCTTAAATTTAAAGTGTGTCTTAAACTTTGGATTTTTTTGCTGCGGCTTGCGCCTTGCAACCCATTGGGTCGCTTTCTATCGAAAGCTCAAAATGACAATGTTTTGTCGTCATTAGCAAGTAGATTTTTCGCTACGGCTACGCTATGACAACAAACTTGTAAGCCACTTGGTCGCTTTCTATCGAAAGCCCAAAATGACAAATAATCCATCATCACAAGTAAAAAGTGTTTTTTGTGATAAAAATTTATAGCGTTTGTGGTGATAATGTAGCGGTTTCCACCGCCAAAGTGTGATTTGCAAAGCAAAGGCTTATCACACTAGGCGTTAATCTGCAAGCGTTCAAAACACGCAACTCACCACTTTACAAAGGTTTTTGCCTTTTTAATCTCGCTTAAATTTAGCTCTTTTTGCTCGCCATTTTCATCACGCACGCTAATGCTTGTAGTGTCCTTTTCATCGGCGTTTAGCTTGCTTTGAGCCTTTGAAATGCCCAAAATTTCGCCCACAATCTTGCTTTTATCGCTCATCACAAAAACAGCCTTTTCGCCAACGCTTAACTCAAAGTGCTGCGGTTTAACAAGCCTTCGTTCAAGCCCTGGGCTGCTTACTTCAAGCGAGTATTCGCCTGCGCAAGGCGGCTTGACATCGAGTATGGGCGATAAAATTTCGCTGAGTTTAGCACACTCTTCTAAGCTCACACCGCCTTTTTTAGCGATATACACGCGGTAGATTTTGCGCCCATTTTCACTCACTAGCTCATCATCATAAAGGCTCACGCCCGCTTGCTCGCAAAGGGCTTTTAAGTCAAATTCAAGCATTACTTCGCCTTTGAAAATTCGCTAAATTTGCGTGGCAAAAGGCTATTTTAGGCATTTTTTTCCTTGTGGATTTTCTCAAAAAGCTCATCGATATGGTTTTGATAATCAAGCCGTTCGTCAAATTTAAAGTGAAATTTAGGGCAGCGATACCAGCCTTGCTCGCTCATACAGTAGTTCTGCAAGGCGTTTGCGGCTTTTTGTAGCTTAGCCAAAATCAACTCCTGCTCGTGCGCGTTAAAAAACATTTTATCCACGAAAACAAAGGCATCATAACGCCCTTTTTTGCACTCCACATCAGTGATACAAAGGTTTCGCAACACTTCATCATCAAGGTTTGCCAAAGCTTCGGGGATAAGCTCTTTTAAAATGCTCTGCGTGCGTAGCTGCTTTATCTGGCTTTCATTTTTCATCATCTTACCCTTTGTGCGCCATTGTAGCGAAAATTTAACAACAAAATGTTAAAAAGATAGGCGCGATTTATCATTTTTAAACAAGAATTCAAAATAAAAGACTATAATTTGTCCTAAATTTAAGCAAAAGGCAAATGATAATGACTAAAAAAGACAGCTTAAAGCTTGGCAAATACGAGTTTAGCTCGCGGTTTATTTTGGGTTCGGGCAAATTCAGCCTTGATTTGATAAAAGCAGCTGTGGAGCAAGCGGGCGCGCAGATACTTACCCTTGCTTTGAGGCGCGTAAATGCGGGCGGTGTGGAAAACATACTTGACTTTATCCCCGAAAATATCACGCTTTTACCAAACACAAGCGGCGCAAGAAACGCAGAGGAGGCTTTGCGTATCGCAAGGCTTGCGCGTGAGCTTTGTCATAGTGATTTGATAAAAATCGAAGTGATAAGAGATAGCAAATACCTACTGCCTGACAATTTTGAGACGATAAAAGCTGTGGAAATGCTTGCCAAAGAGGGCTTTACGCCGCTGCCTTATATGTATCCAGACCTTTATGCGGCGCGTTTGATGCGTGATGCGGGTGCGGCGGCGATTATGCCACTTGCTGCGCCCATAGGCAGCAACAAGGGCTTGCAAACAAGGGACTTTATCCAAATTTTGCTTGATGAGTTGGATTTGCCCATCATCGTAGATGCAGGGCTTGGCACGCCTGCACAAGCTTGCGAGGCTATGCAAATGGGCGTTAGCGCCGTGATGATAAACACGGCTATCGCAAATGCTGGCGACATAAGCTCTATGGCGCGGGCTTTTAGCTTAGCTGTGGAGGCTGGACGGATGGCATTTTTAGCAAAACTCGCCCCGCAAGCTGAAACAAGCCAAGCTTCATCGCCACTAACGGGCTTTTTGAGGGGTTAGAGTGAAAACAAGTATTTTTGAGTATCAAAAGGGTATGAACGACATACAAAGCGACATTTTAGAGAGAGTTTTAGCTCACGCGCAAGGCTATGAGAGTGCGGAATTTGACGAAAAAAGCGTGCGTGCAGTTTTGCAAAAAGCTAACTCACAAAGCCTTGATATATGGGATTTAAAAGCACTTTTAAGCGAGGCGGCTGAGCCTTTTTTGGAGGATTTAGCGCGCCTTGCGCAGGCAAAAACAAAAGCGCATTTTGGCAACGCCATAAGCCTTTTCACTCCGCTTTATTTGAGTAACCACTGCGAGAGCAAATGCGTGTATTGTGGCTTTCAAAAGGGCAACGCCATAGCGCGAGCAAGGCTTAATGAGGCTGAAATTCACGCTGAAATGAGCGCCATTGCTCAAACGGGTTTGCAAGAGATTTTACTTTTAACAGGCGAGGGGCGCGCGCACGCTAGTGTTGAGTATATAGCAAAGGCGTGTGCTATTGCAAGGCAGTATTTTAGGGTAGTTGGCGTTGAGGTGTATGTGATGAATGTAGGCGAATATGAGCTTTTGCACGAGGCGGGCTGTGATTTTGTAACCATTTACCAAGAAACTTACAATCCCCAAAAATACGAGCAAATTCACGCTTTTGGCGAAAAGCGGGTTTTTCCTTACCGCTTTAACGCGCAAGAACGCGCTTTAAAAGCTGGTATGCGTGGAGTGGGCTTTGGGGCGTTGCTTGGCATAGATGATTTTCGCAAGGACGCGCTGGCTACGGCTTTGCACGCTTGTTTTTTGCAGCAAATCTACCCGCACGCCGAGCTTTCACTCTCCGCCCCACGCCTGCGCCCGATTTTAGGCAACCGCAAAATTTCGCCACGAGAAGTAACTCAAAGCCGCTTGCTGCAAGTGCTTTGCGCGTATAGGCTCTTTTTACCTTTCGCAAATATCACTATCTCCACGCGAGAGGACGCTAACTTTCGCGACAACGCCATTAAAATCGCCGCGACAAAAATTTCAGCTGGCGTATCTGTGGGCGTTGGCGAAAGGGCTGGGACAAAAAAAGGCGATGAGCAGTTTGAAATTTCAGATTCTCGCTCAGTTAGCGAGGTGATGAGTGCGATAAAAAGGGCGAATTTACAAGCCATAATGAGTGATACCTTGTATGTGGGCTGAATTTTGGGGCAAAATTTAACAAATTTAAAGGCAAAAATGTGAATTTTAAAGCGCAAAAGCGTGAATTTAAGGGTTAAAATGTGGGACAAAAAAATCATCGCCATCAGCGATAGACAGGCTGTAAAGGGCGATTTTTTAGACTTTGTGGCAAGGCTAGGGCGAGCAAAAGTCGATGCACTCATCTTGCGCGAAAAGGATATGCGCGAAAATGATTACTACGACTTGGCAAAAGAGGTGCTTAAAATTTGCAAAAAACACAAACTTGTATGCTTTTTACACAACTTTGACAAGGTTGCATTAAAATTAAATCATCG
Organism: uncultured Campylobacter sp.; assembly: GCA_900539255.1. GTDB lineage: Bacteria > Campylobacterota > Campylobacteria > Campylobacterales > Campylobacteraceae > Campylobacter_D. The sequence goes on along the minus strand of UQBJ01000001.1, from coordinate 65,566 downwards.
CTATTTTCATTGTCCGCTTGACATTTTGCGAGCTGAACCACGAGTGGTGCGGTATTTTCATCTCATCGGCACTTCTATACACAGCAGTGATGAGCTTTTGGAGGCTATGGAATTTAATTGTCATTACGCGCTTTTTGGGCATATCTTTGAAACGCTGGCAAAGCCCTTGTTGCCACCGCGCGGGCTTGATATGCTTACTCAAATTTGCGAGCAAAGCACCATTCCTATCTACGCTGTGGGTGGCATAAAGGCTGAAAATATCGCACTTCTTAAAGGTGCGGGCGTTGCTGGGGCTTGTATGAAAGGCGTTTTGACAAAGCAAACAAGCCTAAAAAGCTATATCAAGCGTTGCGCCCTTGCTTTAAATGAGTGATTACTCAGCACTTATGCTTAAACTGCCTTGCGAGCCTTTTGGGGCTTGTTTTGCGCCCTTGCCGCTTTGTTTTTCATAGCGCAGCAAAAGCTCTCCGCTCACTTCGACTTTGATACCTTGCTCCTCGTAGGGCTTTGCAGCTTGGGGCAACTCAGCTTTCATCAAAACACACAAACACGCTATCATCAAAAAACGCATATTTTTCCTTTGTGAAATTATAAATTCTTTGGGTAAATCAAAGCGCACTCAAAAAAGCAAGAAAATAAATCCATTGTGAATAAATTTAAGCTATAATTGCCAAAAAAATTTTAGGTTTTAAAATGCAAAATCTCATCAAAGGTGCGCTTAAATTTATGCAAGAGGACTTTTTGGAGCATAAAAAGCTCTTTAAAGCCCTAAAAGACAGGCAAAATCCGCACACGCTTTTCATCGGCTGTGCGGACTCTCGTGTCGTGCCAAATCTCATCACAGGCACAGGTCCGGGCGAGCTTTTTGTCGTGCGAAATATCGCCAACATCGTCCCGCCTTACCGCGTGAGCGATGATTATCTGGCGACAACCTCAGCCATAGAATACGCCGTAAATTCCTTGCATATCAAAAACATAGTCGTGTGCGGACACAGCAACTGCGGGGGTTGCGCGGCTTTATACAGCGATGAAAGCTCCCTACACAAAACCCCAAATGTCAAAAGATGGCTCAGTATGCTTGATGGCATAAAGCGCGAAGTTTTGGAGCTTGAAAGCGCACGCACAGACGCTGCGATGCGAAGCTGGCTCACCGAAAAGCTCAACCTACTCAACTCACTGCAAAACCTGCTCACCTACCCCGAAATCCAAAAAGCCGTGAGCGAAAAACGGCTTGAAATTCACGCTTGGTATTATATCATCGAAACGGGCGAAATTTACGAGTATAGTATGGAAGAAAAGCACTTTGTGCTTATCTCACACAAGGAAAAATGATGAAAAAATTTATTTTAATGATGATGGTTGCAACAAGCCTTGTTTTTGCTGAAAATGAAACAAATGCAAGCACTGACAAAGCCTTGCTGCCAAATGCGGCGGATTTAACCCAAAATCAGCAAAATTCAAATCCGCCTTTAAATTTGACGACAAATTCAGCGATAAATTCAGCCCCGAATTTAGCCAAAAATTCAAAGCAAGCTGAAAACCAAGCGACAAATGACAAGGCAAATTCAGCTCACAAAGATGAATTTAAGAGTGAAATTCAAGCCCTAGTGCAAGAAATCAGCGATTTGAGCGTGCAAATTGATGAGCTAAACCAAAAAAGCGACAACAACGCGAGTGTTTTTAGCAAGGAAAAAGCCACGCTCAAACACCAAAAACAAGTGCTTTTAGAACGCTTGCCGAGTGTGATTTCAAAGAATTTAAACGAGAAATTCTTAAAAGAACTTGCAAAGCAAAAGCCCAAAAATGCGAGCGAAGCAAGACTTATGGACTTTGAACGGCTTTTTTATAGCTCTTTGCTCAAAGTGAGCGAGCTTTTCAAAGCAAGTGCGGACAGCAGCACGATGAAAGAGAGTATAAACGCCGAGTTTGCAGAGCTTGAAGCTAAATTTAACGAGCTAAAAGCCAAATATCCGCGCCAAGAAAGCGATTTGTCTCTTAAATTCGCCACTTACTCGGAGATTTTAAGCTATTTGAGCGATAACGCGTCTTTATTTGAGAGCAATTATATTTTCGCTGAATTTCGCCTGCAAAGTTTGATAGACTTTATCAACTCTTACGCGAAAAATGATTTCATCGACACGGGCAAGCTGGTGATTTCTGCGCTTGTTTTGCTGCTTTTTTGGGTGTTGCGTGTGTTTTTGCCGCCACTCATTTTGTTTTGCTTAATGAAACTTTTTTTCAAAAATTCAAAGGGCGCTATGGACAAGGCAGAAGTGCGCGAAATTTTCATCGACAAAAACACGCGCCCCGTGTCCTTGCTGCTCTTTTTCTACGCTTTTAGCGTGTGTTTTGCGATTTTTTATTACCCCTCCCCTGTAAATGTCAAAATCACAAACACCTTTTATATCATCTATGTGGTGCTGTTTGCGTGGCTCATAGTAGGCATTTTAAACAGCTACGGCATAATGTTTTTAGCAAAGCTTGCTCAAAAAAGTGGCAAAAAAGAAGTGGCGAATTTAATCATCAAAATGCTTTATTTCATCATCGTCATCATCGCTCTTTTGCTGATTTTAGCTCATCTTGGCTTTAATGTCTCAGCCATCATCGCCTCGCTTGGCATAGGTGGGCTGGCTGTGGCACTTGCTGCAAAGGACATTATCGCAAATTTCTTTGCCTCGCTCATCATTTCTTTTGATGATAGTTTTAATCAAGGCGACTGGATAGAAGTGGCGGGCATCGAAGGCAATGTCGTGGAAACAGGCTTGCGAAAGACGACTTTACGCACCTTTGACAACTCGCTTGTCTTTTTGCCAAACTCCACAGTGATGGGCGCAAACATAAAAAACTGGTCTAAACGCAAGGTAGGACGGCACATAAAGATGATTTTAGGCGTTGCTTACAACGCAAAGCCCGAGCAGTTAGAATCCTGCGTGAATGATTTGCGCGAATATCTAGCGCAAAGCCCGCTGGTAGCGCACGCTGATGATAACGCTTTAAATAAAAATTACAGCGCAAAATACCGCCAAAATTTAGTTTCGGTAAATGATTTAGAAGGCTACAAAAACGCCTGCTATGTGAGCCTTTGCGAGTTTGCCGACAGCTCCATAAACATAGAACTTTATTTTTACACCAAAGTCATAAGTGCTGGCGAATTTAGAGAAGCGCGCCAAAAGCTAATGCTGGATTTTATGCGGATTTTGGAGAAAAACGGGCTGGGCTTTGCTTTCCCAAGTTTGAGCGTGTATGTGGAGAATTTAAAGGACTTAAACGAAATCAAGCAGTAGCTTAAATTTAGGGCAAGCAAAGGCTTTTTGTGCTTTTGCGTGCTTTTTAGTTTGCCTTTTTTGCTTTTGTGCGCTTTTTATTTTGCGTTTTTGCTTTGTGCGCTTTTTTAGTTTGCGTTTTTTGCTTTGCCCTTTTTCTTTAACCCCTTTTTTGCAGTGCATTTTTGCTTTTTGTTTTTTGCTTTGCCTTTTTTGCGTTTTGAGCCTTTTTATTTTGCATTTTTTGCAGTGCTTTTTGTTTTGTGTTTTACCCTTTTTTTGCCTTACGCTTTTTTTGCAAATTTTATGGCAAATTTGCAAAACAAATTTAAATTCCGCGCAAAAATTTACGGAAAAAAGCTAAATTTTACGCCAAATTTAAGCAAAAATTCGCTAGAATTTGCTTAAATTTAAAAAGGTAAGTTATGTTTGCGAGGGTGTGTAAGGCTTATTATCAGGGCAACTTGATACTTCAAATCCTAGTTGGTATCGTGCTGGGCGCGATTTTGGGCGCATTGAGCGCAAAAGGTGCTGAAAGTGTCGCTGTTTTGGGCGATTTGTTTGTGGGGGCGTTAAAGGCAGTCGCTCCGCTACTTGTTTTTATCCTTGTGATGACGAGCATTTGCACGAGAGACTTTGCTCAGCACGGAGCGCAGTTTAAGCGGGTGCTTTTGCTGTATGTCATCGGCACTTTTTTAGCCTCTCTTACGGCTGTGGTAGCGAGCTTCATCTTTCCCGTGCAGCTTGTATTAAGCGACATACAGGCTGCTAGTGCTTCATCGCCCCAAGCCATAGGCTCTGTCTTTAAAAGCCTACTTTTCAAAATAGTCGATAACCCCATCAACGCGCTTTCAACAGGCAACTATCTTGGCATTTTAGCGTGGGCGATAGGCTTTGGCGTGGCGTTAAGGTGCTGTGCGGACACGACAAAGGGCTTTTTTGTGGATTTAAATTCAGCCGTGCTTCTCATAGTGAAATTCATCGTCAAACTTGCTCCATTTGGTATCTTTGCCCTTGTAGCAAATTCAGTCGCGCAAACAGGCGCAAACGGATTGATGAGCTATGGCAAAGTGCTGATAGTGCTTGTGGGTGTTATGCTTTTTGTGGCTTTTGTGATAAATGCACTCATCGTTTTCGCCCTTACCCGCAAAAACCCCTTTCCGCTCATCTTTATCTGCCTCAAACACAGCGCGATTTTTGCTTTTTTCACCCGCTCATCAGCGGCAAATATCCCCGTGAATTTAGCCCTTTGCGAAAGGCTTGGCATAGAAAAAGACCTTTATAGCATAGCCATTCCCTTAGGCGCAACGATAAATATGGCAGGAGCAGCCGTTACCATAGCAGTGCTAAGCCTTGCCGCAGCGCACACTGTGGGCTTGCAAGTCAGCTTTTTTCAAGCCTTTTTGCTTGCCATCATCGCTGCTTTTGCGGCGTGTGGCACGAGTGGCGTGGCTGGCGGTTCTTTGCTACTCATACCGCTTGCGTGTTCGCTTTTTAACATAGACTATGACATTGCTATGCAGGTTGTCGCGGTGGGCTTTATCATCGGCGTGGTGCAAGATAGCGTAGAAACAGCACTTAACAGCTCCACAGATGTGCTTTTTACCGCTGTTTGCTCGAAAAAAGAGTTGAATTTAGAGCTAAAAGGCTAAAATTTATAAAGAAAGGCTTAAAATGAGGCACTTAATCACCACTAGGGACTTGGCAAACGATGAAGTTTTGGCACTTTTCAAAGATGCTGAAAGCTTTTTGGACGAAAAGCCACGAGCTTTGCTTAAAGGCAAAAGCGTAACGACTATCTTTTTTGAAAACTCCACGCGCACGCTTTCATCGTTTGAAACGGCGGCTAAACGGCTTGACGCAAAGGTTTTGCGCCTTGATGTGTCGCGCAGCTCATCAAGCAAGGGCGAGACGCTTTATGACACGGCTGCAAATTTAGACGCGATGGGACCAAGCGCGATTGTGATGCGCCACGCAAGAAGTGGAGTGCCTTTGAAGCTTGCTAAATATGTGCATTGCCCTGTGCTAAACGGCGGCGATGGCAAGCACGCTCACCCCACGCAAGCCTTGCTTGATTTATTTACCATAAAAAAGCACTTCAAAGGCGACATTGTGGGCAAAACGCTCATCATCGTTGGGGACATAAAAAATTCACGCGTTGCGGCTTCAAATATCGAGCTTTTAGCGCGTTTTGGGATAAAGGTTGTGCTTGTCGCCCCGCCGCATTTTATGCCAAAGGTAGATTTGCCAAAGTGCCACAGGCTCGATGAGGGCATAGAACAAGCCGACATTATAATGAGCCTTCGCACCCAAACCGAACGCCACGAAACGCAAATGTATGGCTCGCTCAAAGATTATGCAAGCGATTTTTGTATCACCAAAGAGCGCATAAAGGACAAAAAAGTCATCATCTTGCACCCAGGACCCGTGCATAGAAATATAGACATAAGCGATGAAGTGCTTGCTGATGAGCGTTCTCTCGTTTTAAAGCAAGTCAAACACGGCGTTGCCATAAGAATGGCAGCTTTGAAAAAGCTGATATTAGAAAATAATTAAGGCTTTTTAGAATAGCACACAGGCGAAGCATTACCTTTTTTGCGGTAGTGTTCGGGTATTCGTTGATTGACAAACAAAACACAAATTTCTTGTGGAGCTACCTTACCTATAAATTCATAACGACTTTCTAATCCTTCTCTTTTTGATTGTTGCCATTTTTCTACTTCAAACACTCTTTCAACTATCCCATTGACAACACATAAGACATATTTATATGCTTTGACTTTTTCTAAACTCACTTTCCACGCCCAACGACAAGCCTCGTAGTGAGACTCGTTTCTCTCATTTACAATTTCTTGACGCACTTTGATGATAATAAAAGGTGGTGTATTTTCATTTTCATCAAATACTTTGGTAGAATATCTTTTTTGCAAAGTTAAAGCATTGTTAATGCCTTTATCTTGGTTAATCCCTCCCACTTTATTATCTAAATTGCTTAAACCTATAAAGTCAATAAGTGTTGATTCGATATTTAAAGCCTCTTTATCATCTTTTAATCCGTGTCTTAATATAAGATGTAAAACTTCAAGTCCCTCATTGCGTATTTGCATAATAGTTTTAATTTTTTCATCAACTTCATCTTTATCTTTAATCCCTTTGATATGCTCAAAAATTCTATTGTTTTGCCCTTTGCCTATGTAAAAATACTTTCCATTTCTCGGGTCAATCAAACCATACACATAAAACCCTAGCTTTTCGCATACTTCGGGGCTGAATTTGTCTAATTTTTGCATTTTGTTTTTTCCTTTCTTTTTTATTTTTTTAACGAATTTTTATCGATTTTTGAGCTATGTATATAGCCAGTGATAGCTTTTGTTTCATCAGTAACATTTGGTGGCAAATAAAGCACTTTTATCCACTTATCATCGCCACCATTTAATTTTTTGATAGTGATTTTATCTAAATTTTTGGCGTAAATTTTTGTGATAACCTTACCATTTGGACTTTGTCTTAAATTTACAAAACTATCTTTTTGGATTAAAAGCTTAATGAAATTTTGCGTTGTATTGTCTTTTTGAGTATGATTGTTTTCTTGTGTTGCTAAATTCATATATTTTTCATCAACATAGTTAAACCAAAACGCCAAAGCCACGCCACACATCACAATAAATACCACAAGGCCAATAAGCGCATTATTTTTCACAGGAATGTCGCCATTTTCAAGCATTTGCACTTTTTTACCATACACTAGCCATTCATATTTTTTACCCTTAATGATGATGCTAAATTTCGCACAAGGCACACTCACTTCGTAGCGCTCAAAGACTACTTTTTCAACATCTAATGCTTTGATTTCATTTCTTTGTATCTCAGCGATTTGCTCAAAATTTTCCACACCTATTTGCTCTACGGCAAGTTTCAATTTTTCGTCAATGTCATTTGGATAAATGACTTGATATTTTGGCTCAGCGGTGCAAACTATCGTTGCTATTTCAGTTTGCATTCCACTTGTATTGCAAGCTTTGCATTTTACAAAAGTGCTTCCACCGCACCGAGGGCAAGTCAAAGTTCCACTACCACCACATTTTGAATGGGTTAAAAACCCTGAACCACTGCACTTCTGACAAGGTAAAAAACCAGCTCCCCTGCATTTACTACAAGGTTCAAAGTATTTTATGTTTTGCCCATTTCGATAGCGTGATTTTTCAATTTTTCCACCCTTGCAACCCCACGCACTGCATTTTACCCTACCATTTTGACAGCCCCAAACATCGCATTTCACACGCCCATTTTGACAACTGCATTTTACAATTCCATTGTTGCAATCGCATTTTATATTTCCATTGCCTCTGCAAGCAGAACATTGATGCGTGTAATAAATGCGACTTTCGTTTTTTAAGATTTGATTAGAATTAGTGCAATTTGAATAAGTGTAGATTCTATTTTCAATATGCTTAAAAAAGGTTTTAAAGTTATCATTATTTAAACGCGTTTCATCAATATGTCTTTGTATCGCTTGTAAAAATTCTTCTCTACTTGAACAAGTTTCATCGCTTGCTGTGGCTTTCTTTATACCAGCAAATGAAGGCGTATTTGTTGAAACAACAAATTTATTTTCTATTTCAATGTAACACTTGTAACAAAATTCTTTATAATCTTGCAAAGAAATATCTTTGGATTTAAAGCGTATGTTTTTATCTATCCACGCTTTGACAAAATTTTCGCATTGTTCTTTGTAGTCTTTAAACATTGTGTATCCTTTGTGTGTTGAGATTTGCAAGGCAAATCAAATAAGTGCAAATTTAACTCACTCCACATTCGTCCAAACGCTTTGCACATCATCATCTTCTTCAAGTTTGTCAAGCAGTTTTTCTATGTCTAAAATCTGCTCCTCGCTAAATGCCTTTGGCTCGTTTGGCACATATTCAAGCCCAGCCTTTTTCAGCACCAAATTTTTCGCCACAACCCCATCACTCAGCTCTTTAAAGGCTGTGTAATCCCCGCTTATCACTAGCTCATCGTCATTTTGCTCTAAATTTTCAAGTCCAAAGTCGATTAAATCAAGCTCCAACTCCTCCAAATCCCCGCTAAATTTCTCCAAATGAAACACACTCTTTCGCGAAAACATAAAGCCAAGCGCGCCATTTTGCAGCACTTCACCGCCGTTTTTAGCAAAAATGGCTTTGACATTTGCCACCGTGCGCGTGGGGTTGTCCGTCATACACTCGACTATGACAAGCGCGCCGTGCGGGGCTTTGCCCTCATAATGAATGCTCTTTATTTCGGCACTATCCTTACCCAAAGCCCGCTTAATCGCCGCGTCTATGTTATCCTTTGGCATATTGTTCGCTTTGGCTGTGGCTATGGCGGTGCGTAGCTTTGGGTTCATCTCAGGGTCGCTGCCGCCCTCCTTTGCCGCCACTTGTATAGCCTTTGCAAGCTTTGGAAAAAGCTTACTCATCTTGTCCCAACGCGCCTCTTTGCTTGCTCGGCGGTATTCAAACGCTCGTCCCATATCTTACTCCTATTTTGTTTAAGTGCTTTAAAAATGCCTTTTTGCATTGTTTGCTTTGATAAATTTCTTAAAATACTTCGCTAAATTCGCCTTGTTTAAGGGCTTTGATTGTATTAAATTTAGCCTTAAATTTCGCTGAATTTAAGCAAAATTTACGCACAAGGACAAAATTTTCAACTCCACAGCGTAAAATTTAAATTTTAGCCCTTAAAACAAGCCCTCGTTCATTTCTTTTGGCTTTGGCAAACCCATCACTTTAAGCACGGTTGCGGCTATGTTTGAAAGCCCTAAATTCTCTTTTAACTTCGTAACGCCTTGCGCCTCGACAAAGGCGAAAACATCGAAAGTCGTGTGGTTTGTGAGCGCATTGCCAGCCTCATCTTGCATAGCCTCGCAGTTTCCGTGGTCGCTCGTGATGATAAAGCCGTAGTTATGCGCCCTTGCCGTCTCCACAAGCTCGCCCAAGCACTTATCCACAGCCTCCACAGCCTTAACAGCCGCATTAAAATCGCCCGTATGCCCTACCATATCGCCATTTGCGAAATTCACCACGATGAAATCCTCGCCCCGCTCAATGCCCTTTTTCACCTCCGCAAGCACTTCATAAGCACTCATTTGGGGCTTTTCGTCATAGGTTTTTACCTTTGGGCTTGGGATTAAAATGCGCGTTTCATTTGGCACGGGTTCTTCCTTGCCGCCGTTTAAAAAAAATGTTATATGAGCGTATTTTTCAGTCTCTGCGGTGTGAAGTTGGCTTAAATTTGCCCGTGAAATCAGCTCCGCAAGGGTGTTTTGCAAATTTTCTTTCTCAAAAAGCACATTTAGGCTGAATTTATCATCATAATTTGTCATCGTTAGGGCGTTTGTTAGCACAAATTCACGCTCAAACTCGCTAAATTCAGCCTGCGTGAGCGCACTTACAAGCTCTTTCATTCTGTCGTTTCTAAAATTGACAAAAATCAGCCCGTCATCTGCCTTTAAGCCCGTAAAATCCATACTCACAGCGGGCTTGATGAACTCGTCCGTTACATTTTCATCATAGCTTTGCCGAATGTAGCTTGCAAAATCGCTCACGCGCAAAGCCTTGCCAAATAGAGCTTCATAGTAAATTTTCACGCGCTCATAGCGTTTGTCCCTATCCATAGCGTAAAACCGCCCGCTCACACTAGCCAAATTTAGGGCATTTGCCGCGCAAAATTCTTGCAAATCGCCGATAAATTCAGCCGCCGTTTTAGGTCCCACATCGCGTCCGTCCGTGATGGCGTGAGCGAAAACTTCCTTGCCACAAGCCTTGCAAATGCTCGCCAAAGCCTTAAAATGTGCCAAATGCGAATGCACGCCCCCATCGCTGTAAAGCCCGATGATATGCACTCGCTGCACCCTGTCTAAAAAAGCGCGTAAAATAGGGCTTTTAGCAAGTGAGCCGTCCGCCAAAGCCTGATTTATCCGCACTAAATTTTGGTAGATAATGCGCCCGCTGCCTATACACATATGTCCCACTTCGCTGTTGCCCATCTGTCCTTCGGGCAAGCCCACCGCAAGCCCGCTGGTGTGGATAAGCGTGTGCGGCACTTCCTTGAAAAGCCGCTCATAGCTTGGTTTGCGCGCCGCAGCAAAGGCGTTGTAACGCCCGCTTGGGTTGTGTCCTATGCCGTCCGTGATGACTAAAATACATTTTTGCGCCATTTTTGCTCTTTTAAGATGATTTGCTTGCTTTGTTTTAATTTTTGCAAATTTTTTACACCATTTTATCACAAACAAAGGTAAAATTCACGTCTTTGCTATAAATTTCTCATCATTTTAGCCCAAAAATTTTAACGCAAAGGTAAATTCGAATTTTTGCTTGAAATGCAACATTTGAAATTTTGCTCAAAACACAACACAAAATAAATTTTTGAAAAGCATTTTTATTTGATGATTTGATTTATGAAATGTTTTTGCTTTTCAAAATAGGCTTTATTTTGATAACTTATATAATTATTTTTGATATTTTCATAACGATAAAAACGCTTAAAAATCGCTATTTTAAGTTAAATTTGCAAAAACAAAAACATAAATTTAAAAATAATTCTCAAAATTTATTAAATTTTAAGCTTAAATTTTTTATAATCCATTCTTGTTTTTCGTGCTAAAAAATTTGTAAATTTTAGCAAGGCTTATCAAAATGTCCGCTGTTTTTCTGAGTTTAGCAGCTTAAAAGACGAATTTGCGCCTTTTTATGAGTTTTTGGCACGAAAGACAAATTACTCACAAAGGGGAGTCATTATGATGACACAAAAAATTTTAACCGCTACCATAGCTTTTATGGTTGCTGGGGGGGGGGGATTTGCATTTGGCGCACAAACAAGCCAAGCTGAAAATCCTACAAACAGCGTAAATTTGGGCGCAAATTCAAGCTTAGCTTTGCAAAAAGCACACGATGAAAATTTGCACTCAAATCAAAACACGAATTTAAGTCAAAATTCGAATTTCACTTCGCCAAATGCCACAAATTTAGGCAAAATCGACAAGTTGAGTGAAAATTTAACACTCATCGCGCTTGATGATATAAGGCGTAGTGCAGGCACACAAGGTGCGAATTTACCAGCACTCAATCTAGCCCAAAATGACACTTTTGCTCCGCAAAGTGCAGATTTGCCAGCTGAATCTTCAAATTCAGCCATACAAACCTACACGCTTGACAGCGTTGTCATTTCCGCCACAGGTTATGAACAAGAAATCAAGCACGCACCAGCGAGCATTTCTATCATATCCAAAGAGGACATTCTCAACAAGCCTATTAGGGATTTAGGCGACATAGTCCAAGAGGTGCCGGGCGTTTCTACGAGTATCGAAAAAACAGGCGCTTCAAGCATTAACATTCGCGGTATGGGTTCAAGCTACACGCTCATTTTAATCGATGGCAAGCGTGTTAATATGTCAAGAGGCTTTGACGGACGGGGCTTTGACTCTACAAGCGGGGCTATACCACCTGCTTCGATGATAGAAAGGGTTGAGGTGATAAGAGGACCAGCCTCTACGGTTTATGGTAGTGATGCTATGGGCGGGGTTATCAATATCATCACCAAAAAAAGCACCGACAAAGTCAGTGCTAGCGTGGGTTTTGAAACTCGCTTACAAGAACACCACGACACTTGGGGCAACGCACAAGGCGTAAATGGCAACATTTTCTTGCCTTTGGGCGAAAGGTTTAGCTTAAATTTACGCGGTAAGTATAATTACGCCGAGAAAAACAGCTTTTTTCAAAAAGACATTGCAGGCTACACACCGACCACCACAAACCCTTACACCAGCCACAGCCCCACAGGATACATAAATTCAAGCTTTGGCGCAAGGCTTAATTATCAAGCAAACGAGCAAAACAGCTTTTATTTTGACACGGATTTTGGCTTTCAGCGACTTGGCACGCTAAACACCTCATCAAGTGCTATACCTATGGTTAAGGATTATTTTAAATTTAACTACATACTTAATCACGATGGGGATTACAGCTTTGGGCGTTTTAACAGCTTTTTGCATTATGCTGACACTTCTATGCTTCCACATTACACGCCGGGCTACACGCCGACAGGAACTACCTTTAACAAGGCTTTGGAAAATGGGCGTGAATCTGGCAAAAGAGACCATCAAAGCTTGATTTGGAATCCAGCCTTTACTTATCAAACCACTTTCACTAAGGATTTTCTTTTTGGGGATTTTGGTGGCTTGATACTCAATGCTGGACCATATTTTTTCTATGAGAGATTATACAAAAGAGAGGGGAATTTTGATACGAGAATCAAATACTTTGACAATGATTCTTATCAAGTGGCGCTTTTTGGCGAGGGTGAGTTGTTTTTGGGCGATATAAGTTCATTGACGGCTGGCGTGCGGGCAAATTATGTGCAAACCTTTGGTGTTTTTGCTTCGCCAAGGGCGTATTTAAATTTTTTCCCTACTTCTTGGCTTACTTTCAAGGCTGGTGTGGCAAGCGGTTTGCAAGTGCCACAGCTTTCGCAAAGATATGATGGCTACTATGCAGATTATGCAAGTGGCACGACAAATCAGCAACTTTACGGCAACGCAAATTTAGTGCCTGAAAAGAGTTTAAACTACGAAATCAGCTCTATCATCGACACGCCAGCGATGAATTTCACGCTCACAGGCTTTATCACGGACTTCACAGACGCCATAACTTCACAGACTTATCAAAACGGCGTTACTATGCCTTATTATGGAGTGTGTAATGCTGGAACGGGCAACACTTGCTCTTTACCCATAAATGAGGACAAGGCAAGGATTTACGGAGGCGAATTTGGGCTTAAATCCACAAAAATGCTAGCGGATTTAACTACGGGCTTTTATTTTGATTTAGCCTATGCTTACACAAAAACAGAGCGAAAAAGCGGCACAAACAAAGGAAAGCCACTCAACAATGTCCCAGAACACAACCTTTCAGCTAAACTTTCTTACAAAAAGACAAAATGGGATACCTATGTGCGTTATGTAGGCAAATACCGCACACCAGCCTTTGGCGCACACGCGGCAAATGTGGGACCTGGGGAGTATTTTAAGGATACGCATATAGTGGATTTGGGGCTTGATTACAAGACGGGCGATAAAATCACGCTTGGCTTTGTGGTGAATAATCTTTTTGATTTAGACACGGTTGATTATTTTACCTATCAAAACCGCAATAGAGTAAGCTACTCAAACAGCTATCAAAGAATGATTGCGGGCAGAAATTATTGGCTCAACATTAGGGCTGAATTTTAGTCAAATTTAAGCTAAAATTGAAGAGAATTTATAAATTTAGCTTAAAAATAAGCTAGAATTTAAAAGAATTTGCGAATTTTAGCTTAAAAAGTGGTTTAGGGCTTATCATTTTGATAAGCCCTTTTGTGAATTTTACTTGCCACACGGATTTACTCGCTTGGGCGATAAAGCCATTTCATCAGCGCGCCACATTTTGCTTAAATTTCACACAAAAAAAGTTAAATTTAAGCAAAATTCACAAAAAAATTTATTATAATTAGGCTTTTAAAAAACTCATAAAGGCAAAATTTTGTATTATCTTTCTTTTTTCAACGACTATGCGTTTTTCACTTATATCAGCGTGCGTTCGGGCTTTGCGTTTTTTTTCGCGCTGTGTTTGAGCCTGTTTTTAATGCCAAAATTCATCATTTGGGCGCAGGGCAAGGGCGCTAAACAGCCTATTTACGAGTATGCGCCCCAAACTCATCAAAGCAAAAGCGACACGCCAACTATGGGCGGCGTGGTGTTTGTCTTTGCTACTCTTGTGGCGAGTTTGCTCTGTATGCGCTTTGACACGACTCTTACCCTTGTGGCACTGCTGTGCTTGGTGCTTTTCTGTGCTGTTGGGCTTTATGATGACTTAAAAAAGGTGCTTCACAAGGACAACCATAGCGGTTTAAGCCCAAAAATCAAGCTCTTGCTGCTTGCCTTTGCTAGCCTTGCCTGCGTGTTGCCCTTGTATATGAGCGAAGCGGTGAATTCACAGCTCTTTATGCCCTTTTACAAGTATCCGCTCTTTGATATGGGCGCTTTTATCGTGGTGTTTTGGGTGCTTGTTATGATTTCAAGCTCAAACGCCGTGAATTTAACAGACGGCTTGGACGGGCTAGCCACTATCCCGTCTATCTTTTCGCTGGCTACGCTTGGCGTTTTTATCTATTTAAGCGGCAACGCACTTTATAGCGAGTATTTGCTACTACCTAAAATAGCCGATTTGGGCGAAGTCGCCATCATCGTGTCGGCTTTTATCGGGGCTTTGATGGGCTTTTTGTGGTATAACTGCTTTCCCGCTCAAATCTTTATGGGCGACAGCGGAAGCCTTAGCATAGGCGGTTTTTTGGGCTTTTTAGCCATCATCTCCAAAAACGAAATTCTGCTTTTACTCATCGGTTTTGTGTTTGTTTTTGAGACGGTTTCGGTGATTTTACAGGTAGGGGGCTTTAAAATTTTCCACAAAAGGCTCTTTAAAATGGCGCCCATTCATCATCACTTTGAAAAAATGGGCTGGGTAGAAAACAAAATCATCGTCCGCTTTTGGATACTCGCCTTTTTAAGCAACCTGCTTGCTATCGCTACGATAAAATTAAGGTGAATTTATGCGCGGCTCGCTTTTTGGCTACGGCAAAACCACTCAGGCAATCGCCCGCATTTTGGGCACGAAATTTGGGGGCTTTGACATTTATGATGATAGTTTTATGCAAAGAAAAAGCGATGAATTTGGCAACACGCTTTTAAATCCTTGCGAATTTAAGGCAGATGAAAGTGCCTTTGAAATCCCAAGCCCCAGCTTTCCGCGCGAACACGAGCTTATAAAAGCGGCTAAAAATCTCATCAGCGAGTATGATTTTTTTTACGATGCGATGCCAAAAAGCATTTGGATAAGCGGAACAAACGGCAAAACCACTACCACGCAAATGACTCAGCACCTGCTTAAAGAACACGGTTCGCAAATGGGCGCAAATGTCGGCGTGCCTTTGGCTGAACTTGACACAAACGCTAGAATTTGGGTGCTTGAAACCAGCTCCTTTACCCTACACTACACACGCAGCGCAAAGCCTGAAATTTACGCACTTTTGCCCATCACAGCCGACCACATTTCGTGGCACGGCAGCTTTGAAAACTACGAACACGACAAACTCAGTGTTTTAGAGCGTTTAAACGAAGGCGACATAGCCATTTTACCTAAAATTCAAGCCCAAAATGAACTTGCAAAGGGCTGCAAAGGGCAAATCATCGCTTATGAAGATGAGTTTGATTTAGCGGACAAAATGGGGATAAATACAGATAAAATTTCCTTTCAAACGCCCTTTTTAATGGACGCCGTGCTTGCTTTAAGCATAGAGAAAATTTTGCTTGACAAAACAAGCTACGACAAGCTCAACGCTTTTATCATCGAGCCAAACAAACTTGAAGAGCTTTTAGACGCGCGCGGACGCCTGTGGGTCAATGACACCAAAGCCACAAACATAGACGCAGCCCTTGCCGCGCTTAAACGCTACCAAAGCAAAAAAATTCATCTCATCATCGGCGGGGACGATAAAGGGGTGTCTTTGCGCCCGCTTTTTGAGACGATGAAAGTCCTTAAAATAGAGCTTTACGCCATAGGCACGAGCGCGGGGAAAATTTTAGCCCTTGCTGATGAGTTTGGCATTAAGGCGCATAAATGCGAGCTTTTGCAAAATGCCGTTGCGCTCATCGATAAAAATTTCAGCGCACCACATTTAAGCGAGCATTCAAGCGTGAATTTAAGCAAAAATTCAAAGAAAAATTCGGTAAATTCAAATCACGCCAAAGCAAATTCAGCAAATTTAAGCGCAAATTTGACAAATTTAAAAGATGATTTAAAAAATGCAAATTCAAAAGAAAAGGCAAATCACTCAAATTTAGCAAATTTAAACCACAATGAAGTGGCTTTACTCAGCCCAGCCTGTGCGAGTTTAGACCAGTTCAGTTCTTATGCTAAACGCGGCGAAGTTTTTAAAAAATGCGTTTTTCAGCTTAAAAAATAAGCATTTTACTAAAACAAAGTGCAAATCAGCTTTTTTAAAGCCTAAAATTTGCGAAAATTTACTCTCAATTTTCTTTAAATTTTGATAACTCTTATAAATTTTATAATTTTTGCTGCAAAATTAAAATTCTATGATATAATGCTTTTGTTAAAAATCTTTTTGAAAAGGAGAGGAAATTTTATGAAAAACATAAAAATTTCTTTGATAGCAGTTATCACTGCTACTTCGTTTAGCTCACTCGGTGCTACGGCTTTGGAAGAGGCGATTAAAGATGTCGATGTGAGCGGGAGTTTAAGGTATCGTTATGACAGCTTTGTGCCAAATTTCAAAGACGGCACGGACGGCTCGGGAAACCCTGCAACACTTTATGAAAGCGATTTGTCAGGCTCGCAAAGGCACGAATTTAGGGCTTTGCTTACCACGAGTGTGAGCTTGGGAGATGGCTTTAAGGCTGTTGGCACGCTTAATTACAACCCAGACGGCGAAATTGACGGCGGTTTTTATGGTGGTGCTCAAACCAAACTGCCTATTTACCTTGAAGAAGCGTATCTGCGCTATGACAGCAACCCGATTTTTGCGACAAGTATCCTTTTGGGACGCCAAAGGCTAGGCACGATTTGGACGGACAACGACAGCCTCAGCGGCTCTGTGGGTATGAAAGCTCAGCTCATCAACAAAGCCTTGCCCGGCGTTACGCTCACGGCTTTTGCGGTGGATAGTGTCAATGATGATGGCGATTTTATCGGGGCTGAGTTTGGTAAAAACGGCGATAGCCCGAGTTATGACGAAGCTACGGACACATACCAAAACGCTTTTACGGGCAAGTATCCTACTATGAAAGATGCCATTTTCGCGCAAAACCTTTACGGAGCGGCGGTGCTTTTGGACTATGGCGAGAGCGTGGGACTTACGGGGCAGGCGTGGTTTGGCTATGTCAATGATAGAATGGCAATGTATGCTGTGGATTTGGGCTACACGCTGGACTTTAAAGACACTGGCAGCCTAAGCGTGCAGGCTCAATACCTCGCCAACAACCGCCTAAGCTATCTCAAAAGTGCTGAATTCACAGGCGCAGCAGGCGGCGAAATGGCGGGCGGTGCTTTATACACCATAGCCACAGGCGTGGAATTCTTGGGCTTTGACGCGAGCGTGGGCTACACAGCGTATGGAAAAAAGGACAAATTCAGCGTCAATGTGCTTGAAGATATGGGCGATATCATCACCGCAGGCGAAGAAATCCAAAACACCAGCGGTTCGAGCTTGCACGGCGATATAGGCGCAAATCAGTTTGTATTTGGGGG
The DNA here is from genome assembly GCA_900539255.1 of uncultured Campylobacter sp. Taxonomy (GTDB): domain Bacteria; phylum Campylobacterota; class Campylobacteria; order Campylobacterales; family Campylobacteraceae; genus Campylobacter_D. The sequence continues at coordinate 47,967 of UQBJ01000001.1, read as the reverse complement.
CTTAGGCTACACCATTGCTGACTTAGTGCGCGTGGGAGTGGATTATGCGTGGGGACAAACCAAGCGCGATGGCGTTACGATAGGCACTGAAAGCAAAAACATAAAAGACAAAAAGCAAGAAATAGTCGGCAGACTCGAATACAAACACAGCGACAATCTCGCTTTTTCGGGCTTTTACTCGTATCTTACGCACAAAAGCGATGAATTTACCGACTCAAAGGGCGACAAGCAAACCCAAAAGCAAAATAGTATCCGCTTTGAAGCTAGGTATGATTTTTAAGCGTGCTGAAATTCAAAGTGCGTAGGGCTTAAAGCGGTTTAAGTTTCTTGCGACTTTGAATTTTAGGTGTTTTGAAAGGCATTGAGCGTTTATTGCGCCGTTAAAAGCGCGTTGTGGCTTGAATTTCACAAAATCAAGCCACAAATTCAAAGCAAATTTTTGCTGACAAGGCTTGCTGAAAGCCTAAATTTAGCACTTTGAAGTGGCTTTGTGCTGAGCGATACTTGCTTTTTGCCTTGCTTTTGCGAACTTAAATGGATTTAAAATGCACCAGCTTGGGTTTTTAAGATAAAACCCAAGCAAGTTGCACTAACTCACTATCTCCTTCACCCGCCGCTTTTTTGCGGTGGGTTTATCTCAAATTTGCTTAATTTTTGAATTTTAAAAAGCAAATTTAAGTCTCAAAAAGCGATTTTATGGGCTTTTTTAAATCAACGCTTTTGCTAAAATGTTGATTTGTGCTTTATGGTGGGCGACGAGTAAAAAGCGTTTTTTAGTGTTTATCAAAAAGCAAAACCAAAGCACAAAATTCAACACTTTTTTAGAAAAAAGCTAAATTTAAAGTATTTACACTCCATTTTTTGCCCAAAATCTCACGCTTTCAAATAAAATTTTAAAATACTCATAAAAAATATATAAAAATTTTCTTAAATTTAATTTTATTTTAAGCAAATTTGTTTTATAATCTCGGCGAAATTTATCTCAAAGGAGGAAAAATGACTGAGATGAATCCCACAAATACGAGCTTTATAATGCTCTGCTCTTTGCTGGTGCTGCTGATGACGCCCGCACTAGCTATGTTTTACGCTGGTTTGGTGCGTAGCAAAAATATGCTCAACACCATTATGAACTGCTTTATCGTCTTTGGCGTGATAAGTTTGCAGTGGATTTTGCTGGGCTTTACGCTCTCTTTTGGCGAGGACACAGGCGCTGGTGTGGTAGGTAGTTTGGCGAATTTTGCGCTAGCTGGCGTGAGTGGCTATAATGCTTCTGGCGTGCCAAATGTGCTTTTTGTCGCCTTTCAAATGATGTTTGCGCTCATAGCCTCCGCCATCATCACGGGTTCGCTTGTCGGGCGCATAAAACTTGGCGTGCTGGTGGTGTTTCTCATCTTTTGGAGCACGCTTGTTTATGATGTGCTGGCGCATATGGTTTGGAGTGAAAATGGCTTTTTGCTTGGGCGCGGGAGCTTTGATTTTGCGGGCGGTGGCGTGGTGCATATCAGCTCTGGCATAGCTGGGCTGGTGGGCGCGCTGATGGTGGGCGCAAGGCGTGATAAGCCTGAAAACGCCACAAACAACGCAAATTCCATACCCTACGCCTTTTTGGGCGCGATATTGCTCTTTATGGGTTGGCTGGGCTTTAACGCTGGCAGTGCGGGCGGTGTCGATGACATAGCGGTAAATGCCTTTGTAGTTACCATACTTTCGGCATCCACAGGCTTTTTGGTGTGGATTTTAGCCGAGTGGCTCATACACAAAAAGCCAACCGTGCTTGGCGGTTTGAGCGGCTTAGTGGCGGGACTTGTCGGCATAACGCCAGCTTGCGGCTATGTGAGCATAGCATCTAGCATTATCATCGGTGCTGTGGCTGCCTTGCTGTGCTACTTTGGGCTGAGCTTCATCAAATACAAACTACGGCTTGATGATACTTTGGACGCCTTTTCGCTGCACGGCATAGGCGGCGTTTGGGGCGGTGTCGCCACAGGGCTTTTTGCAAGCGGTGCGGTAAATCCTGCTGTCGTGGCTGATGGCGCACTTGGAGAGGGTTTGTTTATCGGTGGTTCGTGGCATTTGCTTTTAGAACAAATCTTTGCCATAGTCCTTTGTATCACGCTTTCAGCTGTGGTAAGTTTTGTGATATTTAAGCTTATATCGCTTTTTACGAGCTTACGCGTGGAAGAAGAAGTTGAATTTGAAGGGCTTGACAAGAAAATTCACGGCGAAAGTGCGTATAGCGTTTAGTTTTTGTGAATTTTTGTGTGAATTTTCCTAAAAATTCACAATTTTAAGCTAAATTTTACCCAAGCTATAAGTCTTTTTTGGCTTATAGCTTGAAAAATATATAAAATTTTTCTTAAAGACATAAAAATAATAAGAGTTTTAAATTTACATTGCAAATGTATCTTAAATTTGCCTTTTTGGCAAACAAAGATATTTTGAGTAAATTTCATCATTTTTAGCAAAATGAAACATATTTTGAGTAAAATTCACGCAAAGGGTGTGAAATTTAAGAAAAATTTATCAAAATTCACACCAAAAGGAGCGAAAATGTTTGAAAAAATTTTTGAAAAAGCCTTGATGAAATGTCGTATCGTTACGATTTTGCCTGTGGTGTTTGGGCTTTTTGGTGCTTTTGTGCTGTTTTTCATCGCAAGTTATGACATTATCAAAGTCATCATTCACACTTTTGATTATTTCATCTTGCCAAACTCTGCCATCGATTTGCACGAGGACATAGTCGGGCAAATCATCGGCGCTGTGGATTTATACTTGATGGCGCTTGTGCTTTTTATCTTTTCTTTTGGGATTTATGAGCTTTTTGTGAGCGAAATCGAGGAGCTTAAAACACTCAAACAATCCAAAGTCCTTGAAGTGCATAGCCTAGACCAGCTTAAAGATAAGCTTGCAAAGGTTATCATAATGGTTTTAGTGGTGAATTTTTTTCAGCGCGTTTTGCAGATGAAACTCGTTACTATGGTTGATATGTCGTATCTTGCAGGCTCGATTTTAGCACTATGCGTGGGGCTTTACTTTTTGCATAAGGGGAGTCATTGAGGGGATTTAGGAGTGTAAAAATTTGACAAGTTGTCAAATTTTTGTTATAACTCTTAGATATAAATTTTTTGGACAAGGAAATGTGAATGCTAGTTGAATACTATTATGGGGATAAGAAAAAGTCAGTAGAGGTTGATAATAATAAGACAAAAGCCAAAGAAAGAAAAAACGAATTTATCCTTTATACATATTTGGAGAAATCGCCTATTGAAAACAAAGATGGTGAGAAAATGATTGCCCCGTCCGCTAGGGATTTTTATATGACTAGTATGGAAAGTTTCTTTAAGGAAGCCAAAGAACAAGGCTTAATAACAAGCCAAGAGACGATAAATCCGTTTAATATAGATAATGTTGAATTTTTAAATGATATTTTATATAACTTACAAAAAGATGATAAATATAAAGTCGTAGCTACAAGCAAGGGCAGAAATAATAGAACGACTGCGTTTAAACATTTGTTGGATTTTGTGGAAAATTTTAAAGTGCCCCAGATTTATTTGTTTAATATAAAACCTAGTGATGATTATTGGAAAAAGTATCCGCCTGAAAAATGGCAACTAGGTATAAATGATAATAAAATCGCTTACGGCGAGTCAGCAAATATGAAAAAGGGCGATATTGCTTTGTTTAAGATAACAGGCGACATAAAAGCCATTCGCCATATTGGGCGAGTTTATGATATAAAAAAGGGCACTGTATATTTTGAAATACTAGCAAGACTCAAAAATGACTTGACTTTAACGGAAATGCGAGAAGTAGCAGGGATAGAGAATTTTCATCAAAATAAACTTGGAAAGATAAGTGAGCAACAAGCTGCTTTACAACTTACCATAGAATGCTTTAAGCAAGCCGAAAAGGACGGTTTGATTCTAAATTTTACAAACAAGGAGCAAGAAATGCCAAATAATAATATGCAAAACAAAACCGCCAAAAATCCACCGCTTAATCAAATCCTTTATGGACCGCCGGGCACAGGCAAGACTTACAATACCATAAACAAGGCTTTGGAGATTTTGGGTGTTGAAACGCAGGACAAAAGCAGAGCAGAATTAAAGGCTAAATTTGACGAATTTCGCCAAAATGGACAAATCGAGTTTGTAACCTTTCATCAAAGTTTTTCTTATGAGGAATTTGTGGAGGGGATAAAGCCTGTCATTAAAGATTCAGGTGATATGACTTATAAGCTAGAGCCGGGAATTTTTAAGAAAATTTGCGATAAAGCATTAACGAATATTACTAAGTTCGAAGAGTATCAAGTAGAGTATCAAGTAAAGTGGAAAGAGTATGAAAAATTAGCTCATCAATTTTATCCCGATATGTTAAAAAAGTTAAAAGAAAAAAATGAATTTGTTTATGGTGATATTGCATTTGAGCTAACTAAAAAAGGCGATGAAATTCAAGCAAAAGGGACGAATGGACAAGCAATTTTCAAAAATGAAATGACAAAGCTTTTAAAGTTGGAAAACTCAAAAAAATTAGATAAGAATGAAATAGCAAGTGGTATCGGCATCGATATTGGTTTTTCACACTTATATGAAGCAATGAGAGATTATTTTTTTTAACGAATACTTAAAAGATAAAACTATAAAAGAACAGCCACAAATTGAAAATGAGTTAAAACCTTGCATTCTCATCATCGATGAAATCAATCGTGGAAATATCAGCAAGATTTTGGGCGAACTCATCACGCTTATTGAGCCGAGTAAGCGAATCGGTGCGAGTGAAGAGGAAAAAGCGCGTGGCATAGGCAACGAATCTTTAAAAGTAACTTTGCCGTATAGCAATGAAACCTTTGGTGTGCCTAGCAATCTCTATATAATTGGGACAATGAATACCGCTGATAGAAGCATAGCCTTGCTTGATACGGCTTTGCGTAGGCGATTTGAGTTTGTGGAGATGATGCCAGAGCCTGAATTGTTAAAAAATATATGGATTGTCAAAGATACGGAGCAAAGGGACAATGAAAATCAAGTTATCCCTGAAAATCGTATAGAGGAGTTAGATAAATATATGAGCGAAAAATCTAATTTTTTATATCAAATTTTAAATTCCATAAACAACCGCATAGAGTTTTTACTCGATAGAGAGCATACCATAGGACACGCCTTTTTCTTTGAAAAAGCAAAATTTTATAAAAATGATGAATTGGAATGGTATGAGCTTACGCTAGAATCGCTTAAAGAAATCTTTGTAAAGAAAATTATCCCGCTTTTGCAGGAGTATTTTTATGATGATTATAAGAAAATCCAAGCCGTGCTAAACGATAATCAAATGATTAAACCAAAGCCAAAACCTGACTTTTTGGGTAAATTTAACGATGAAGTGGATAGTGAAAAAGTTGTGTATGAAATCGTCAAATCGCAGGATTGGGCAGTATGGCAGTTTGTAAAAATCTATGATAGCAAGGCGGGAAACTCACAAAAATCTAGCGAATCTAACGACAATGGCGAATAATAAAACCCTTTGCATAGTTGAATGGCAAGTCTTTGGCGTAGATGATATAGAAAAAGTTATTGCCGATAAAAGCGAGGTAAAGGCGACAAAAATTTTCAAAGAACTTAAAAATTTTGCCGATGAAAAAGAAAATCATATCTTTTTAAACTCTTATGGCAAAAACCGCCTTAGAGCGCGAAATTATGTCGGGCTTATCCAAACCAAAAGTGGCTTTTGTTTAGAAATTCTACCCAAAACTTTTCGCACGGCAAATGAAAATGATGGCTTTAAAATTAAAGATTGCATTTGCTCGTCATTTGACAAAAATGATGAAACAAGGCAGAGTGATAAAGTAGATTCTCACACTGACAAATTGGCTCACAATAACAATTTAAAAAGCCAAAAATGCCAAGTTTGCAAGGCAAAAGACCTTTTGCTACAAATGCTTAAAACCCTTAAAAATTCGCCTTTCAAACAAAGCCACATTTCAAATTTAAAAACACAAAACGCGCCCTTGCTTGAAAGTTTTGTTATTATGTTTTTAAACGAGCTTGAAACGCTCATCAAAAAGGGCTTAAAGAGTGATTATATAGAGTGCGAGCAAAACCGCAAATTCTTAAAAGGCAAGCTGCTTTTCACACAAAATTTAAAGCATAATTTTGCTCACAAAGAAAGATTTTTCACCGCAAGCGATGAATTTAGCAGCGACATAGCCCCAAACAAACTCATCAAATCCACGCTTTTGCTTTTAAGCACGCGTCATTTTAGCACCAAAACAAACGCTAGAATTATGCAAAGTCGCTTTGTTTTTGATGAGATTAGCCCAAGTCGAAATTATGACAAAGATTTTGCAAAATGCGTGAATTTAAGGCATTTTAAGGCTTATGAACTTCTTCTTTTGTGGTGCAAAATTTTTCTTAACAAACAAACTTTTACCGCTTATCAAGGTAGCCAAAATGCCTTTGCACTGCTTTTTGATATGAATGAACTTTTTGAAAGCTTTGTAGCGTGGCATTTGAAAAGATATGTCGCACACGAACAATGCGAGTATGAAGTCAAAACCCAAGATACAGGCAAGCATTTATTGCTTGAAAACGACAAAGAAAATAAATTTAGAATTAGACCTGATATAGTTGGCTACAAAAATAATAAAGCAAATTTTATCGCCGATACAAAGTGGAAAATTTTAAATTTCAGCCGAAATGATTATGGAGTTTCGCAAGGCGATTTGTATCAAGTCTTTGCGTATTTAAGCAAATATCAATGCCAAAATGGAATTTTAATCTACCCTAAAATTGACGATGAAAACAATGATTTGCAAAAATTGAGCGAGCAAACATTCACATACAAGGCTGTTTCAAATTTAAGCGATGATGACAATAAAAAACCTTCTCATACACTACAAATTTACTTTTTTGACTTAGACAAAGCACAAAATTCTCAAATTTATCCCTTTGAGAATTTAAATTCTAAAATTTTTGCTTAAATTTAGCAAACTTTAAGCAAAAATTCACTATAATCACCCTTTTGTTTAACGACAAAGCAAATTCTACACAAAGGACGAAAAATGCTCGAAGGCATAGTTAGAGAGAGTATCGGACACAAGGCGGCAAAAGCCTTGAAAAGAGATGGTTATCTAATCGCCAACATTTACGGCAAGGGGTTAGAAAACATCAACGCGGCTTTTAAAGTCAATGATTTCATCAAAGAGGTGCGCAAAAAAACAGGGCTTATCTTTGATGTCAAAGTGGGCGGCAAAACCCACAGCGTAGTGGTTGTGGATTATCAAAAAGACCCCGTAACGAGCGATTTAAAGCATGTGGATTTAAAAGTCGCTCAAAAGGGCGTTGTGAGCAAATTTATGGTGCCTGTAAAGGTGAGCGGCTCGGCTGTGGGCGTGAAAAACAAAGGCGTTTTAATCCAAAGCAAACGCCGTCTTAAAGTCAAATGCGCGCCCGAAAATCTACCAAATTTCTTTGAACTTGATGTCAGCAAGCTCGATGTGGGCGATGCGCTTATGGTGCGTGATATAGCCGTGCCGCAAGGGGTAAGCATTTTAGAAGCCGACAGAGTCGCTGTTGTAGGCGTAGAAAAGGCACGATGACACTTGTAGTAGGGCTTGGCAATGTGGGGCGTGAGTATGAACTCACCCGCCACAACGCAGGCTTTATGCTGGTGGATTTGCTTTTGCAAGACTTGCCGCATAGTGATATTTCCAAGTCTAGCTTTAAGGGAAACCTTTACAAAAGCGAGCTGGGCTTGTTTTTAAAGCCATTAACCTTTATGAATTCATCTGGTGAGAGCGTTTTGGCTGTGCGAAATTATTTCAAATGCGACAGACTCATCGTTATCCACGATGATATAGACTTAAATTTAGGTGTGTTGCGCTTTAAAATGGGCGGTGGCAACGGCGGACACAACGGACTTAAAAGCATAGACGCACTTTGCGGGGCTGAGTATGAGCGCGTGCGCGTAGGTATCGGCAAAAAAGAGCCTGTGTTGTCTTTTGTGCTTGGTAAATTTAGCACCGATGAGCTTGCAAGCCTTGCGCCTGTTTTAGAGCAAGCAAAGGCTGGGCTTTTGGCACTTTTAAAGGGGCAAGATATAACGCAGGTGGCAAGTATTTTTAATCTAAAAGCAAAGACACAAGAAAGCTCACAGTAAAGGCAAAACACGATGAAAATAAGATTTACGCAAGATTTGACACCGCAAAACACCCAAATTCAAGCCCTTTGAGCGCAAAAAGCCTTATGAAATCTTTTTAATGCAAAAAAATCTCTGCAAGAAAAAAGCCCGTCAAAACAAACATTTTTTCCAAAACAAACACACAAATTTTTAACATTTGCTTTTGTTAATGAATTTTGTGTAAAATCGCTTTTACATTACTTTTTAAGGGAGAAAAAATGTCAGTAGCAGTAATTTACGGCAGTGCTATGGGAAATACAGAAGGTGCGGCGAACTCAATCGCCGAAAAATTAGGCATTAGCGATGTGCTAAATGTCGCAGATATCGATGCAGCGAAAATCAACTCTTATGACAAGCTCATCGTAGGCACTTCTACTTGGGGCAGCGGCGACTTGCAAGATGACTGGGACGCCTTTGATTTTGGTGGGCTCAAACTTCACGGCAAAACGGTTGCCATCTTTGGTATGGGCGATAGCGAAAGCTACTCGGATACCTTTTGCGGCGCTATGGGCAAGCTCGCAAGCAAGCTCAAAGAGGCTGGTGCGAATATCGTAGGTAGCGTATCTACCGAAGGATACAGCTTTGAGTCAAGTGAATCCGTCTCAAACAACGAGTTTGTAGGGCTTGCGCTTGACAATGACAACCAAGAAGACCAAACTGAGGCGCGCATTGACGCGTGGGTTGCCAAAATCAAACCGCAGTTTTCTTAAAAATCTATGAGTAAGGCTCGTTTTTGCGGGCTTTGCTCTTTTTTAAATTTTTGTGAAATTTATTTTCTTTTTGTTTAATTTTTTTGTAAATTTTTTTCTTGTTTAGAATTTGCGTTTTTAAGGTAAATTTTTAAGCACAGCGACATTTTTGTTAATTTAACAAGTCTGCACTAAAAATCCTTACTCAAATCCTTTTCAGTGTCGATTTTATAGGCTTTATAAACGCTTGGTAAGAGTTTGCGAATGGCATAATCATAATGATAAAAAAGCTTGTAAATTTGCTCCAAATCCACGCCTTGCGCTAAATTTTCCCCCAAATTTTCGCCCTTAAAATTCGCGCCACTTTTGCTGCACGCTAAATTTTCGCTACTTAAACTCGCCTTTGCTTTTGTATAGCCTTTATCATAAGCATTTGAGCGAAGTTTAGCGAAGTCAAACACCGCCGTTTGCCCAACCTTTGGAATGTGAGTGTCGAAAAAGCCGTAGAATTCAACCCTAGCCTTAAAAAGTGCGTTCAAATCACTGATGATTTTGTCTTTCATCGCTTATCCTTTGTAAAAATAAAACATTTTAGCGAAATTTGTTTAAAAAATCGCCGATTTTTGATATAATTTCGCTTTGTTTAAAAAAGATTAAAGAAAGAAAATTTATGAATTTCGTCCAAAAGCTCGCCCTTGCTTACTCTCACCGCACGATGACTCGCTCTTTGAGCGCGAATTTCAAGGTGCAGTTGCAGCCACAAAAAAAGCGTTACAACCCCGCAAAGTCCTATATGCTCTACGCTCACATACCTTTTTGCCACACTTTTTGTCCGTATTGTAGCTTTCACAAATACGCTTATGATGAGGATTTGGCAAGGGTTTATTTTGAAAGTTTGCGTGCGGAGATTAGGCTCATAGCTGAACTTGGCTTTGATTTTAGCACGATGGTTGTGGGCGGCGGGACGACTTTGATAAACGAAAGTGAGCTGTTGCGGACTTTGGAGCTTTGTAAAAAGCTTTTTAACATAAAAGAAATCTCGTGTGAAACAGACCCAAATCACATAGAGCCAAGCAAACTTAGGCTTTTTAAAGGACTCATCGACAGGCTAAGCTGTGGCGTGCAGAGCTTTGATGATGGTATTTTGCAAAAAATCGCCCGCTATCAAAAGTTTGGTTCGAGTAAAGAGTTGCAAGAAAAGCTCGAAAAAGCCATAGGCATTTTGCCTTTGTTTAGCATTGATTTAATCTTTAATTTCCCATCTCAAAGCAAAGAACAGCTTTTAAACGACTTAAACATAGCCAAAAAACTTGCCCCGCAGCAAATCACCACATATCCGCTGATGAAGTCAAACCTTACCAAAGAGAGCATTGCTAGGGCTTTGGGCGTGAATTTTAAGGACAATGAATTTGAATTTTACCGCGTGATTTGCGAATTTTTCAAGGATTACACGCAAAACAATGCGTGGAGTTTTGCGAGTGCAAAAAGTGCTTTAAATGACGAGTATGTAAGCTCTCATCACGAGTATGTGGGCGTGGGAAGCGGGGCGTTTAGCTTTTTGGACGGCGAGCTTTTAATCAACGCCTTTAATCTCAACGATTACACAAAATTTATCGCGCAAAATGCCAATGCAAACATAGCTAGGGCGAGTTTTAAGCGCAAGGAAATTTTGCGCTATATCTTTCTCACTGAAATGTTTTCAGGCGAGCTGAATGTCGATAAATTCAACACTCATCTTAACTGCTCGCTTGAAAAAGAGCTTTTTGTCGAGCTTTTGGGGCTTAAAATGGCTGGGGCTGTGGTGCGCGAAAATGGCGTGCTTAAATGCACGGACTTTGGGCGCTATCTCTTTGTGGTGCTGATGAAGGACTTTTACACGGGTATGGATATCGTGCGTGCGGTGTTTAGAGACGATGCGCGGCTTAAAAACAAGGATTTTATCGACATTATGAGCGAAAAAATCTCAAACGAAAGCTGAATTTAGGACTTAAATTCGGCGTGATTTGTAAAATTTTGTGAATTTAGCTGCGCGTTTTGAAAAATTTTAGGTTTTTGCGATAGCCTTGTGAGCCTTTATTTTGCCTTTGATTTAGCTAACTTTACCCTTAATGCCGTATGATATGCGGAGTTTTTTGTCGTTTAAGCTTGTATAAAATACTCAGCTTGACAAATATAGGGAAAATAAGCTATACTTTGACTTTGGAATTTCGACTGAAAATAGAGAATTATTGTAAGTAAGGGTTTAAGTGAATGTTGGATTATGTGAAAACATATATGAAAGATTTAATGTGGCTGTAAATTCATCAATCCAAGTGATATTAAATATCAACATAGTGTTGTTAAAGCACAAGTGTTATGAGTTATAATGCGTATCAAAAAGAGTGTAAATGATTCAATTCCTAGACCTACAAAAGATAAACAACCGCTTTCGGGTGCAAATGGACACTAGAATCAAAGCCGTGCTTGATAAAGGCTGGTATTTAGAGGGCGAAGAAAATGAAACATTTGCGCGAAATTTTGCTAAATTTTGTGGGACAAAGTTTGCCCTTGGCGTGGCAAACGGACTTGACGCGATAAACCTTATAATCCGCGCTTATGAATTTGGCGTAGGCGATGAAATCATCGTGCCGTCAAACACCTACATAGCCACGATTTTAGCTATCTCACAAAATGGTTGCACGCCCGTGCTGGTCGAGCCAGACATAGACACTTACAACATAAACCCTGATTTAATCGAAGCTAAAATCACCCCAAAAACAAAGGCTATCATAGTGGTGCATCTTTACGGACAAGCCGTGAAAATGCAAAAAATTTGGGTTTTGGCACAAAAATACAACCTAAAAATCATCGAAGATTCAGCCCAAGCACACGGTGCGATTTATGAGGGCAAAAGAGTAGGAAATTTAGGCGATGCGAGTGCTTTTTCGTTTTATCCGGGCAAAAATTTAGGTGCTTTGGGCGATGGCGGAGGCATTACTACAAATGACGAGGCGCTTTTTCGCAAAATCAAAGCCATTGCAAATTATGGCTCAGATAGAAAATATCATCACATTTACAAAGGCGTAAATTCACGCCTTGATGAGATACAAGCGGCGGTTTTGGACATAAAACTTGCGCATTTGGACGAGGACAATGCAAGGCGGCGTGAGATAGCTAAAATTTACCGCGAACAAATCAAAAATCCCAAAATCATCTTGCCAAAGGCGTATGATGAGAGTGCTTGCGTGTGGCATTGCTTTGTGGTGCGAACAAAAAAGCGCGATGAATTTGAGGCGTATCTTAACCAAAATGGCGTGCAGACGATTATCCACTATCCAACGCCACCGCACAAGCAAGGTGCTTACAGCGAATGGACGCAGCAAAGCTATCCGTTAAGCGAGCAAATTCACGCCACTATCATCAGCTTGCCCATCTCGCCTGTGATGAGCGATGATGAGGTGCGAAAAGTCGTGGAGATAGTCAATGCTTTTTAGCAAAAAATTTGATTTAATCTTTTCTTTGGGTGAAGATTGCGCTTGTAGTAGCTATTTACGGCGATTTAATCTGCAAGAGTATTCATTTCCTTTTGACTGGCTGACAAATGCGGATTTCTTTACTCGTATGGATTTGCTTGTCAATGATTTTAAAGGATTTTTAGAAAAAGAAAATTTAGTTATCATAGCTTACTCCCATCAAAAAACAATCAACAAACACACTGATGATTACAAGGACACAAAAACAGATTTTTATTTCTACCACGATTTTGACACTAAAATACCCTTTGATAAATCTTTCATACTTGTTAAAGAAAAATATCAAAGGCGCATAAAAAGACTCTATCATCAAATTCAAAAATCACAAAATATACTCATCGTTTGGTGGAGTAGAAATAAACATCAAGACATTGACAAAGTCAAAGAATCTTATAAGCTCTTATCGCAAAAATTTGCAGATAAAGATATCTCCATACTCTTAATAGAATTTAATAAAGAGCAAAAACAAGTTTTTTGCCAACTAAATAGCTGGGGGGGGGGGATTATGCTTTTGCAGTATGATAATATTTCTTTTAAACATAATCCAAACTACAATGAAACTATGGGCAATGAAGCAAACAACAACGCTGTGTTTGCAAAAATCAAACGCAAGAAAAAGCGCAAAGATTATACCAAACTCGCCATTTTTTACATTGTAAATTTTTTTATCAATTTTGTTCCACTTAAAAAATCTAGGCGTGAGTTAAGGCATAAATGGAGATTTTACTTTTTTAGGGATAAATTATAGGGAGTGCGAAATGGAACTTTTTAAGAAACATTATGACAAAGTAGCCACCCAAAGAACAAATTTCGAGACAATGTTAGCTGTGCTACAAAAGACAGATGATATGTGTCAGAGAATAGAACTTGCTGAGTATGCTTTACATTACGCCGTGTTGAATAACACAGGTTATTTTACCTCATCGGTTTTGGAAAAAGTTTTTACAGATTACGCCAAAAGTTTAAAAGTAAATCTTAGCGGTATTAAACATAAACCAAACTCGTTTTTACATATTTTGACAGAGGGCTATGGCACTGGTGGACACACTCGGGTAGTGGAGCGGTGGATAGAAAACGCACCGATTACGCAAAGTCATAGTGTGGTTATTTTAAAGCATAATGGGGCTATTTTAGAAACTTTGACAAAAAATATCGCTAATAAAAACGGAGAATTTATCATATTTGATACTTCACTAAATCTCAAAGATAGAGCTTTAAAGTTACGCAAACTTGCGATGGATTATGAATATATTATCTTACATACTCATATGGACGATGCCACGGCAGTAGTTGCTTTTGGGACAGAGGACTTTACTCGTCCTGTACTTTTTTATAATCACGCAAACCATCTTTTTTGGATAGGCAAAAGTATCACGGATTTACTCTTAGACTTAATGCACGATGATGGTATAACCCAAAAGAGAAGAAAAATTTTTAACACATATTTTTTAGGGATTCCATCTAAAAAAATTCAACTTATTGATGCAAACAAAACAGCAAGTCGCAAAAAGCTAAATTTGCCACTAGATAAAAAAATCATCATCACAGCTGGAAGTGCGTTTAAATTTAAACCCATAGATGATGAAAATTTGCTTGATTTGATAAAACAAATCATAGACGATAAGTGTGTATGCTACGCCATAGGCATACCACAAAATGACAAAGCGTGGAGCAAGGCGAAAGAGGAAAGTGGTGATAAAATAGTCCCTCTTGGTATGATAAATTTTGATAGTGGCTATATGGACTATATTAAATCGGCGGATTTGCATTTAGACTCTTATCCCGTTGGTGGTGGCACGGCAAGCATTGATGCAATTTCAGTTGGTGTGCCTACACTCTTTTTGAAAACAGCATTGTTGCAACTTGATTGTTTACGAAAAACTAATGGATATTGCTTTACAAAAGATGATTTTATCAAAAAAGCAAAAAAAATTTTAAGTGATAAAAAATTTTCGCAAGAAATTCTTAATAACGAAAGACAATCACTCATCAAATATCAATCCATTGAAGCGTGGAACGAAAAGATAGAAAATCTTTTAAAAATCGCCCCAAAAACTCATAAAGTGCAAGATTTAAGCGGTAAAAAAGACTTTTGTGAGATAGATGATATTTGTGTGCTAAATAATGTAATGTATAATGAAAATTTTATGACAAAATGTCAAACAATGAGCGAGTATGATATACAAAATGGATTTGTATATAAAAAAATCGGAGTTGATTGGCTACTGAGTATAGAAAAAAGGCGAAAGATAAATGGTGTAAAAACTAGAATAATTAGGCTTTTTAACATTCCATTTGTCAAATGGGTTAAAAATCGCATTTAAATTTATCAATTTGTGTAATTTGTAAATTTTTATTTACAAACACACTTAATTTCACAATGCTCAATTTATAAATTCTTTTGCAAATACTCACTCCACCCAAAAGCTTATCTCATCGCTTTGTCCGCTTTGGCTGATGATGAAAAGCTCATATTTACCAGCTTTTAAGTCAAATTCCTTGCTCTTATCCTTGCCCTCATAGACAAGCGAGTTGTTAAGATACCAAAACAAATTTTCATCTTTTAAATTCGCCACCCTCACAATGAGCGCATTTTTAGCGTGCAAGTCCCTTGTAGCCACGATATGCAGGTTTTTTGTGGGGTATAAAATTTTCACGCTTTTGCTCTTCTCAAATTTCACGCCCGATTCTTTTAGAAATGCCAAAGCGTGCAATGGCAAGTCTAGTTTGATTTTGGGCGTGGCGTTTTTGAAATTTAAATGACGAGAATCCACCTCCACCCCCTCAAATTCAAACACTTTTTTTAGGTAAGGCGACACGCGCAAGGCTTTTGCGTCTTTTGGATAAGGCGCAAAGCTAAATTTCACGGGCAAATCATAGCGGTAACCCGTTGCGCTGTCGATTTTTAGTTGCATTAAATCATCGCTTGCCGCAAATTCCTCGCTCACGCCATCAAGCAAATTCAAAAGCTCAAAAAAAAGCTCCCCAGCCACGCTCACGCCGTATAAATTCGCATTTGCCTCGCCTGTGAAATTCCCCGCCCAAACGCCCAAAGTATAACGCGGAGTTGCGCCCAAAGCCCAAGCGTCCTTGCGCCCGTAACTCGTGCCTGTTTTCCAAGAGATGATTTTGTCCCTTTGGTTAAACTGCTCCACGCCCACGCGTTTAAGCTCTTTCATCGTTTCAAGCGTGAGATACGCACTGCCCTTTGAAAACATTCGCCTTTTTGAATTCGCGTTTTTTGCTGAATTTGTGCTTAAATTTTCATCTTGCAAGTATGAAATTTCAGCTAATTCACCGTAATTTGCCAGCCCCAAATAAAGCTCAACAAGCTCTTCAAGGCTCATTTCCTTTGTGCCAAGTATGAAAGATAAGCCGTATTTGTTAAAATCCTCATCATCAAAGCCCACAAAGTCTTTCATCTCGTAAAAAAATCGCTCATAACCATAGCTTTGCAGCAAGCTCACAAAAGGCACATTTAAGGACTTTTGCAAGGCTTCTCGCGCGCGGATTAGCCCGTAATACTTTTTGTTCGCATTTTGGGGGTTAAAATTTGAAAAAAAAGTTGGCACATCAAGCAAAAGCGACTCGGTGCAAATAAGCCCCTCATCGATAGCCAGCGCAAACAAAATAGGCTTTAAGGTTGAACCCACGCTGCGTTTAGCCACTATGCCATTTACTTGCCCTAAATTTTCGCTATCATAAAAATCCTGCGAACCCACATAAGCAAGCACTTTGCGCGTTTTGGTATCAGCCAGCAAAACGGCTACATTTTTTATGCCCTGCCTTGCTAAATTTATGCTAAATTCCTTTGTTTTTTGCTCAAATTTCATCTGCAAATTCTTATCAATACTCGAAAAAGCCTGCTTTTGTTTGTCGTTTAAAAGGCGCAAGGCAAGGTGCGGGGCTAGATTTTTGCGTGGTTTAAAGCTAGGCAAAGGCTCAGCCAGAGCAAGCCTTAAAATGTCCTTGTCAAAATGCCCCTTTTCGCAAAGTTTATGCAAAAGGGCGTTTCTTTTGGCTTTGAGTTTGATTTTGTTTTTTTCTAAATTCATCAGCCCCGGCGCATTTGGCAGCACAGCTAAAAGTGCCGCCTCGCTCCACGACAAGTCCTCAGGCTTTTTGTCAAAATAAAACAAAATCGCTGATGAAAAGCCTACGAGATTGCCTCCATAAGGGGCGTTGTTAAGATAAAGGCTTAAAATTTCATCTTTTTTAAGTGAGCGTTCAAGCCTCAAAGCCTTGATGATTTCGCTAAATTTGTTAAGATAAGTGCGCTCGTTTCTTTCATAGAGCTTAATCACCTGCATAGAAATAGTGCTTGCACCGCTTCTTTTGTCCTTGCTTAAATTTTTTACAAAGGCGCGAAAAAGTGCGCTAAAATCCACGCCAAAATGCGAGTAAAAGCGTTTGTCCTCATACTCAATAGCGGCTATTTTAAGGCGTTTGGGGACAGAATTTGCCTTTAAGTGCCACTGCTCTTCTTCGTTGATAAAAGCGCTTAAAATTTGCTCATCTTTGTCAAAAAGCACCTTGCTGTATCTTTTTTCAAAGCCTTGTTGCAAGGCATTTGGGCTAAAATTTAAAAAGATAAAAAGTGCGCTGAAAAAAAGCGTTAAAAGCGTTAAAATGGCTGTGAATTTAAGGGCTTTTTTTGCAGAAAAAGGGCAAAAAAAGCGCGAAAAAAAGGCGCGAAAAGTTCTGTTTAAAAAAGCGTAAAATTTTATGAATTTTACGCTTAAATTTAAGTGATTTTTAAAGAATTTATTGCCCCACAATGACGGATTTTCCCTCGCTTAATGCGCCAAAATTATCATCATACATAGCCTCCACAAAAGCACCTGAAAGGTTGTATTTGCCCGGGGTTATGGCGTTAAGTTTGATGAAAAATGTCTTTGTGGCGTTTTTGCTTGCCCCGCTTTCAAGCGAGAAAAACCACATAATTTTATCATCTCTAATGTCGATAAAATCATAGTTTGAATTCCATTCCTTAAACTGCGCATCTACCTTGCTTTGCCCTGCTAAAAGCGTGTTCGCAACCTCCCAGCCGCTTGGCAAAACCTGCGTTAAAGCGACATTGCGAAGTGTGCCAAAATCGCCCTTTTGCGACACGCTGATGCCCATATAAAAGGTTTTGGAGCTTTTTATCTCATCTTCGCTGATTTCCTTGCCCTTATCGTCAAAAAATTTGCGTTTGAGTTCAAGGTTTTTCTCAAAAGGCTTTGCGTTATCAAGCCTTATGCCCTCCACGCCAAAGCTAGCAAACAAGTCTTTTTGCGTGCTGACACTTGCCTTGCCATCGCTAAATTCAAAGCTCTGCGTGCTTTTTTCGCTCAGCTTGTGGCTTTTGCCGTTTATGTTAAGCGTGGCGTTCATCGGCTCACCTTGCTTTTTCTCGTCCAAATTTAGCCCCAAAGCAAGCGCGTAAAGCGCATAGCCAGCACTTTGCGTAGAAAGATACTCATTGCTTTGTAAGCTCGCTCCAAGCTCTTGCAAAAGCTCGCTGTGGTTTTTGCCGTAGATGATTTTATAGGCGTTTGCGATGATGGCTTTATCGCGCGTTACCGAGCCATAGTTATACTCATAATCAGCCTTGTTTAAATTTGGCTCTATGCTTGCACCTTGCGCGATTTTAAGGGCTATGTCATCAAGCCCAGCGAGCTTGTAAGCCGCGGCAAGCTGCCAAAGGCTTGCTGTATCAAGTCTAGCTCTTTGCTCATAAAGCACATTCATCATCGATACATTTGGTTCTTTTGCAAGGGCGAGCAAAAAGAGTGAGTTGGTGCGGTAAATTAGGTTTTCGTCCTTGATGATACCGCGTTTGACAACGCTTTTTTCATAATTTAACCAGCGATTATAAAGGCTTTGCGGCACGAAATACCCAGCTTCTTTTGCGGCAAGCAAAAACATACCAGCGTAGTTGCTGCCCCAAATATCGCTTTTGCGTCCGCCTTGCCAGTAGGCAAAGCCTCCATCGGCGGTTTGAAAATGCTCAAAGCGCGCAATGGCGGCGTTTATGTTGTTGATGATTTTTTGCTTGTCGGCTTTGTAGCTGAATTTATCAAGGTAAAGTTGTGGCAAAACCGCGCTAGTAGTTTGTTCTATACAGCCATAAGGATAGCGAAGCAAGAAATTCAGGCGTTTGTCTAAATTTAAAATCGGCGTTGGGCTGAGTTTAAGCACGGCATTTGTGCTTCCTTTCACATAGCCGCTTGCTATGCTAAATTCTTTGCTTTCGCCCGCTTTGATGATGAAATTTTCACTCTCAAACGCGTAAGCATTTTTTGCCTTTATGTCGATTTCCGTTTGGCTTGTGTATGCGTATTTACCAGCTTCAAGTTTAAATTCAAGCTCTTCAACGCCGATTTGCTCGGCATTTACTTTAACATTAAAATACACACTTTGCGTGTCGCCTTTGCTAAAATCCACCTTAATTTGGCTTTTGTCAAAGCTCACAAGATGATTTTTGTTTTTTAGGCTTATGGTAGCGGTTTTGACATCTTTATCGACCTTAAACACCTGCACCAAAAGTTTAAATTCATCATTTATCCTTAAACTTCGCGGCAAAGTTTCAAGCATCACCACAGGGGCTGAAACAAGCACATTTTTCTCAGCCGCTCCAAAAGCCTTGTCATTTGCTCCCACCGCCATAACGCGCACTGAACCCATATACGGCGGCATTGTGAGCCTTACTTTGGCGTAGCCTTTTTTGTCCGTTTTCACAGGGGCTTGATAAAGCACCACAGGCTTAAATCTGTCCGCTTGCTCATCGAGCTTACTCTTTTTTGTCCGCTGCATCGCTGATGAGCTAAGCATAGCGTCTCCGCCCGTTGTAAGCACCTTTGCCACTTCGCCGAAGGTTTTAGCGATGATTTTGTCATAAGTGTCAAAAATTTTGAGCTTAAAGCCCACTTTGGCGTAAAAATACCCCCAAATGTCTGGCGTTTTGAAATTTGTAAGGCTTAAAAGCCCCTCATCAACCACAGCAAGCGTGTAGGTAAAAGGCTTTTTCTCACTGCTTTGAATTTCTACTTCAAATTCGCTTTGCGGCAGGATTTTATCGGGTGCTTTAAGGCTTAAATTCAGCTTACTTTGCTCATCATTTACCCTTAAAGGGATAACGCCAAAAAGCCGCAAGGCTCTATCATTTTGCCAGCTTTCATACTCTTGCACTAGGCTTACGCTCGCGTAGATATTTGGCGCGTAAGCCTTTTCAAGCGGCACTTCAAAACTTGTGAGCCTGTCTTTTGTGTCTAAAACAAAGCGTTTGATAACGCCTTCGTTGTTGCTTAAAGTGATGAGAGCCACGCCGCCTTTTACGCTTTCAAATTCGATTTTTGCCTTTTCGCCTACCTTGTAGCTTTCTTTGTCGCTTTTGATTTTAAGCGCGCTTTGTATGTTAGCCGTGTTTGGCGCGCCCCAAGAACTCACATAAAAATTTTGTCCCGTGCTTACGCCGCTTTGCTTGTCGATGATTTCGATAAACATATCACCGTATTTGTCCTTGCTCTCAAAGTCCAAATTCACAGGCTCGCTACCACTTACTAACTCGCCACTTGCGATAACTTGTGAGTTTTTGTCCTTTTTTATGGAGCGCAAATACTCGCTGTAATTATCATAATCCCACCACCACGAAGTGCGGCTTTGATAAATTTTGTATTCTAATTTTTTGCCTTTTAAGAGTTTGTTTTGTAAATCACTCACTATAACGCTAAATGTGATTTTGTCCCCAGAGCTTATGTAATCATTTTCAAGCCTTTTTATCCCCACGAAATACTCATATTTTCTAAGCTCTAAATTCAGGGCATTTTTTGTGCTGCGCCCGCCTTGCTCGTAAATTTCCGTGCTTAAAAAGGCGTTGAAATTCGTTCCTTGTGAATTGAGCGTGCGCTCACTTAGCTCAAAGGCTGATTTTAAAACGCCTTGCTCGTTTAAAACTCCATCTTCATCGTAATAATCCCTACTTATGTAAAGGCTTGGGTTTTCAAAAATGTAGTTTTTGTAAAGTTTGTTTGTGAAACTTTTTTTGCTGATTTGCATTGTGGTTCTTGCCTTTAAGCCGCTTGCTGGTGCGCCAAAAAGATATTTGCTTGTGATTTTAAAATCCACTTTTTTGCTTTTGTTTATGTTGATAAACTCATCAGCCTTTAAATCCACTTCTATGCGGTTTGGAGTGGTAGTTTGCACCAAAATTTTTTGATAAAATTTTTCCGCCCCTATGTCAAGCGTGGCTTCATAAACGCCTGTGGGAGCGTCTTTGTCAAGGGCGATTTCCTCATAAAACATTCCATCATTTAAGGCTTCAAGTTTTTTCTTGTCATAATTTGCCAAAACCTTGCCTTGCGGGTCTTTGAGCGTTAAATTTATGGGGTGAGTGAGCGCACCCTTGTCGTTTTTTGCCACGACATTAAAATGAATGCTGTCCCCAGGACGATACACACCGCGTTCTGTGTAGATAAAGGCTTTGATTTTACCCGCATTCATCAGCCCATCAGTGTCAAAGCCGTCCGTTGAAAGCGGGTTTGAAAGCCGCAAAATGCTCGCATCATCACCCTTGCTTGCAAGCAAAAACAACGCCTTGCTCTCTTCTACTTGCAAGCTCGCTTCGCCGTTTGCGTTGGTGTTTGCGCTGGCTAAAATTTGATTTTTCTTGCTGATGGCTTCGATTTTTACCCCGCTTGCTGGTTTCATCGTGGTAAAATCCCGCACGCTGACGAAAATTTCATCATTTATCAGCTCCGCACTCAAAGCTAAATTTGAAAAAATGATATGCTTGCTCACCTCAGCGCGGTTTCTAAAAAAATCATACTTTTGCCAGCTTTCAAGCTCGCTAAAATCATAGCTCGTGCCTTTTTCATCAAAACTTAATGAAACGACAAAAACCCCGCTTAAATTTTTGAGAGAATTTAGAGCGATTTCGTTTTGCTCCCATTTGTTTTTGGCTGAATTCAGCTCAAATTCACGCTCTAAAATCAAATCCCCCGTGTATTCAAGGGCTTCGCCGTCCCAGCCTATAATATCGCTTTGGTTTGAGCTTAATTTTTTCTTGCTTTGAAAGTTGCGAAAGCGCAAATACTCGGCGATATTGTTCGCATAAATTTGATACACTTTGAGCTTTACTTTATCGACATTGAGGCTTTTAAAGGCGATTTTTTGTTTTGCACTGCTTGGCAAAAACACTCCATCGCTCGCAAAGGCAAGGCTTGGCTCTAAATCCGCAAGGCTCACTTTGGCTGAAAACTGCCTGTTTGTTTTCGTGCCGCTTCTAGCTTGCAAGCCCTGTGAAATAGTGATTTCATACTCTTGCCCTATGTCAAAAGCCCCGATGAGCTTTATAGTGCTGCCACTGATAACGGCGTTATAGTTTAAATTTGGGCTTATGCGGATAAAATCCTTTGCATTTTGTGTCGTGTCAAGCTCGGTGTTGAAAGTTAGTTCAATGTTTCTTGCCTTAACAAGCGCACTTTGCAAGGCTAGCTCGCCTTTGGCGTTTGAGATAAACTCATAGGCTAAATCCTTATCAAGCCCTAAAATACGCTTTTTAAACGCTAAATTTAATTTTTGATTTTTTTGAGTGAGTGGAAATTTCACGCTTGTGAGAGTATAATCCTTTGAATTTTCGTTTTTTGTCAGGCTAAATTCAAGTTTTTCGCCGTTTTTTTCTAGCAAAATGCCCTTTGTATCATCATCACTTATCTCAAAAGAGCTGTTAAAACTCGCTACAAACACGCTTTCATCATCGCTTTGCTCGAAATTCGCGCCCGCAAAGTTGATTTTAAGGGGCGCGGTTTTAAACTCTAACTTCACGCTCGTCTCATAAAGTTTAAATTCCACTTTGTAAGAGCTGTTTGCCTTTAAGGGCAAATCAAGCCGCAAAGTCTGTGCTTTCACGCTTGCGGGGATTTGCATCTCTTTGCCATTTACCTTTGCGTTCAGCTCGCCATTTGCCAAAGCCGCCTTTAAATCGTATTTTTGCGTAAATTTCTCATCAAATTCAACAAAAAGTTCTCTTTGATAATCTATCACGCCCTCGCTTTGAGCGCGTATATCCTTGCTTTTGCTCTCTCCGCACGCAACGAAAAACAAAGCCGTTGCGGCAAACAAAAACGCAGCAAATGCCTTAAAAATGTGAATTTTTCGGGGGTAAAACATAGTGTTTCCTTTTTGTGAAAATTTAAAAGCAAAATTATAACAAAAAAGAGTTGCTTAAAAGCTGAATTCAAGCGTTAAAATTCACATTTAGTCATAAATTTTTAAATTTTTCAGCGCAAAAAATTTAGCTTTGGCGCGGCAAAAGGGCGAATTTGTGATGATTGCGCCCTTGCAAAATGCCTTAATGCCTTGCCAGATAGTTGGTGTCATAAGCGTTGTTGATGAAATCAGGGTTTTCCATCATATTAAGATGAAAATCGCGCGTGGTTTTGATACCGCCCACGATGAGTTCGTTTAAGGCTACTTTCATCTTGGCAATGGCGCGGTTTCTGTCCTCCGCCCACACGACAAGTTTGCCTATCATCGAGTCGTAGTAGGGTGGCACGCTGTATCCTTGATAACAGTGGCTTTCCATTCTCACATTGCGCCCTGCTGGTGGTATGTAAGTGGCGAGTTTGCCGGGGCTTGGCACGAAACTTTTTGGGTCCTCAGCCGTGATACGGCATTCTATGCTGTGTCCGCGTAGCTTAATGCTCTCTTGCGCGGGCAAGGCGTAGCCCTCAGCTACTTTTATCATCTGCTCGATAATGTCTATACCGCTTACCATTTCGCTCACGCAGTGTTCTACCTGCAAGCGCGTGTTCATTTCGATGAAATAAAAATCCAGATTTTTATCCACTAAAAATTCAAAGGTCCCAGCACCCTCATAACCTATGGCTTTGGCGGCTTTTATGGCGGTTTCGTGGAGCTTTTTGCGGGTTTTATCATCAAGCAAAATCGCAGGGCTTTCCTCGATGAGCTTTTGATGACGGCGTTGCATAGAGCAATCCCTCTCGCCGATATGCACTATGTTGCCAAAGCTGTCGCCGATGATTTGCACTTCTATGTGGCGGGGGTTTTGAATGTATTTTTCCATATACATTGTGCCGTCTCCAAAAGCCGTCATCGCCTCGCTTTCAGCCGACCA
Source organism: uncultured Campylobacter sp. (assembly GCA_900539255.1). Classification (GTDB taxonomy): domain Bacteria; phylum Campylobacterota; class Campylobacteria; order Campylobacterales; family Campylobacteraceae; genus Campylobacter_D. The sequence continues at coordinate 24,472 of UQBJ01000001.1, read as the reverse complement.
GTAGGCTTTTTCTAGCTCGCTTTCTTTTTCTACCACGCGCATACCGCGCCCGCCGCCGCCTGCTGCGGCTTTGAGTATGACAGGATAGCCCATTTTGCTCGCTAGCTTTTTCGCTTCCTCCACGCCTTTTATCGCGCCATCACTGCCCGGTATCACAGGCACGCCAGCCCTTTGCATCATCTGCTTTGCCTTACTTTTATCAGACATCAAAGTCATCGCTTCTACTGAGGGACCGATGAATTTAATGTTATGCTTGGCGCAAATTTCGACAAAATTTTGATTTTCGCTCAAAAAGCCATAGCCCGGAAAAATCGCATCAGCCTCTGCTATCTCGGCGGCTGAGATGATATTTGGGATATTTAAGTAGCTTTCACTGCTTCTAGCGTTGCCTATGCAAATGCTTGCGTCCGCATACTTTAAGTAAAGTGCGTCTTTGTCGGCGGTAGAATACACACAAATGGCTTTTTTACCCATCTCTTTGATGGTTCGCAGGGCGCGAAGTGCGATTTCTCCGCGATTTGCGATTAAAACTCTTTTGATTTCCATTAAATTTTCTCCACCACAAACAAAGGCATATCAAACTCCACAGGCTGCCCGTCCGCCACAAGCACTTCGACAATGCGGCAGTTGTATTCGGCTTGAATTTCATTCATAATCTTCATCGCCTCGATGATACCTATGGTGTCGCCTTTTTTCACGGTGCTTCCAGCCTTGACAAAGGGTGCAGCACCGGGACTTGGGGCTTGGTAATAAGTGCCGACCATAGGGCTGTTAAGCGTTGGTTTGTTGTGCTTGCTAGGACTCGCCTCGCTTACGACATTGACATTTATGGGTTGGGGAGCTGGTGTGGCAGGGGCTGGCGGCTGTGGTAGCTCGCAGCACATATCTCGTTCAAGCTCTATCTCAAAGCCGTCTTTTTCTTTAATCTTAATCTTGCTTACATTTGCCTCAGCAAACATAGCGATAAGCTCTTTAATTTCAGCTTTTGTCATAAAATCTCCTAAAATTTTTTATGCTTACGGCGTTAATTTTAGCACAAAATTTCAAATTTAACTTTAAACGAGAAAAAAATTTACAAATTTTAGGCAAAAATTTAGCTATAATGTCAATTTCACTTTAAATTTACCTTAAAAAAGGACGGCAAATGGGCTTAAAAGCGGACAATTGGATAAGACAAATGGCACAAAAACACCAAATGATAGAGCCATTTTGCGAAGCAAATATCGGCAAGGGCGTAGTGAGCTATGGTTTGTCAAGTTATGGCTATGATATACGCGTGGATAGGGAGTTTAAGATTTTTACAAATGTAAATTCCACAGTGATTGACCCCAAAGACTTTTCTCCGCAAAATGTGGTTGATTTTGTGGGCGATGTGTGCATAGTGCCTGCAAATTCCTTTGCGCTGGCTCGCACGGTGGAGTATTTTAAAATGCCAGATGATGTTCTAGCCATTTGTTTGGGCAAAAGCACTTACGCAAGGTGCGGTATCATCGTCAATGTAACGCCCTTTGAACCGGGCTTTGAAGGGCATATCACCATAGAAATCTCAAACACCACGCCCCTGCCTGCTAAAATTTACGCTAATGAGGGCATAGCGCAGGTGCTGTTTTTGCAAGGTGATACGGCGTGCGATACCACTTATGCGGACAAAAAGGGCAAGTATCAAAAGCAAAGGGGCATCACACTGCCAAGGATTTTGAAGTGAAAGTTGGGTTTAAACACAAAGGCGTTTTTACTGCCGCGAAATTTGGTGTGCGACATAGACACAATGCAGGATTTAGAATTTGCAAAAATTTTATTTGACATAAAGCAAAACGCCAAAATGACGATATTTAGCCAAAAGGAAAGCAAATGAAAGTTTTATTTAGAGCCGATAGTTCCACGAGGATAGGACACGGGCATATCAGGCGGGATTTGGTGCTGGCAAAAAGCTACGATGATGTGAGCTTTGCTTGCCGTGATGGACTTGAAGGCTCTATCATCGATGAAATCCCTTATGAGGTGTTTTTGCTCGATAGTATGGACATCAGCGAGCTTGTGTCTCTTGTGCAGGATGAAAAATTTGAGCTTGTGGTGCTTGACCATTATGATATAAGCTATCAAGATGAGCAGTATTTGAAGCGAAGCACGGGGGCGAAAATCCTTTGCTTTGATGATGAAGTAAAGCCCCATTACTGCGACATTTTGCTCAATGTCAATCCCTACGCAAAGCCAAGTTTATACGATAAACTCGTGCCTGATTTTTGCGAGCTGCGCTGTGGCTTTACTTACGCGCTTATACGCGATGAATTTTACGAAGAATCCAAGATAAAAAGAGCGAAAATTTATGATATTTTCATCTGTCTTGGCGGCACTGACAACCGCAATTTGTCCGCTAAAATCGCCCTTGAACTTGATAAAAACAAAAAAATTTTCATCGCCACTACGAGCAAAAACGCGAATTTACAAATGCTTCAAGTCGTCGCCAACAAAAGCGACAATATCACGCTAGGCGTGGATATAAAGGACTTTGCGCAAAAGATGAACGAAAGCAAAAAGCTCATCATCTCAGCCAGCTCACTTGTCAATGAAGCACTGCTTTTAAAGGCTGATTTTAAGGCGATTTGCACGAATCAAAATCAATACAAAATCGCCCAGTGGCTCAAAGCAAGCGGCAGAGAAGTGGATATTTACGACTCAAAGGGCGGTTTCTTGTGATTTGTTTTAAGGAATTCAGCACCGCGACTAAAATTCAGCGAGCCTTTGAAAATGAGTGATTTGGAGTGAAAGCAAGGCACAAGCGCATTTTAAATGCCGTTTTCAGTTAAATTTAGCTCTATGACAAAAAAGCAAACACTATTTTAAGCAAAAAATTTCGCTTTTACCGCTAAAAAGCCTTTTTCACAACTCTTTAAGCCCTTAAATCCCACTCAATAGGGCTTTTGCCAAGTTGTTTTAAGATTTCATTACTCTTTGAAAAGTGCTTGCAGCCCAAAAAGCCCGTGCGAGCAAGTGGCGATGGGTGCGCTGCTTCTAGCACAAAATGCCTTTGCGTGTCGATGAGTGCTTTTTTAGCGCGGGCAAAGTTGCCCCAAAGCAAGAAAACAAGCCCATCTTTTTCGGCATTGAGCTTTGAAATAACCGCGTCCGTGAAAGTCTGCCAGCCAAAATTCGCGTGGCTTGCGGGCTTGTTCGCCTCCACGCTCAACACTGAATTTAAGAGCAAAACGCCTTGCCTTGCCCATTTGCTCAAATCCCCGCTCACACTTGGGGCTATGCCTAAATCAGCGTTTAGTTCCTTGAAAATGTTTCGCAAGCTCGGCGGCAAAGGCACGCCAACAGGCACAGAAAAGCTAAGTCCCATAGCTTGATTTGGCTGATGATAAGGGTCCTGCCCTAAAAGCACGATTTTAAGGGCGTTTAAGGGCGTGAGATTAAAGGCGTTGAAAGTGAGTTTTGCGCTTGGGTAAATCACAGCCCCAGCTTTCAAAGCCCTTGTGTAATGCGCTTTGATAGCGGCAAAATAAGGCTTTTCAAACTCAGCTTGCAAAAATTCTTTCCACTCATCATTCATCAAAATGCGGTTTTTGTCAATGCTTGCTAAATTTTCGCTCAAAATTTATCCTTTAAATTCGCTTAAATTTTGATATTTGTTTTTAAAAATACACCAAATCATCTTGCATATAAAATCTCTCAACACACCAAAAAAATCCTCACACAAAGCACAAGAGCTATTTGACGGCGTTGTGTTAAGGCAAGATAAAACATAAATTTTTACAACATTTGCTTTCAAAACTTGTTTTAAAATTGATTTGTAGATTATAGCCTTTTTATGCTTAAATTTTTCCAAGTTTTGATAAAATTTGTAAATTAAAAAGCCCATTAAAGCCACAAAAATTCAGCATTTTTAACAAAAACCCTTGACATTTGGTGTATTTGTGCTATAATGGTGGCTCGTAATGATGAAAGGCAAGGAATGCTAGGCAACACAAACACGCTCATCAGGGTGCGGGCGGACTTTTTTAAGGACAAAAATCAAGTCGCTTTTAAGGCGCAAGATGCCATTTACAAGATAAAAAAGGCGCAAGATTTCAAGCTAACTCCCACAAATGCGGACACTACAAGAAACGCATTGCGATTTTTCGATGATGAGAAGCAAGTATCCATCAGCGTGAGCGACAAAACGCTGAATTTTTTGCAAAAACACTTTTACAGCGGCAATTTCATCGCACTTAAAGACGGCTCTACTGCGTTAAGAGGCGATGCGGCGGTGTTTGTCGAGGGTTGGTATAAGGATATAATGTATAACAGGGGCTTTTTAGCAAGTAACCTTAACGCAAACGCTAGCATTGAGGGCGTAACCGAACACATAGGCTTTAAAAGCTCTATTTCTACGAAAAATGAGCCTATCAAAGAAGGCTCGTGGCTGGTATTTGGAGCTGGGACAAATGCCGCTTATCAAAACGGCAGCGCAAATGCTGGTAAAATCAGCCTTGATGAGCTTATGGACAAAACCTTGCAAAGCGACAAGAACCGCAACGGCGAAATCACCTTTCTTGAAGCCTATGCGGGCGAGGATAAGCTGGCACAAGGCTATGAGAATTGGCTCAATGCCGCGATGAGAGAGCATTTTAAAAACGAAAATATCAGCATAAACACCTATGGTATCATCGCTCAGCGTTTTGCTAATGAAAGTGCGCAGGCGGTGGGGCTTTATGATGATGCTATTTTTGAAAGCTCATTATATGGTGGTTTGAGTGCTTTAAATGCGAGCAAACTTAAAAAATTAGGAAACGAGCTTAATCCAACACAAGAACAAAGCCCTATAAATGAGACTACTCAAATAAAAAAATCCCCAAAAGATGATAAAAAGGACGATGAAGAAGAGCTTTTAGCTCTTAAATACCCTGAATTTCGCTCTTTAATCAAATCAAAAGGTGCTGAAAATATCAGTGAATCGGAGCTAGAAGCACTAAGGCAAAAAAAGCAAATCATCACTTCATACCAAGCAAACACCGACAAATCAAGCCTTAAAAAAGAATTTACCCAAGCTGTGTTTGAGACAAATTTTAGCGTTTGAGCTGAATTTTTTAGCGAATTTAGTGCAAAATTTAGTATTTGAATGGAATTCATTTACGAATTTAGTGTAAAATTTGGCTTTCGCATAAAAGAATTTTGTTTTACAAGCGAAATTTGCTTATGTCAAAACACAAATTTACAAAAGGAGAGTGGAATGCAGGTTTCTTACAAGACGGTAAGTTCGTTAGAGTTTGATGTTCTCACGGGTTCTTACAAACAAGTCGATAAGCAAGTCGAGGACACCAGCGGTGGCTTTGCCGACAATGCTTTTTACGAGCTTTTGATGGGCTTAAACGAGAGCGATGGCAGCAAGGGTGCTTATGAAATGGGCGATGACTCAGCTTTTAAGATGAGCGAACCATTAGAAGCAAAGAGTTTGAGCGTGTCAAATGACGAGCAGTTGTCAAGCAGGCTGTCATCAGCGGATTTAAACTCCAACCTTTACTCGCTTCGTTTCGGGCAAAATGAGAGTTTAAAGGCTATGGAAGCTGGCAAAAACAACGCAGAGCAGATTAAAAACAATCTTTTCAGCGATTTGCTCGCCGCGTTATAAGCCTTTTTAAGGGCTTATGCCGAGTTTTTGAGCAAAGTCGAGCAGGGCTTTTTGCTCGCTTTGGCTCACCTTTATGATGAGTTGAGCGTTGTTTGCGCTGAATTTTTGGCTAAATTCAAGCTTATTTTGGCGCAAATAATGCTCCATTCTCGCAAAAACACTTAAATTCACGCTTAAATTTAGGCTTTGTTTGCATTCAAATTCAAGCAGATTTGCCTTGTCAAGTGCCGCATTTACCGCCGCGCTGTAAGCTCGCACCAGCCCGCCCGTGCCAAGCTTTATACCCCCAAAATACCGCACCACGATGATGGCTGTGTTGATGAGCTGCGCCCCGCGCAAGACATTAAGGCAGGGCAAGCCCGAAGTGCCTTTTGGCTCGCCATCATCACTCTTGTCCTCCACGATTTGCCCAAGCTCGTTTAAATGCCGAAACGCCCACACAAAGTGCCTTGCCTTGCTATGCTCTTTTTTTAGCGTTTCAAGCAGGGCTTTAAAATGCGAAAATTCACACAAATGCGCGATAAAAACGGACTTTTTGACTTCAAATTCAGCCTCAAAGTTTTGGTTTATGGTTTTCATAGTAAAATTATAAGAAAATTTGCGTTTATTTTGTAGCAATCAAGCCACATTGAACATACATTTACAAAAAATGCAAAAATTTTTGTTAAAATTCAAGCATTTTTAAGTTTAAAATGCTAAAATTTAGCTTTGTTTTTTGCGGGAATAGCTCAGGGGTAGAGCACAACCTTGCCATGGTTGGGGTCGCGAGTTCGAATCTCGTTTCCCGCTCCAAGCCCGGGTGGTGGAATGGTAGACACAAGGGACTTAAAATCCCTCGGAAATTTTTCCGTATCGGTTCAAGTCCGATTTCGGGCACCATTAAACAAAAGATTGCTGAATGCACTACGATGATGAGCTTAGCTTGTCAAAAGTCCGTGTTTTGTATGTTTGAAACTACACTGACGCTGTGTTTTGCAATCTACAAGGCGGCATAGCCAAGCGGTAAGGCACGAGCCTGCAAAGCTCTGATCCCCGGTTCAAATCCGGGTGTCGCCTCCAAAATTTAAGCAAAGTGCTTGAATTTTAGCTTTTTGTGCTATAATTTAGCATTTTCGGGAGATGGCTGAGTGGTCGATAGCGGCGGTCTTGAAAACCGTTGAGGTGAGAGCCTCCGGGGGTTCGAATCCCTCTCTCCCGGCCACAACTACGCTTTCACACTCTTTTTTACCCATTCTCCATAGTTTGTAGAGATATCATCTATCTTAAAAGCGATGAATTCGGGTAGCTTGTAGCTGTGTGCTTGGTGAAGTGCCTTTTGCACGGCTTTGAGCTGCTTTTGAGTGGTGATGAAATTCAGCACATACTCTTTTTGCTCGCAAAATTTATGCTCCCAAACATAAGAACTCTCGGCTTTGCTCATTTTCGCACAGGCGATAAGCCCCTTTTCAAAGAGCTTTTGAGTGAGTGCTTTGGCTTCTTTTTTCGTAGCGATAGTGGTTTGGACAACGCAAAACATAAGTTTTCCTTTCAAAAAATGTCGCCATTATAACAAATTTTTTAAAAAAGCCCAAATTTTAGGTAAATTTTTTCCACAAAATTTAAACAATCCACCATAAATTTGGCTAGCTTAAATTTATAATACAAGCAAAGTGCAAATTCAGCACCTTTTAAAAATTATTAAGTTTTAGAATAATAAACATATACACAAACACAAGCCATTCAAAAGCAAAAAGCGTGAATTTAAGAATAATTTAAGATAAAAATGCTAAAATGTAAATTGTGTAAAAACACAAATTTAATCAAAAAAGGAGGACAATGAAAAGGTTCTTTTTGTTAGTGCTTGCTTGCGTGAGCTTTTCGTTTGGCGAGCAAGTGTATAGCGACAAGGTGCTTTCGCTTTATTTTGACAAAAATGACGCAAAGCCTGTCGGTAGGTTACTACCCACAAATGCCTTTGAGGTGCTAAAAACGGAGGGCGACAAGGTGCTGCTTAAAATCAGCGGCTTTGTAAATCCCGCCGCACCAAGCGTGCTTTACTACAACGATAGCCAGCGCGTTATGGTGGCAGCTTTTGGCAAAAACACCCCGCCAAAGCTCTTAAATCTCACCAAAGGACAAGGCGGCAAGTGGGACAAGGCAAGCATAGAAGTGTGGGCGGACAAGGGCGAATTTGTGGCTAACACAGACGAAATGTTCGTTCGAGCAAAAAACACTTATATGGAAAACTGCGGCATTTGCCACACCGCTCACAAAGAGGGCGAATTTGGGGCAAATCAATGGCAAGCGACTTTTAACGCTATGCTTTCACGCACAGGCATAGCCAAAGAAGACAGCTGGCTTATCATCGAGTATTTACAAAAACACTCAAAAGACATACAAAAACCATAAAGGAGAAAAAATGCAAAACAGCAGACGAAAATTCTTAAAAACAGCAGCAGGGCTAAGCGTGGCACTGCCTTTGATGCCAGCACTTACAGCGTGCGGCGGAGTGGCTTCATCAGCTATGAGTTCTGGGCTTGTGCAAAACGGCTCTATCATCACAGCGGCTCACTGGGGCATTTTAAAGCTCACCATTGAAAATGGCAGAGTTGTAAAAAGCGAGCCTTGGCAAAAATTCCAAAAGACGGACAATCCGCTTTGGTATTACACCCAAGATATGATTTACAAATCTCGCGTGCGCCACGCTTATGTGCGAAAATCCTATCTTGCAAACCCTGACAAGCCAAAGCCTGAGCTTCGTGGCAAAGAGGAATTCGTGCAAGTGCCTTATGAAGATGCCATTAAGCTTGCGGCAAAAGAGCTTTTAAAAACGCGCAAACAAAAGGGCGACAACGCCATTTGCGCTGGAAGTTATGGCTGGAAATCCACAGGCAACTTTCACAACGCTCGCGTGCTTTTGCACCGCTTTATGAATGTAACGGGCGGTTTTGTGGGCGTTACGGGGGACTACTCCACAGGCGCAAGCCAAGTGATAATGCCTTATGTGGTAGGTTCTATCGAGGTTTATGAGCAACAAACTTCGTGGGACAACATTTTAGCAAATTCAAAAAATGTCGTTATTTGGGGTGCTGACCCGCTAGCGACCTTGCGTATCGCTTGGACTACTGATGACCAAAGGGCGATGAGTTACTTTGAAGAGCTGCAAAAAAAGGCACAAGCCAAAGAAATCAAAGTGATTTGCATAGACCCTATTCGCACGCAAACGGCTAAATTTTTGAGCGCTGATTTAATCCAACCGCGCCCAAATACCGATGTGGCGATGATGATGGGTATGGCAAGCCATTTAATCGCTCGAAAGAAAGTTAATCGCAACTTTATCAACACCTACACCACAGGCTTTGACAAATTTGAAGCCTATCTTAACGGCAAGGGTAGTGATAAGGTTAAAAAAACTCCACAATGGGCGAGCAAAATTTGCGGCGTGAGCGAAAAGACGATTAAGGATTTAGCTGAAACGCTTTATGACAACCCTACGATGATAATGAGCGGCTGGGGTATGCAAAGAGCGCACCACGGCGAGCAACCGCACTGGATGCTTGTAACCCTTGCTTGTATGCTTGGGCAAATCGGCACAAAGGGCGGCGGCTTTGGGCTTAGCTATCACTACTCTGGCGGTGGCGTGCCTACTTGCAAGGGCGGCGTAGTCGGCGGTATCACGGCTGGACCTGTTGGAATTTGGAAAGATGGTAAATTTCAAGGTATGCCAAAACAAACAGCCGCGCTTGGAGGTGCTGAATGGCTACAAGATGCGTCAAATTTTTCTTTCCCGCTTGCTCGCATAGCTGAGGCGCTTTTAAATCCGGGCAAAACCCTACACACCAACGGCAAAACCATCAAATACCCCGATATGGACTTGATTTGGTGGAGCGGCGGCAACCCACTCGTGCATCATCAAGACACCAACACAAATGTCAAAGCGTGGCGCAAACCCCGCACGGTGATAGTGAATGAAATTTACTGGACACCAACAGCCAAAATGGCGGACATTGTCTTCCCTGTTACAAGCCCTTATGAGCGAGATGACATAACTATGGGTTCTGACTACTCAAACCGCTACATAGTGCCGATGAAAGCAGCCGTTGCGCCTGTTGATGAAAGCAAAGACGACTACACTATCTTTGCTGATTTGTGTAAAGAGTATGGAGAAAGCGTGTATAAAGCCTTTACTGACGGGGGCAAACAGCCTATGGACTTCATCAAAGACTACTACAACGGGGCTTTGAAACAAACACAAGCCTTTGGCGAGGCTTACGCTACGCCTATGCCAAGCTTTGAGGACTTTTGGGCGAAAAATCAGCCGTTTGAATTTGAAGCCACAGCCGAAAGTTTAGACTTTGTGCGCTTTGCGAGCTTTGTTGAAGACCCGATTTTAAACGCTTTGGGAACAGAATCAGGGTTGATTGAGATTTATTCTAAAAAAATCGAAAGCTACAAATACAACGACTGCAAGCCACACCCAACTTGGTTTGAGCCTGCTGAGTGGCTTGGCAAGGCAAGCAAGGCTACGCCTTTTCATTTGCTGACAAATCACCCAGAAAACCGCTTGCACTCTCAAATGTGCCACACTTCTTTGCGCGAAAAATACGCCGTGCAAGGTAGAGAACCCATACTCATCAACACCAAAGACGCCAAAAAACTAGGCGTCAAAAACGGTGATGTCGTGCGTGTGTTTAACAAGCGCGGACAAGTGCTAGCAGGTGCAGTGGTGAGCGATGACATAATGCAAGGCGTTGTGAGACTTTGTGAGGGCGGCTGGTATGACCCTGATGAAAAAGGGCTTTGCAAATACGGCAACGCAAATGTGCTGACTATGGATATACCAACTTCCAAGCTAGCAAATGGCAACTGCGCTCACACAGGGCTTGTGAATATCGAAAAATTCAAAGGCACATTGCCAGAAGTAACCGCATTTAGCGCACCAAAAGGAGCGGTTTGATGTATTGTTAAATTCGCCTTTGTGTATGCAATGGGCGTGATTGGCGAAATTTCCAAAGGCACGCACCACAAGTGCGCTAAGCTTTGAAAATTTCGCCAAAACAAGCACAGCCAAACGGCAAACTGCTAGAATTTTGACTTTTGAGAGTTAAAACAAAAGCCAAATTTAGGCGTGAAATTTACGCCATTATGAAGTTAGTTTTGCGCTTTTTATAGTGCATAAATTTAAAGCAAGGTAGCGCACAAAGCTACCTTACTCTCAATACGCAAGATAAGGAAAAAAGATGAGTGTTGATAGACGAAAATTCTTAAAAGGCATAGGCTTGTCTTCATTAGCCCTTAGCTGTCCTGCGACTTTGGGCGCACTTTCTACTGAAAAGCTAAAAGGCTCACACGCCTTTGTGCCAAGTATCTGCGAAATGTGCAGCACAAGGTGCGCTATACAAGCAAGGGTTGATGATAACGGCAAGGTTTTCATCACGGGCAATCCCTACTCCAAAGGCACAGGCGCAGCCGTTTGCGCTCGCGGAGGCGCTGGGGTAAATCAGCTCAAAGACCCAAACAGACTTGTCCGCCCCATAATGCGAGTAGGCGAAAAGGGTGAAAACAAATGGAAAGAAATCTCGTGGAGCGAAGCGTATGAGTATATCGCCACAAAACTAAACGACATAAAAGCCAAGCACGGCGCGCAAAGTGTAGCCTTTGCTTCAAAAAGCGGCTTTGAATCAGGCTTTTTAAATCAATTTGCCTACGCTTATGGCAGTCCAAATATCTTTGACCACGGCAGCACCTGTCCATCAGGCTATGCCACAGCCTTAAAAAGCGTATTTGGAGCAGGAAATTTAGCAAGAGATTTTGCTAATGCTAAATTTATGCTTAATTTTGGGCATAATGTCTTTGAAGGCATAGTCATAAGCTACGCTCGTGGCATAGCCACCGCCTTGCAAAAGGGCTGTAAGCTTGTGTCCTTAGACCCAAGATTTTCCGTGCTTTCATCAAAGGCAAGCCAGTGGATACCCATAAAGCCCGGTGGCGACACAGCCTTTATGCTCGCTTTCGTGCATACGCTCATTTATGAAGAGCTTTACAACAAAAAATTTGTCGAAAAATACACCATAGGCTTTGACAAGCTCAAAGAAAGCGTGCGCGAATTCACGCCTGAGGCTATGTCAGCGCATTGTGATGTGCCAGCAAAGACTATTGTCTCTCTTGCAAGAGAGTGCGCTCAGGCTGCTCCTGCGGCGATTATCGACTTTGGACACCGCTCCACTTACACGCCAGAAGAGATAGAATTTCGCCGTGCCATAGCCATAGCAAACGCGCTCATAGGCAACATTGAAGCAAAGGGCGGGCTGTTTTTCCCAAAAGGTGCAAGCCTTTACAACAAACTTGCAGGCGAAAAAATAGCCCCTGAAATCAAAGGCAGTGCCTTGCCAAAGATAGACGCCCCAAAAGCACCACGCATTGACGGAGTAGATATAAAGGGCGGAGAATTCAGCAAAATCGCTAAAACTCGCGGAATTTATGGCAAATTCCTTGACGCTGCGCTTGATGGCAAGCCTTACAAGCTGCACGGCATTGTGATGACGCGCTCAAATCCCGTGATGACTATCAACGACTCAAACAAGGTTGCTGAGGCTTTAAAGGCACTTGATTTGGTTGTTTGTATTGATGTGTATTTATCAGACACCGCACAATATGCTGACATAGTGCTGCCTGAAAGCACTTATTTGGAGAGAGATGAGCAATTTGTCGGCAAAAACAGCAAAAATCCGGGCTATCAAGTGCGTCAAAAAGCCGTTGAAACCATAGGCGACACAAAGCCTGTGTATCAAATAATGAAAGAACTAGCTGATAAAATGGGACTTAGTCAAGCCTTTCCTTACAAGGATATGACAGATTATCGCTTTAAACAAGCCGCAAACGAGCCAGAGGCTATGGCTGAAATTTTGGATAAGGGGCTTGTAAGCTATGGAATTCCACTTTTAGCAAGAGACAAGGCAAGCGTGGAGCAGTTTTTAGCAAAATATCCAAATTCAAAGGAATTCATCGATGAGGACTTTGAGCTAGCCAAAGTGCTTGAATGCAAAACCACAAGCGGCAAAATCGAGCTTTTTGACGAAGAGCTTGAAGCAGCTTGCGGGCGCGGAGGGTTGCATTATAATGACCCTAAAATGAAACAAAATGATGAATTTTATTTCATTCAAGGCAAGGTTGCCGTGCATACAAACGGACACACCGCAAATGTGCCTTGGCTTAACGAACTGATGAGCGATAATGCCGTTTGGATAAACGATAAAATCGCCAGAAGTTTAAATTTAAAGAAAAACGACCGCATTAAAATCACCAGCAAAGTGGGCGAGCAAATCGCTACGGTGCTGCCGACAAAGGGCATAAGAGAGGATACTCTTTTTGGGTATTTTGGCTTTGGGCACACAAGCGCGACTCAAAAGCTCTCTTTCAACAAAGGCGTCAATGCAAGCGCGCTTTTACCACACTCTATCTCGCCTGTATCTGGCACTGATGTGCATACCATAGGTGTTAAGATAGCAAAAATTTAGGAGGATACTATGCCAAAATATGCAATGATTTACGATGCGCAAAAGTGCATAGGCTGTCAAAGCTGCACCATAGCCTGTAAAAGCGAAAACAATGTCCCTGAGGGCTTTTTTCGCTTGCAAGTGAAAATCAAAGGTCCTTTCGGCACTTCGCCAAATTTGCACTTTAAATTTGAGCGACACTCTTGCGAAATGTGCGAAAACACGCCTTGTGTGAGCGTGTGTCCGACAAAGGCTTCTTTTGTCGATGAAAACGGCATTGTGGATATAGACCACGGCAAATGTGTAGGCTGTTTATACTGCGTAGCTGCTTGTCCTTACAAGGCTCGCTATGTAAATCCCATCACCAAAACGCCTGATAAGTGCAATTTTTGCAAGCACACGCATTTGAAAATCTCAGGCGAGCCAGCTTGCGTGAGCGTGTGTCCTACCGATGCGCTTGTGTTTGGGGATTTAAACGCTCCAAATGATAGCATTCATCAAATTTTAGCGCAAAAACCGCATTTTACGCGCAAGGCACATTTAGGAACAAAACCAAAACTTTTTGTTTTACCAGAAAACAAAGGAGGAATCAGCTATGAATGAGATTTGGGGAAGTTACGAGCTAGGGCTTGTTTGGGGTTGGGCGATTGCCCTTTATCTTTTTTTAGCGGGGCTTTCATCAGGGGCGATGATGTGCGCTTTAAGCGTTGAATGGCTTAATCCAAACAAAAAAAAGCCTTGGGACGCCTTTGTAGAAGCAGGCGTGCTTATCGCGCCTGTGGCTATTATCGTAGGCTTGCTGATACTTGTTTTTGATTTGACAAAGCCTTTGAGCTTTTATCAGCTTTTTATCCACTACAACGCAAGTTCTGTAATGTCGCTTGGGGTGATTTTGCTGCTTTTATACACGCCTTTATGTGTGATTTATGCGATTTTGCGTTTTAGAAGAACGCTTGAAAATGGCTTTTTGGGCGCGCTCATTAAAAAATGCGCTACAATTTTGGACTTTTTAGAAAGCAAATCCTTGTGGCTTGGAAGATTTATCTTTGTGCTTGCCGCTGGTGTGGGCGTTTATACGGGCTTTTTGCTTTCAGCCATTCAAACCTATCCGCTTTTTAACAGCCCGGTTCTGCCCATACTCTTTTTGGCAAGTGGGATTTCAAGCGGGATTGCTGCTTGCATTTTCTTTGGAATTTTGTGCTTTTCAAAGGACATTTCAAAGGACAACACCAAAACGCTTCTTATGGCTGATTTGCGCGTCATACCCATAGAGCTTCTTTTGCTTTGTGCCTTGTTTTTGGGGCTTTATTTTCAAGGCGGCGATAAGGCTATCGTTGCAGTTGCTAGTTTAAGCAGTGGTTCGTGGGCTTTTGTCTTTTGGCTTGGTGTCATCGGGCTTGGTATCGCTACGCCTACGCTTATTGCCTTAACAGCACTTAAAAACCACGCTTACAAGGTGAATTTCATCTTACTCAACTCACTTGCCGTGATGATAGGCGTGTTTGCCCTGCGTATGTTTATACTTTATGCTGGACAACTCTTATCATAGCGTAAAGCCTTGTCTGTAAAGGCAAGGCTTTAAATTTATCTTTAAAACAGCACAAAATTAAAAGCCATTTACGCCGTTTTGCTATAAATTCCACAAAAATTTGCTAAATTTAAGGGCAATCAATGCAAGGCTTTATCTTACACACGCAAAGGGTGCGTGATGAGGATTTAATCGTTTATATTTTAAGCCAAAAGGGCGTTCATAAGTGCTACCGCTTTTACGGACTGCGGCACGGCTTGATTTTGAGCGGTTATAAAATCGACTTTGAGCTAGAACACAGCCTTTCGTTTTTGCCACGCCTTAAAGATACCTTGCATTTGGGCTTTTCGTGGATTTTAGATAGGGACAAAATGCTGGTGTGGCAAGAGTTTGTGCGCCTTGTGTATAGGCATTTAAAAGATGTAGAAAGCTGCGAGAGCTTTTATTTTGAGCTACTTGATGAGTGCATAAGGCGTTTTGAAAAGCAAAATCCACTGCGTGTCATCATCGATGCTTACGCGAATTTGCTTGAATTTGAGGGGAGGCTGCATAAGGATTTTACTTGCTTTGCCTGTGATGAGCGCATAAGCGGAGAGATTACCTTGTTAAGAGCCTTTTTACCAGCGCACAAGGGTTGTGGTGTGGGCTTTGAATTTAGCGAAAAAAAGCTTAAAATTTTCTATGAGAGCAAGAACTGCTCGTGCTTTGATGATGATGAGATAAAAAATTTATTTGAGCTTGTAAAACTTGGGCTTTAATGTGCTATAATAGCGTTTTTCAAAGGGAGTAAAATGCAAAGGATAGTCATAAAGGTAGGTTCTACGAGCATTAGCGACAAGGAAAGCCTAAATTTAGAGCGAATGCGCGCACTTGTATCGCTTATAAACGAGCTTATGCGGGAAAATGAAGTGATTTTAGTTAGCTCAGCCGCCATTTCAGCAGGACGAGCCAAACTTGACATAGACAGAAAAGACCCGCTCAACCGCCAAGTGCTATCTACCATAGGACAGCCTTATTTGATGAGTGCTTATAATGAAATTCTAGCCCATTTTAACAGGCTTGGCGGGCAGGTGTTGCTCACGGGAGCTGATTTAAGCTCTAAAAAAGCCATAGAACACACGAAAAGAGTTGTTGATGCGATGATAAAGCGAGGCATTTTGCCCATCATCAACGAAAATGACGCGCTTTCTTGCGATGAGATTATCTTTGGCGACAACGACACGCTTTCAGCCAAAGCCACACTGCACTTTGACGCACAAATGCTTGTGATTTTAAGCGATATAGACGGCTTTTACGACAAAAATCCTGCTGAATTTAAGGACGCAAAGCGTTTTGAGCGTGTTTGTTTCATCGAGCCAACTTTGCTTAAAGGCGAGGCAAAAGCAGGCAGCGAACACGGCACGGGTGGGATTGTAACCAAGCTTCGAGCAGCTGATATGCTTTTGAGGGCTGGAAAAAAAATGTTTCTCACAAGTGGCTTTGATTTAAGCGTGGCGCGAGCGTTTTTGCTTGAAAAAAAACAAAGGGGCGGCACGATTTTTACTCAAAATTAGAAATTTTCGCTATAATTTTACTCTAACTTTTTGAAATCAAACAAAGGGCATTAAAATGGAAAAAATCGGCGATATCATCGAGTCCATAGCGAACGAGAAAAATTTAAAGCTCGAAGCTGTAAGGGAAAAGGTCATCAAAGCGCTCACAAACACCGCTAAAAAGATATATGGCGAGCAGTATGAGTTTTTTGTCGAGCCTAAAAATCTGCAACTTTTTCAAAAGATACTCATCATCAGCGATGATGACGAGCGGCTTAGCGAGGACAATGAACATTTCATCGCTTTGAGCAAGGCGCGCGAGGAAGCCCCTGATGTCGAGGTAGGCGATGAGCTGACTTATGAAGTGGTGCTTGAAAATTTGGGGCGCACAGCGGTTAATACCTTGCACAAAGAGCTAGAATACAACATTCAGCAGTTGCTTGAAGAGACGATTTTTGAGAAATACCAAAAAATGACAGGGCAAATGGTCTTTGGAAGTGTGGTGCGCGTGGATAGCGAGGACAACACCTTTGTGGAGATTGATGAAATTCGCGCCTTTTTGCCCCGCAAAAACCGCATAAAGGGCGAGAAATTCAAGGTTGGCGATGTGCTCAAAGCCGTCATTCGCCGCGTATATACCGACAAAAACGGCATTAGAATGGAGCTTTCGCGCACGAGTCCTAAATTTTTAATCGCCTTGCTTGAAGCTGAGGTGCCTGAGATAAAAGACGGGTATGTGGAGGTTTTTGCAGCGGCTAGAATCCCCGGCGAACGCGCTAAAATCGTGCTGAAATCACACAGCGCAAATGTCGATGCAGTGGGCGCAACCGTGGGGCAAAAAGGCGTGCGGATAAACGCAGTAAGCAAGGAACTACACAATGAAAATATCGATTGTATCGAGTTTTGCGAAGAGCCAGCCTTGCTCATCACCCGCGCACTCGCCCCTGCGATGATAAGCTCTGTGCGGATTGAGCGCATAGACAAGGCGCAGGGCGCTGAAAATTTAAGTTTAGCGGGCGCAAAAGATGAAAAATCGCAAGATGATTTGAATTTGGGCGAAAATTTGGCGAATTTGGACGGCAAAAGCGACTTAAATTTGCAGGATTTAGCAAAATCAAAAAACAAGGCTGACACCCCCGAAAAAAAGGCTATCGTAACGCTCAATACCGAGCAAAAGAGCAAAGCCATAGGCAAGGGCGGGATTAACATTCGTCTAGCTTCGATGCTTACGGGCTTTGAGATAGAGCTTAAAGAGCTTGGCGGCGAAAAGAGCGAGATTTCAAGCGAAGAGGCGATGAAAAATTTACAAAATCTTTTCAAAGACTAGCGAGTAAATTTTTGAGTAAATTTTCCTTGTGGCTTTTTGCGAAAAAAGTTAAATTCCAAAGCCTTTTAAAAGTAAAATTTGCACATTTTTCAAAAATTTGCGTGGCAACCCACAAATCTTAAAATTTGTCATACTGAGCGTAGCGAAGTATCTACACAAAACACGAAGAATGGACTACTAAATATAGAATTTGTGGATTTTTCGCTATCGCTCAAAATGACAGCAGTGGTGTGGATTTTTTTGCTGCGGCTTGCGCCTTACAACCCGCCTAGTCGCTACGCTCAAAATGACAAATGTTTGAGATTTTTTGCTTTGCACTTTGCAAGCCGTTTTTTCTAAAAAACAGCGTAGCAAGCCAAAAAACACTAAATTTCAAAGCCTTTAAATGAAATTTGCAAATTTTTTCAAAATTTTTCTCAAAATTTTGGTAAAAATTCAGCTTAAAAAGGTTATAATCTACAAATCAATTTTTAGAGAATTTAAAAAAGGACGAGCCTTTGAAAGCAAATTTTGTGGCTTTTGCTAATGCTTTGTGTCATCTTAACGCAACGCCTTTGAGCGTGGCGGTGCTTGCGCCTTGCGCTTGGGGCGAAAATTTGGCGTGCGGTGTTGCGTGGCAAGGCGTTATAAATTCAGCAAAGCACAACACAGCGTGGCGTGGCGAATTTGAAAACGAAACGGCACAGCGTGGCAAAATTCAATGGCACAGCAAAGCAAGCGTAGCAAATTTAGTGTGGCAAGTGTTTGCGGGCGAAGCGAGCAAAGCAAGCAAGGCGAAAATGGTAGCAGTGTTTGGGCGGGACCTCTCTCTCTCTCTCTCTCTCTCTCGTTAGTCAGCTTTTTATTTGCAATTTATTTTTTCAATTTTTTAAATCTTTTTGCTCGTCTTGTCATTTTGAGCGTAGCGACCCAACGGGTTGCAAGGTGCAAGCCGCAGCAAAAAAATCCACACAAATTACAAGAAAACTTGCCATTTTTGGATACTTCGCTTGCGCTCAGTATGACAAATTCGGGCTTTTGTCTAAAAATAACGGATATTTTCACTCAAAATTCAAGGCATTTTGTAAATTCAAAGCATTTTATAAATTTATCTCAAATTTCAAGCCTTACACAAGGCTTTTTCATATTTTTACCCCAAGTTTTTGCTCAGTGCAAACTGATAAATTTCAACACAAGGAGAAAAAATGGCAGATGAAAACACCGAGTTTGATTATTTTGAGCATTTAATAGGAGAAATGCTCAAACGCAAATTTACGGTTCAAGAGGGAGAAGAGTTTGTGGAACTTGCCACAAATTCATCACTTGATGAGAAAGGCAAGGCGCGCTTGGAGGCTTTTTCAAAGCGCATAAAGGAGTATATTTTCAAGGCGATAGATGAATTTTGCTTTGCGAAATTCGCTAAAATCATACTTGAAAACGACTCCAACGAGGAGGCGTTGCTGGATAAGGAGGACGCAAATGTGCTTAATATGCAATTTGGCGGAGCGTTTATCTTGTATGTGTTTGAGCTTAATGAGGTGAATTTAATATCAAAAGCCCTGCAAGAAGAGCTTGATGAGGCTGAATTTACCACTATGCAGCAATGGCAACAAGTGCTTAAATCGCTCAACAAAGACGAACAGCTGGTTGCAATCTACAAATCCACAGAGCTTACGACTAGCGAGCGTTTGTCGCGCTTTGAAAAATGGTGGAAAGCAAACAAAACAGCCCAAGAGCTTGAAAGGATACTTGATAAAAGCAAGAAAATCATCAAATCCGTGCTTAAATCATATCCGCTAGAAAAAGCCTTGATGATACGGCGCAAAGGCTCTCAGCTTATACCGTCCAACACGCAAGTGATGGCGCAGACAAATGAGATAACGCATTATCAAAATGCGTCAGGCTGGTTTAAGCAAAGCTTTCAGCAAATCAAAGGCGAAATCGACAAAGCCCGCAAGGCTTATGATGAAAGCCTCCAAAAACTTTTAAATTTGCAAAAAGGAGAATAAAATGCAAGAACAAACAAACATTCCACAAATACAAATTGAAAGTATCAAAAGCGAAAATATCGTTGATACTCTCAACAAACTCAGGCGTGGTGAGTTGAGCTTGCCAAATAGTGAGTGGCAGATACAAGAAACCGCTAATGCGCTTTCTAATGCTATCGTTCAAAAAGAGACTGAATTTGCCGTTGCTCAAATAAAAGCCAAGCTTTTAACCAAAGAAATGGATGAAGTCGAAGATGACCCGTTGCTTTCTCGTATTTTTGGTGATGGCGAAAATAAAATGGAAAAAGAGCTAAGAATGCAAAGAGAATACAACAAATTGACTGATCTCAGATTTGACCGAAAACAAGAACTAGATAAAGCTAATGAAGCGTTTGCTAATTTCTTGATTCTAACTAATGCCGCAATGACTGCTGCTATGATTCAGGGAATAAAAGAAGCCTCAAAGAGACAATTGAAAGTTCTCAATGATAGATTAGGAAATTTGCAAGAGTATTCAAATGAGCAATTTGAAATTCTCGACAATAGAGTAGGAAATTTACAAGAGTATTCAAGGGAACAATTTGAAATTCTCAACAATAGAGCGAGAAATAGTGCCAATGCGATTTACAGCTTGGGCAACGAAGTCAAAGATACGCAAGATGCAGTCCTTGAAATATATAGTGAATTCCAACATATCTATGAAAGCTTAGAAAAAAGTTACAAAGTAACTCTACGATTGCACCACAAGGTTATAAACTTTTTCAAGAAGCTTTTTAAGAAAGAACAAGCTGCTCGGTGATGCTTTGCCTGAGATGATAATGTCATAGAGGCAAAAGTCTAGTTTGTGTTTGCGTGCTGAATTTAGCTTAAATTCAGCACCTTGTTTTTAAGTGTTTAAAAAAAGTGAGTAGAATTTAAGCACTTACTGAACCCAAAGCCATAACTTTGGGAAATTAAATTTTTAGGAGGATATTATGCCTTTACCATTGTTTTTTGCGTGGGCAATATATATTTTGCTTGGGCTAACGGGAGGAGTGCTTGCGGGAAAAGCAGCTTATCGGATTATCACTAGAAAAGATAAAATTGTTTTTCTCAGTGGTGAAAGTGGCGTAGGCAAAACGACCTTGCTTGAAGTGCTAAGACTTAAAGACAATGAAATGCTTAAAGAGTCTGAAAGCAAAAGAACTCCAAGCAACAAAGAAAATGCTTTGGAAGTAAAAATCGCAAATCTTAAATATGGATTTACCGATACAGAAGGAGCTGCTTATAACAAAAAAAAGATAGAAGATCTTAAAAACAAGCTTGCCAAAAAGCATAAAAATAAGGTCTTGGAAATCTATGTTTTTGACGCAAGTGATTATAGCAAAAAACACAAAGCCATCATTGAAGCTATTAAAATAGAAGCAGATAAAAGAGGCTTTCAATGCGTAGCTTTGGGAACTCATAAAGACAAGATTGATGAGCAAAAAGAACAAAGCATAAAGCAAGAATTAAAAGATATAATGTATTGTCAAATTTTTCAGCTTATAAACAACAGCCAAGCCAAAAGTGAAGTGGAGGACTTCATCAAGGGAGTATCCTAATGATAAGTGCGATGATACAAGCTATAAAAAGAGACGAAAACAATGTCGTAGTCCTTGATGGGCAAATTCTTAGTGGCGATGAGGCAAGAAAATGCGCAGAAAATATCTTTGATGAGGTGGATAAAATAAAATATAGCGACAAAGAGCAAATTCAAAAGATACGCTCAAATAAATTCTTTTGCAACATTTATCACCCGCAAAAAGATGATTTGGGTAGAATTCGCACCGCTCTTATCGTGTGGGACAAAGGCACTTCTTTAAAGCTTGTGCAAAGCACTATAAATGCTTTGGGGCTTGACTATGAGAAATGGGAAAAACTTTTTGGGCTTTATCAAAAAAAGCGTAAAAAACAAATGCTAACCTTGTGCTTGGCTGTGCTTGTGAGCGTAGCATTAGTGCTTGTTGTTATAAATTAAAAAGGGAGTAAATATGAGTGATGAGGTGATTTTAGCCGTAGATGATGTCCGTGAGGAGCTTTTTAAAAACAATCCCACACAGCTTAAAAATTTAGTTGGAAAGGAAATTAAACCGACAAATATTAAGACTTTGCAAGATAAGGTTGTAAAAAAGCTAAACGGCAGTCTCATCAGCCTTGAAAAGTGCGAAACTATCCTTTTAACGCCAAGCTATATATACAAAAATGTGTATTATCCCACGCACGAATTTGACGAACTTTATCGCAAGGATTTGTCAAGTGTAATGTATGACCTTGCTTGCAAAATGGGCGCTAAATCATATAAAAGCGACTTTGAAATCAAAATCAAAAAAGAAGATAAAAAAACCTTTTTGTCAAAGTTTAAATCTTTCTTTAAATTTGGTCAAACACACGGAAATGGCACTATAAATATAAAATTTGAGACAAAAAAAGAAATTGACCTAGCCCACAAAAAAGAAAGTATCGAAGAAGGAAAAGAGTTGGTGCATTATAGTCCTAATAAACTGCGAGATTATATAAATGAACAAAGTATAGACATACAAGCCTTACCGCCAGAATTTGCCGTGAAAGTAAGACAATATCTCCAAGGCGACTCTATCTCATCTAGGGTCTTTAAAAACACTGAAAAAACGAGTGGTGTGGTTCAAAACATTACTGAATTTAGCTTTAATTTGTCGGCAAAACTTGAAAATAACGCAGGCGAATTTTTAGGAGATGCTTTTAGTGATTTTAAAAAGATAAAAAATTTTGAATTCGCCTCACAAATAGGCTATGAAATAGAATTTGCTCCAAAGCCAAATGAGTGAAATTTAAGGCTTTGTGTGGTGTGTTTTGTTTGTGTGAGCAAAGAAATTTATTTGCGTGAGAGTGTGTTTGTCAAAGCATTTTTAAAACCACAAAATCATCAAAAATTCAGCCCCGCAAGCAAGATTTAAGAATTTTCGCTATAATCACACAAAAATTCAAGGGCGAAAATGCAAGTTTTATCTCATCTACACCAAATCAAAACCCCAGCCTATGTCATCGAAGAGAGTGCGTTGCGGCGAAACTGCGAGCTTTTGGCAAGTGTGGCGCAAAAAAGTGGGGCAAAGGTGCTGCTTGCCTTAAAGGGCTTTGCGTTTAGCCCCGCCTTAAAAATCGTGGGCGAGTATTTAAGCGGCTGTGCGTGCAGTGGGCTTTGGGAGGCAAAATTCGCTCACGAGTTTATGGGAAAGCAAATCCACACTTTCAGCCCAGCTTTCAAAGACGGCGAAATCGATGAAATTTTAGCCCTTTCAAACCATATCGTTTTCAACTCTTTGACGCAGTTTGAGCGCTTTAAGGACAGGGCTTTGCGCGCAAATGTCAAAATCGGACTTCGCTGCAATGTGGAATTTTCAGTTGCCCCAAAAGAGCTTTACAACCCTTGTGGGCGGTTTTCAAGGCTTGGTATCTTGGCAAAAGACTTGCAAAATGCCGATTTAAGCGCGGTAAGCGGGCTTCATTTTCACGCCTTGTGCGAGGAAAGTGCTGAGAGCTTGGAGCTTGTTTTGGCTGAATTTAGGGCAAAATTTGGCGAATTTTTACCCAAAATGAAATGGGTGAATTTTGGCGGCGGACATCATATCACAAAAAAAGGCTATGACACAGACAAGCTCATCGCCTTGTGCAAGGGCTTTGCCGATGAATTTGGCGTGCAGGTGTTTTTAGAGCCGGGCGAGGCTGTGGGCTGGGAGGTTGGAGTGCTGGTTGCTAGCGTGATTGACATAGTGCGAAATGAAAAGGACATAGCCATTTTAGACACTTCAAGCGAGGCGCATATGCCTGATACCATCATAATGCCTTACACGAGCGAGGTAGCAAATGCTAAAATCATTGCTACAAGGGAGGGCGAGCAGGTTTCAAGCCTTAAAAATGGCGAATTTGCGTATTTATTTGGAGGCAATACCTGTTTAGCTGGCGATATAATGGGCGAATACGCCTTTAAAAATCCTTTGCAAATCGGCGACAAGGTGGTTTTTTTAGACCAAGCCCATTACAGCATAGTAAAAAACACGACTTTTAACGGGGTTGTGCTGCCAAATTTGCTCTTTTTAAGGCAAAATGGCGAGCTTGAAATGGCGCGCGAATTTAGCTATGATGAGTATAAAAGGCGAAATTAGCTTTGTAAATCACTCCCCAAGCCAAATTTTTGCCGTGTTTTTGAGCGCTTTTATGTCGCTTGTGGCGTAAAAACTCACCTTGCTTTTGTGCTTTTTTTGCTTAATGCAAATGCTGGGCGCAACTTGCCCACTTTGTTGCCTTAAATTTTGTATAGCGTAGCTGCAAAATAATAAGCTGCCTAATTGTGAGCTTTGCGAAAGCAAGGTGCGGCAATCCACTTGCCGTAAATTAAAATTTCTTTAAATTTAACAAATTACCTACTTTTAAATTTATTTCACATTTTTTAAATTTATCTTATGTTTTGGGTTGGATACTTCGGCAAAGGCTAAAATCCAAAGATTTTAAGATACGCTTTGAATTTTATAGATACTTCACTCTGCTCTGTAAAATTCAGTATGACAAATTGCATCCATACGATAAGACAAGTCAGTATGACAAGGTTGATTTTGTCATTTTGAGCGAGTAAAACGAGCGAAAAATCCATAGAATTTAAGATATACCTTAAAGCACTAAAATCACGCTTTGATTTTATGGATACTTCGCTGCGCTCAGTATGACAAGGGACAAATAAGTCGGCAAGACAAGTCAGTATGACAACATTTTTCAATACGATAAAAATATCATTCAATATAACAAAATTTTATCAGTATGGCAGACAATGTTTTAAAAAAGAGTATTTAAAATTTTAAGCCACGCTGTGAATTTTTTGAATTTTTTAAAAAAATTTGCTGCTAAATCCATCAAAATAGCGTGAATTTACGGAGTTTGTGTTAAAATTTCAAGTCTTTCTTTGACTTTTTGGGTAAAGATTTTTAGCGTTTTTGCATACTCTTTTTGCCAGCCAAATTTAGGCGCAAAGGTGTTCCCCCCC